>NZ_JBTYHB010000005.1:0-363721 GCF_054871485.1 Streptomyces sp. UC4497 | reverse complement strand
GCCGCCGAACTCCTTTTATGGAAAAGCCCGGGCCGGGATACGGTCCGGGCTTTTCTGTGTTTAGGGTGTGGGCGTGTACTGCGTTACGACGCCCCCATAGCTCAGGCCTCCTGACACTGAGGGTAAAGTCAGGGGGCATCGTTGGTTCGTTCCCCACAGGAGGCCCCCGGGTGGAGGTCCAGGAGACCCGTGTTCAGACGGACAGGGTCCTCACCATCCCGAACATCCTCAGCATGGCGCGTCTCGTCGGCGTGCCCCTCTTCCTGTGGCTCATCCTGCGCCCTGAGTTCGGGGGCCCCAAGAGTGACGGCTGGGCACTGCTCGTGCTGGCGCTCAGCGGCATCAGCGACTATCTCGACGGGAAGCTCGCGCGGCGCTGGAATCAGATCAGCAGCCTTGGCCGGCTGCTCGACCCGGCCGCCGACCGGCTCTACATTTTGTCCACGTTGGTGGGTTTGACCTGGCGTGACATTCTGCCCATTTGGTTGACCGCCGTACTTTTGGCGCGTGAACTGCTTCTGCTGGTGATGGTGGGGATCCTCAGGCGCCACGGCTATCCGCCGCCCCAGGTGAACTTCCTCGGGAAGGCAGCGACCTTCAACCTGATGTACGCGTTCCCCTTGCTGCTTCTGAGTGACGGAACGGGCTGGATCCACGAACTCGCTGCTATTTTCGGATGGGCGTTCGCCGGATGGGGTACGACGCTGTACTGGTGGGCAGGGATCCTCTACGTGGTTCAAGTCCGCCGGCTTGTCCGGGCGGACTCCACGGCCGATTGAGCTCGCCATTGCGCGTTGGCAGAGGCCAGATGTCCCGCCGTGAGAAGTGCGGGCCATTCAAGGCGGGTGAAGTCGGCTAGACCGTCGTCTCTTCAAGGAGGACGCTTCCGACATGAAGGCCGTCGTGATGGCCGGAGGCGAAGGCACACGCCTTCGCCCAATGACCTCGAGTATGCCCAAGCCGCTCCTGCCAGTGGCCAATCGGCCGATCATGGAGCATGTGCTCAGGTTGCTCAAGCGGCATGGGCTCAGTGAGACCGTGGTCACCGTGCAGTTCTTGGCTTCACTCGTCAAGAACTACTTCGGGGACGGCGAAGAGCTTGGAATGGAGCTCACCTATGCCAATGAGGAGAAGCCACTCGGCACTGCCGGCAGCGTGAAAAACGCTGAGGAAGCGCTGAAGGATGACTCTTTCCTTGTCATCTCGGGTGACGCCCTCACTGATTTCGACCTCACCGAGCTCATCGAATTCCACAAGGAAAAGGGTGCGCTCGTCACCGTCTGTCTGACGCGTGTGCCCAATCCGCTAGAATTCGGTATCACCATCGTCGACGAGGAGGGGAAGGTCGAGCGCTTCCTCGAGAAGCCGACCTGGGGGCAGGTCTTCTCGGACACGGTGAACACGGGCATCTATGTGATGGAGCCCGAAGTCTTCGACTACGTCGAGGCCGATGTCCCGGTGGACTGGTCCGGGGATGTCTTCCCGCAGCTGATGAAGGAAGGCAAGCCCATCTACGGCTACGTCGCCGAGGGCTACTGGGAGGACGTCGGTACTCACGAGAGCTATGTGAAGGCCCAGGCCGACGTCCTCGAAGGAAAGGTCGACGTCGAACTCGACGGGTTCGAGATCTCGCCCGGTGTCTGGGTGGCCGAAGGTGCCGAGGTGCACCCGGACGCCGTGCTGCGCGGGCCGCTCTACATCGGCGACTACGCCAAGGTCGAAGCGGATGTAGAGATCCGCGAGCACACGGTCGTCGGCTCGAACGTCGTCGTGAAGAGCGGGGCCTTCCTGCACAAGGCCGTCGTGCACGACAACGTCTACATCGGGGAGCACTGCAATCTGCGGGGCTGTGTGGTCGGCAAGAACACCGACATCATGCGGGCCGCGCGGATCGAGGACGGCGCCGTCATCGGCGACGAGTGCCTCGTCGGTGAGGAATCGATTGTCCAGGGCAATGTGCGGGTCTACCCGTTCAAGACCGTCGAGGCCGGCGCGTTCGTCAACACCTCGGTCATCTGGGAATCGCGCGGGCAGGCCCATCTGTTCGGGGCGAGGGGCGTCTCCGGGATCCTGAATGTCGAGATCACGCCCGAACTGGCCGTGCGGCTCGCGGGGGCGTACGCGACGACGCTGAAGAAGGGGTCGACCGTCACGACCGCGCGTGACCACTCCCGTGGTGCGCGTGCGCTCAAGAGGGCCGTCATCTCCGCGCTCCAGGCCAGCGCCATGGACGTAAGGGACCTGGAGAACGTGCCGTTGCCCGTGGCGCGGCAGCAGACGGCTCGGGGCAGTGCCGGCGGGATCATGATCCGTACGACGCCCGGGGTGCCGGACTCCGTCGACATCATGTTCTTCGACGAGCGCGGGGCCGATCTTTCGCAAGGCAGCCAGCGCAAGCTGGACCGGGTGTACGCGCGGCAGGAGTACCGCAGGGCGTTCCCCGGGGAGATCGGCGATCTGCACTTCCCGTCGAGCGTCTTCGACTCGTACACGGGGTCCCTGCTGCGGAACGTCGATACGACGGGGATCGCGGAGGCCGGGCTCAAGGTGGTCGTCGACGCGTCAAACGGAAGCGCCGGGCTCGTGCTGCCCAGCCTTCTCGGGCGGCTCGGCGTCGACTCCCTGACGATCAATCCCGGGCTCGACGAGTCCAGGCCCACGGAGACCGCCGACGCCCGCAGGTCCGGGCTCGTACGGCTGGGGGAGATCGTGGCCTCGGCGCGGGCCGCGTTCGGCGTGCGGTTCGACCCGGTCGGCGAGCGGCTTTCGCTGGTCGACGAGAAGGGGCGGATCGTCGAGGACGACCGGGCGTTGCTCGTGATGCTCGATCTTGTCGCCGCGGAGCGCAGGAGCGGGCGGGTGGCGCTGCCCGTGACCACGACCCGGATCGCGGAGCAGGTCGCCGCGTATCACGGGACGCAGGTCGAGTGGACGACCACGTCTCCCGACGACCTGACGCGCGTGGGGCGTGAGGACGGGACGATCTTCGGCGGGGACGGGCGGGCCGGGTTCATCATTCCCGAGTTCAGCAGCGTGTTCGACGGGGCCGCGGCGTTCGTGCGGCTCATCGGGCTCGTCGCCCGTACGCAGTTGACCCTCAGCCAGATCGACGCACGGATTCCGCGGGCGCATGTGCTCAAGCGGGATCTGGCGACGCCGTGGGCCGTCAAGGGCCTCGTCATGCGCCGTGTCGTGGAGGAGGCGGGCGAGCGGTCCGTGGACACGACCGACGGTGTACGGGTCGTGGAGGCCGACGGGCGTTGGGTGATGGTGCTGCCCGACCCGGCCGAGGCGGTCACCCACCTGTGGGCCGAGGGGCCGGACGACGCCTCGGCGCAGCAACTGCTCGACGAGTGGTCGTCCGTCGTGGACAGCGCCGGGCGCTGACCCGGATCCCTGCTGCTCGACGCCCAATTCGGGCGTCGGGCGGCAGGGCAGTGGGGTCGTTGGGTGACAGCGGCCGCGACGTGCGACGATGTGCGGCATGCCGCAGCAGCCCCCCAAACGGAGCACCCCAGAGCGCCCCTCGCGCCCCGACGCCTCCATGTCGCTGCTGACCAACGTCATGGATCACAGCCTGGACGACGGATATGCGGAGGCCACCGCGCGCAAAGAGGCGCTGGGGCAGAGCGGTTTGCCGAAGACGCTGCGGGCGAAGCTGGGGCTCGCGGCCGGACTTGTGCTCGCCGCGCTTGTGGTGACGGTGGGCGCGGCGCAGGCCCGCGTCACCGCGCCGGTGGTGGCCAAGGAGCGCGAGGAGCTCATCGACCGCATCGACCAGGAGACCGAGTCCGCCGACCAACTGGAGGGGCAGGTCGACTCGCTGCGCGGGCGCGTGGGGGAGATGCAGCGCGAGGCGTTGAAGAAGCACGGTGGTGAGCAGGCGGAGTTGGCGGGAGTGCTCTCCGGCGCCGTCGCCGTGCACGGCCCCGGTGTGAAGCTCGTCATCGACGACGCCAAGTCGGCCACCACGGGCGACGGCAGCGGTCCGCGCGAGAGCAACGGTTTCTCCGACACGGGCCGCGTACGCGACCGGGACATGCAGCGCGTCATGAACGGTCTCTGGCAGTCCGGCGCCGAGGCCATCAGCATCAACGGGCAGCGCCTCACCTCGCTGTCCGCGATCAGGGCCGCGGGTGACGCGATACTGGTCGACAACAAGCCGCTGGTGCCGCCGTACACGGTGCTCGCGGTGGGGGACGGACAACGGCTGAGCACCCGGTTCCAGAACAGCCCCGACGGTCTCTATCTGCACGCGCTGCAGGAGAACTTCGGGGTCAGGACCAGTATTTCGGCTCAGGACGACATCGAGCTTCCTGCCGCACCCAGCGTGATCGTACGTACAGCACAGCCGAGAGCAGAGCAGAAGGGCACATCGTGATCGCCGTACTGGGCCTCGTCGTGGGAGTCGTGGTCGGACTTTTCGTCCGGCCCGAGGTTCCGGCGGTCGTCGAGCCTTACCTCCCCATCGCCGTCGTCGCGGCGCTGGACGCGGTGTTCGGGGCGCTGCGCGCCATGTTGGACGGGATCTTCGACGACAAGGTGTTCGTCGTCTCGTTCCTGTCGAACGTCGTCGTGGCCGCGCTGATCGTCTTCCTGGGCGACAAGTTGGGCGTCGGCGCGCAGCTGTCGACCGGTGTCGTCGTGGTGCTCGGCATCCGCATCTTCTCCAACGCGGCCGCGATCCGGCGGCATGTGTTCCGGGCGTGAGGCCGATGAGTCAGAACGAGAACGAAGAGAACGCAGAGAACCGCGAGAACCCGCGGGGCGTGCAACCGGACGGCGGGACCGACCAGTTGCGCAAGGAGCTCTCCAAGGAGCTGCCCCCCGAGGTGCCGCCGGCGAACCGTGCGGCGGAGCGGGAGGCAGAGGCGGCTCCGGCCGAACCCGAGGCGCCCGAACCCCGGGCGCCCGAACCGGAGCCGGCAGGCCCGGATGACCGTCCGGACGCCGGGCCGGAGGTCGTCGAGCCCGAACTGACCGGGCGGCAGCGGCTCGTGAAGGGTCTGTGGCCGCCGCGCGCGTCACGTGCCCAACTCATCATGGCCGTGCTGCTGTTCGTCCTGGGGCTCGGGCTCGCCATCCAGGTGCGGTCCACCAGCGACAACAGCGCGCTGCGCGGTGCGCGTCAGGAAGATCTCGTTCGCATTCTCGATGAACTGGATGATCGAACTCAGCGTCTTGAGGATGAGAAGCAAGGTCTCGTGGACCAGCGCACCGAGTTGGAGAACAGCTCGGACCAGGCCGACGAGGCCCGCAAGCAGACGGCCGAGAAGCAGAAGCAGCTCGGCATTCTGGCGGGCACGACGGCCGCGCAGGGCCCCGGGATCACCATGACCGTCACCGACACGAAGGGGGCCGTGGAGGCGGACATGCTGCTCGACGCGGTCCAGGAGCTGCGCGCCGCCGGCGCGGAGGCGATTCAGGTGAATGATGTCCGCATCGTGGCCAACACGTATCTGACGGACGGCAGCGGAGGGAAGGGGATCAGTGTGGACGGGCACGAGATCAGCCGCCCCTACCGGTTCAAGGTCATCGGCAAGCCGCAGGACCTGGAGCCGGCCCTGAACATCCCCGGGGGTGTCGTGCAGACGCTGGAGAAGGAGCAGGCCACGGTGGCCGTGAGCCGCTCGAACAAGATCGTCGTGGATGCCTTGCGATCGGCGCAACGGCCTGATTACGCTCGGTCGTCCTCGGAGTGAAGCCGGGGGTGCATGGTGGATACCGTGCGAGGGCATGAGGTTGCGGGGGGTCGCCGCAGCAAGGGTGGTGCGCGTGGTGGAAACTGTTTGGCGGATACGGACGTTGTGAGGGTGTCCGTGTCATTGATGTACGCGATGTACGCCGATGTGTGCAGTCAGGGTTCGTCCTGCCCCACGGGCGGGTCTGTTTCGGTCAAGGGGAATCGCCCGTGAAGTTGTTTGCGAAGTTGTTCGGCAAGAGCCGTGAGGACGCGCGTCACCGTGCGCCGCGGCAAGGGGACGCCCCGGAGACGCAGGTGGGCGAGCGCCCGCTGTTCCGGGACCAGGTCGCCGGAGACAATTCGGGCGGACAGGGCGCGTCGTCTGTTGACCCTGCCGGTTCCGGCCGCATAGGTTTCGGAGAACCGTCAACCTCAAGTACGGGTGGAGGGTTTGCCCCCGACCCGTACGCGTCCCACGCCCCCGCGGGGCAGCCGCGGCAGGAGGATCCGTCCATGTCGGCCCTGGTGTGTACGAGGTGCGGAAACCGGAACGGGGAGAACAGCCGGTTCTGCTCCAACTGCGGTGCGCCGCTGCGCGGCGGTGCGGCGCCGGAGGGGCCGTCCGAGACGACGTCCACGATCTCCATCTCCGGCCTCGAGTCCTACGACCCGGAGGCGACGGGTCAGACGCAGCTTCCGGCCCTCTCTCCCGAGGCGCAGGCGGCGGTCGACGCGCTGCCGCTGGGCTCGGCGCTCCTGGTGGTGCGGCGCGGTCCGAACTCGGGCAGCCGCTTCCTCCTGGACGGCGAGCTGACCACCGCGGGGCGCCACCCGCAGAGCGACATCTTCCTGGACGACGTGACCGTGTCGCGCCGCCACGTGGAGTTCCGTCGCCTGCAGGACGGCTCGTTCACCGTCGCCGACGTCGGCAGCCTCAACGGCACGTATGTGAACCGTGAGCGCATCGACTCGGTGACGCTGAACAACGGGGACGAGGTGCAGATCGGCAAGTACCGGCTGGTGTTCTACGCGAGCCAGCGCGGTATCTGAACCGTCCGCGACCCTTCAGGAAGGTCCATGCTGCACACGACGAGTGGCGGTGCCCCCGGGGGCACCGCCACCACGGACAGTCGGCTGATGAGCATCGGCACCGTACTGAACGTGCTCCGAGAAGAGTTTCCCGAAGTCACCATCTCCAAGATCAGGTTCCTGGAGTCCGAGGGCCTCGTCGAGCCGCGGCGCACGCCCTCGGGCTACCGGAAGTTCAGCCCGGACGACGTCGAGCGGCTCGCCCATGTGCTGCGCATGCAGCGGGACCACTACCTGCCGCTGAAGGTCATCAAGGAGCAGCTCGACGCCCTGGAGCCGGGCGAGACGCTGCCCGTGCCCGCGCCGGGACGCCCCGGCGACGCGGAGGACGGCACCGATGTGCCGACGGCCGCGCGAGTCGGCCGGGACGAATTGCTGGCCGCCGTCGGCGTCGAGGAGCACGAGCTCGACGAATGGGAGTCGTACGGGCTCCTCACGCCGCTGCCCGACGGTGGCTACGACGCGTCCGCCGTGTCGGTCGCCGAGCTCATCGGCGAGCTGGCCCGGTTCGGGATCGGGCCGCGGCACCTGCGGGTCATGCGGGCGGCCGCGGACCGGGAGGCCGGCCTGGTGGACCAGGTGGTGGCCCCCCTGAAGGTGCACCGCAACCCGCAGACGCGGGCGCACGCCGAGGCCCGCGCCAAGGAGCTCGCAGGCCTCACAGTGAGGCTGCACTCGGCACTTGTGCAGACCGCGCTCGGGGTGCGTCTGCCCTGATCGCGGGCTCGGGTGAGCACCGACGGCCCGGTCCTCGGTGGATGCCCGACTACCCAAACCGACCGGGCACGTCCTAGGGTTGCTGTGTGAACGAGCTCGACGTCGTAGGTGTCCGGGTCGAAATGCCCTCCAACCAGCCGATCGTGCTCCTGCGTGAAGTGGGAGGCGACCGGTACCTCCCCATCTGGATCGGACCGGGGGAGGCGACCGCGATCGCCTTCGCCCAGCAGGGCATGGCGCCCGCGCGTCCGCTGACGCACGACCTTTTCAAGGATGTCCTTGAGGCGGTCGGCCAGGAGCTCACGGAAGTGCGCATCACGGACCTGCGCGAAGGCGTCTTCTACGCGGAGCTGGTGTTCGCGAGCGGGGTCGAGGTCAGCGCCCGCCCGTCGGACGCCATAGCCCTCGCACTGCGCACCGGTACGCCGATCTACGGCAGTGACGGGGTCCTGGACGATGCGGGGATCGCGATCCCCGACGAGCAGGAGGACGAGGTGGAGAAGTTCCGCGAGTTCCTCGACCAGATCTCTCCCGAGGACTTCGGCACCAACAGCCAGTGACCGGTCGGCCGACGGCCGGGCCCGGGCGTCGAGCGGCGGCGCCCTCGGGACATTCGGCTAGCCTTTCCCGGCGGTGGGCCACGGGAAACCACTCTTAGGGTGATTATCACTCGGCGTGCCTAGTGTGGCGTTCGTTGACGCACCCCCTGTGACTGCCTACCGTCGACAAGGCAGGTCAATGAGGAGGTCGGCGTGAGAAGCAGCGGCGACGGTACGGCGACGGGCGGACCGTACCTTCCCCCGAGCTCTCGAATGAGCTCGAGCAGGGGGTACCCCCTCCACGGCGGCGCGGCCGATCACACTCCGCAGCGCCCACAGGCCGTGCCTGTGGTGGCGGGGAACAGCGGCGAGGCCGCTTCCGAGCAGCTGGGATACCGGGGGCCGACGGCATGTGCGGCGGCCGGCATCACCTACCGGCAGCTCGACTACTGGGCCAGGACCGGCCTTGTCGAACCCAGTGTGCGCTCCGCGTACGGATCGGGGACACAGCGGCTCTACAGCTTCCGGGACGTCGTCGTCCTCAAGGTCGTCAAGCGGTTCCTGGACACGGGCGTCTCCTTGCAGAACATCCGGGCGGCCGTGCAGCACCTGCGCGAGAGCGGCTTCCGGGACCTGGAGCGGATGACGCTGATGAGCGACGGCGCGACCGTGTACGAGTGCACGTCGCCGGATGAGGTGCACGATCTGCTCCAGGGCGGCCAGGGGGTCTTCGGGATCGCCGTGGGCGTGGTCTGGCGGGACGTGGAGGCCGCGCTCTCGCAGCTGCACGGTGAGCGTGTGGACACCGGCGAGACGATCGTGCCGCCGAACCCCACGGACGAGCTCGCGAGGCGGCGGGGCAGGGCCGTGTGAGGTCCGTACGGCCGCGTTGTCAGTGGCGTAGGGCAGCATCAGTGATGTGAGAACCGCGCCCACCATCCTGCATCTCGACATGGATGCCTTCTACGCCTCTGCGGAGCAGGCGGCGAAGCCGAGCCTGCGCGGGAAAGCGGTCGTCGTGGGCGGGCTCGGTCCGCGCGGTGTCGTGGCCACGGCGTCGTACGAGGCGCGGAAGTTCGGGGTGCACTCGGCGATGCCGATGGGACAGGCGCGCCGGCTCGCCCCGCATGCCGCCTACCTGGTGCCGCGCTTCCGGCTCTACCGGGAGATCAGCGAGCAGGTGATGGGGCTCCTCGGCGCCCTTTCGCCGCTCGTGGAGCCGCTGAGCCTGGACGAGGCGTTCGTCGATCTGGAGGCCGGTGAGGCGGCCTGGGACGCCGCTTCGGCGGAGGCCGTGGGGCGGCGGCTGCGGGCCGACATCCGGCGTGTGACCGGGCTGACCGGGTCCGTGGGGCTCGCCGCGTCCAAGATGCTCGCCAAGATCGGCTCGGAGGAGGCGAAGCCGGACGGGCTCGTGCTCATACGCCCCGGTACCGAGCGCGCGCTGCTCGGGCCGCGGTCCGTGCGGATCCTGCCCGGCGTCGGGCCCGCGACGGCGGATCATCTGCGGCGGGCCGGGATTCTGACCGTGGAGGAGATCGCGGGGGCCGGCGAGGACGAGCTGGTGCGCCTCCTCGGGAAGGCGCACGGCAGCCATCTGTACGAGATGGCGCTGGCCCGCGACGAGCGGCCGGTCGTCGCCGAGCGGGACTCCAAGTCGGTATCGGTCGAGGACACGTACGACGTGGACATCCATGACCGGGTGCGGGTCCGGATGGAGGTGCGCAGGCTCGCCGGCCGGTGCGTGGAGCGGCTGAGAGCGGCCGAGCGCTCGGGGCGGACCGTGGTGCTCAAGGTGCGGCGCTACGACTTCTCGACGCTGACGCGCTCCGAGACGCTGCGGGGGCCGACGGACGACCCCGGGGTGGTGCGGGAGGCCGCGGCGCGGTTGCTGGAGAGCGTGGACACGACCGGTGGTGTGCGGTTGCTGGGGGTCGGTGTCAGCGGGCTCGCCGACTTCACGCAGGAGGACCTGTTCGCGCAGTTCGCCGCCGCGGAGGAAGCGGCCGCGGAGGAAGCGGCCGCCGAG
The DNA here is from genome assembly GCF_054871485.1 of Streptomyces sp. UC4497. Taxonomy (NCBI): domain Bacteria; kingdom Bacillati; phylum Actinomycetota; class Actinomycetes; order Kitasatosporales; family Streptomycetaceae; genus Streptomyces; species Streptomyces sp. UC4497. Next base: position 353,664 of record NZ_JBTYHB010000005.1, on the reverse strand, counting down.
GAGCCGGAGGGGGAGGCGGACGCGGCCGAGCCGGTGGAGGCCGCCGAGCCCGTCGAGCGGCGATGGCTGGCCGGGCACGATGTGCGGCATGCCGAGTTCGGGCCCGGGTGGGTGCAGGGCAGCGGGCTGGGGCGGGTGACCGTGCGGTTCGAGACGCCGTATGCGCTGGTGCCGGGGCGGGTGCGGACCTTCCGGGTCGACGATCCCGAGCTGGAGTCGGCGGATCCGCTTCCGCTGGTGGAGGGCGCCGAGGTTCAGGTCGGGTCGTCCTCCGCGCCCGCGACCTTGCCGAATGTGACGTCGGGCGACTGAGGAGCCGTGATGTCCAGACCGTAGTGGTCGTAGAGCTGGAGTTCCTGCTCGGGGGAGAGGTGGCGGCCGACGCCGAAGTCGGGGGAGTCCTTGATCAGGGAGCGCTCGAAGGGCACGTGCAGCGTGCCGTCCGTGAAGTCGCTGGGTTCGAGCGGGACGAAGGCGTCGCGGCTGAACAGGCCGGTTCGTATCGCGGCCCACTCCGGTTCGCCCGTCGCGTCGTCGAGGTACACCTCGTCGATGGTGCCGATCTTGGCTCCGTTGCGGTCGAACGCCTTGCGGCCGATCAGATTGCGCGGATCAACATCGGTCTGCACGGGCCCTCCAACTGATCGCGATGATCGCAACTCGTCTGTAAGCACTACGAAAGAGCACATTGCGGAAGGCGGCCACTCGGGGGCTGCGGCCAAGTAGCCGCTGGTAGGCTGGCGAGTGGCTGCTGACCCCGTGCGGGAGAGTCTTCCGACAGTAGTCGGGGGCGCCGAAGGAGCAAATCCTCCCCGGAATCTCTCAGGCCCCTGTACCGCACGGACGAGGTCACTCTGGAAAGCAGGGCGGGGTGCACGGTTTCCGCTCTCACCGACGGTGCAAGCCGGTGTGTTCCGTGTTCTCGCGGGGTGGGCCGGTGAAGCTCTCAGGTTGAGATGACAGAGGGGGAGGCCGTCCGGGTACCCGCGCCGTGGTGCCCCTCGTAGGTCGCAATGACCAGGAGGCCTCCGCCAATGACCGCCAATCGTATTCCGCTCTCGCAGCTGGAGCGAGGAATCCCCTTCGAGCAGCGCCACATCGGCCCCGATGACGCCGCTCAGGCCAAGATGCTCGCGCAGGTCGGCTACGGCTCGCTGGACGAGCTGACCGCGGCCGCGGTGCCCGATGTGATCAAGAGCGCCGAGGCGCTCGACCTTCCGGCCGCCCGTAGCGAGGCCGAGGTGCTCGCCGAGCTCAAGACGCTCGCCGAGCGCAACCAGGTGCTCGGCTCGATGATCGGCCTCGGTTACTACGGGACGTTCACGCCGCCGGTCATCCTGCGCAATGTGATGGAGAACCCGTCCTGGTACACGGCGTACACGCCCTACCAGCCGGAGATCTCGCAGGGCCGCCTCGAGGCGCTGCTCAACTTCCAGACCATGGTCGCCGAGTTGACCGGCCTGCCCACTTCGGGTGCCTCGCTGCTCGACGAGGGCACCGCGGCCGCCGAGGCGATGGCCCTGTCGCGCCGCGTCGGCAAGGTCAAGAACGGCGTGTACGTCGTCGACGCCGACGCCCTTCCGCAGACCATCGCCGTCATCGAGACGCGCGCCGAGCCGACCGGCGTCGAGATCGTCGTCGCCGACCTGAGCGAGGGCATCCCCGCCGAGGTCGCCGAGCGCGGTGTCGTGGGTGTGCTCGTGCAGTACCCCGGTGCCTCGGGTGTCGTGCGGGACATCAAGCCCGTGATCGACCAGGCGCACGAGCTGGGTGCCATCGTCACCGTCGCCGCCGATCTTCTTGCTCTTACGTTGCTGACCTCGCCCGGCGAACTCGGCGCGGACATCGCCGTCGGTACGACGCAGCGCTTCGGTGTCCCGATGGGCTTCGGTGGTCCGCACGCCGGATACATGGCCGTACGCGAGAAGTTCGCGCGCTCGCTGCCGGGCCGTCTGGTCGGTGTGTCCGTCGACGCCGACGGCAACAAGGCGTACCGACTCGCCCTGCAGACCCGTGAGCAGCACATCCGCCGCGAGAAGGCGACCAGCAACATCTGTACCGCGCAGGTGCTGCTCGCCGTCATGGCCGGCATGTACGCCGTGTACCACGGGCCCGAGGGCCTGAAGTCCATCGCGCGGCGCACCCACCGCTACGCCACCGTGCTCGCCGCGGGACTCACCGCGGGCGGCGTCGAGGTCGTGCACGGCGCGTACTTCGACACCCTCACCGTGCGGGTGCCCGGCCGGGCCGCCGAGGTCGTCTCCGCCGCGCGCGAGGGCGGTGTCAACCTGCGCCTCGTGGACGCCGATCACGTCTCGCTCTCCTGTGACGAGACCACCACACGGGCCCAACTGGGCTCCGTTTGGAGCGCGTTCGGTGTCGAGGGGGACGTCGAGGCCCTGGACGCCGAGGCGGCGGACACGCTGCCGGGCGGCCTGCTGCGCGAGGACGACTACCTGACGCACCCCGTCTTCCACCAGCACCGCTCCGAGACGGCGATGCTGCGTTACCTGCGGACGCTCGCCGACCGCGACTACGCGCTGGACCGCGGCATGATCCCGCTGGGCTCCTGCACGATGAAGCTCAACGCGACGACGGAGATGGAGCCGGTCACCTGGCCCGAGTTCGGCCAGCTGCACCCCTTCGCCCCCGCCGAGCAGGCGCAGGGCTACCTGACGCTCATCCGTGAGCTGGAGGAGCGGCTCGCCGAGGTCACCGGCTACGACAAGGTGTCGCTGCAGCCGAACGCCGGCTCGCAGGGCGAGCTCGCCGGTCTGCTCGCCGTCCGTGGCTACCACCGGGCCAACGGCGACGAGCAGCGCACCGTCTGCCTCATCCCGTCCTCCGCGCACGGCACGAACGCGGCGAGCGCCGTGATGGCCGGCATGAAGGTCGTCGTCGTGAAGACCGCCGACGACGGCGAGGTCGACATCGAGGACCTTCGCGCCAAGATCGAGCAGTACGCGGACCAGCTGTCCGTCCTCATGATCACGTACCCGTCGACGCACGGTGTCTTCGAGGAGCACGTCGCCGACATCTGCGCCGCCGTGCACGACGCGGGCGGTCAGGTCTACGTCGACGGCGCCAACCTCAACGCGCTTGTGGGTCTCGCCAAGCCGGGCCGCTTCGGCGGCGACGTCTCGCACCTGAACCTGCACAAGACGTTCTGCATTCCGCACGGCGGCGGCGGTCCCGGCGTCGGCCCGGTGGGTGTGCGCGAGCACCTCGCGCCGTACCTGCCGAACCACCCGCTGCAGCCGGCCGCGGGCCCCGAGACGGGCGTCGGCCCGATCTCCGCGGCGCCGTGGGGCTCCGCCGGGATCCTGCCGATCTCCTGGGCGTACGTACGGCTCATGGGCGGCGAGGGCCTGAAGCGGGCCACGCAGGTCGCCGTGCTCTCCGCGAACTACATCGCCAAGCGGCTCGAGCCGCACTTCCCGGTGCTCTACAACGGCCCGGGCGGGCTCGTCGCGCACGAGTGCATCATCGACCTGCGGCCGCTCAGCAAGGCGACGGGCGTGAGCATCGACGACGTCGCCAAGCGGCTCATCGACTACGGGTTCCACGCGCCGACCATGTCGTTCCCGGTCGCCGGTACGTTCATGATCGAGCCCACCGAGAGCGAGGACATCGAGGAGCTCGACCGGTTCTGCGACGCGATGATCGCGATTCGCGGCGAGATCGAGCGCGTCGCCTCCGGCGAGTGGGCGGCCGACGACAACCCGCTGCGGAACGCTCCGCACACGGCCGGGATGCTCGGCGGTGACTGGGAGCACGCGTACAGCCGGGAAGAAGGTGTCTTCCCGGCCGGGGTGGTCGCTTCGGACAAGTACTGGCCGCCGGTGCGGCGTATCGACCAGGCGTTCGGCGACCGGAACCTGGTGTGTTCCTGCCCGCCGATCGACGCCTACGAAAGCTGATCCACTCGGGACTGCGCGGCCGTCGGTCGCGCAGTCCTGCTCAGCTGATCCCTACGCCGCCGTCACCACTGCGCCCAGTGGGCGGTGCGGGGCGATGATCCTGCCACTGGGCAGCAGCTCGCCGGTGTCCTCGAAGAGCAGGACCCCGTTGCAGAGGAGACTCCACCCCTGCTCGGGGTGGTGAGCCACAGGGAGTGCTGCTTCCCTGTCCTCGGATTCCGCTGTCGGGCAGAGTGGCTGGTGCTGGCACATGGATGGGATCTTTCGCTGCGAAGTGATCTCGATGACGTGGGCTGTGCTGGTGGTGCCTGTCGTGCTGCGGCTTGAAGGCTTGTTCATGGCCGCCCCCCGATTTCGTGAGTTCTGGAACCCAGTGTTGCCCTGTGGGCGTCAATCCGCAGGGATTTCCTTGCAGCGGTCCTTATGGGTGTCAGACGCATCACCCGTGCGGACGGTTCAGTTCAACTCGACTCTCCCTTCGGGTGGTTAGGAGTGGTCGGTACGGGCTAGTCCGCCCGGGCAGGGCTGTGCCCCGCGACCGGACGGCGGACGGTGCGGGGCACAGGCGTGTGTGACAGGAGCCGTCGGCGGGCCCCGGTCGGTCAGGCGAGCAGGCCGGCGGTGGCCGGGGTCGGGCTCGGCGTCAGACGGTGTGTGAGGACCGGCAGGAGCTCCGCCACCCGGTGCGGGCGGTGCGGGGCGATGCCGGGCGGTGCGGGTGCCAGCGGGACGAGGATGTCGTCGGCCGCGGGTTGGCCGCTCGCCGGGTCGGCGGTGCGCTCGCCGTGCAGCCACAGCGTGAGCATGTAGAGCTCGGGCACCGAGAGCAGCCGCGGCTGGTAGGCCTGGGGCAGCGACTCCGCCTGGCGAAGGGCCCGTTCGGTGGACCTGATGTAGGGGCCCTCGAAGAAGTGCGAGAAGGCCCAGCCGTCGGGTGTGAGCATGGTGTCGGCCGCTGCCACCGCGCGCTCCCCGCAGCGGATCAGGAAGCGCCAGCCGACAAGACGGGCCCTGGATGGCCCGGTGGTTCCGTTGATGTGGTCCAACACATGGAGCGGCAGCGGGAGTTCGGGTGTGGCGGGTCCCTGTGCGGAGCGCAGGGACGGGGTGCGTGCCTCGCGGACGGCGGTGGGGGAACCGAGGGCCGTGAGGACACTGCGCAGGGCAGGCGCGGGAGCCGGTGGGACGTGCAGCGGCATGGTGGGTCGCCTCTCATTCGACAGGCATGTGATGCGAGGGCGGTGCGGGACGAGCGGACGGCGCTGTCTGCTGCGGGTGCACATGGGTACTCGGGGCAGAAAGGGCGGGGGTCCGGTCCGAATCCGGGCCGCGGGCGCCAACTCCCTGTCTCGCCAGCGGAGTTTATACGATGCGTGTTCACGCGGTGTTTCGCCTAGCACGCCGCCCGGATTTCGCAAGGTGCTATTCGGGCGCGGTTCCCCTGCGGTTTTGGGGCTATCCTCCCCATTTCCGCTGGGGTCGCCGTGCGTGACCTCGGCGTCCTTCGGCAGAGCGGTCGGCGTGTTCTTGTCGGCGTTTTTCACCAGGGCCGCAAGTGACGGAATCTGCGGGCGGCCGCATGCCTAGGGAATGTGCCTGCGGGTAACCGCCCTGAGGCTACTGTTCCGTGGACGCGCGCGGGGGCGTTACGGATCACATTGCCGGGGCATCATCCACCGTGACACGCGGCCGTGACGGAGCATCAACGGGTCGCCCGTGCGAGGAGGGACGCTTCCATGGGGGAGAAGGTCGTTGCGGGGACGGTCGGTCTTGCCGATCCGCGGCGCTATCGGGAGAAGCTCAAGGAGTGCCTGGAGGGGTTCGGGCGACTGCTGGAAGAGAAGCGCTTCGATCGTCCGAAGAATCTCATGGGGCTGGAGATCGAACTGAATCTCGCGGGGCCCGACGGGCTGCCGAGAATGATGAATGCGGAAGTTCTGGAGCGCATCGCGAGCCGCGATTTCCAGACCGAACTCGCGATGTTCAATCTCGAAGTGAACATTGCCCCGCACCGGCTCGGCGGCCGCGTTCTCGACCAGCTCGCCGAGGAACTGCGCACGGGGCTCGGATATGCGCACCGGAAGGCGAACGAGGTCGACGCGGGCATCGTGATGATCGGCATTCTGCCGACGCTCAGCGCGGACGACCTGGTCTCGGCGAACCTGTCGGACGTCGACCGCTACACCCTGCTCAACGACCGCATCGTGGCCGCGAGGGGCGAGGACTTCGCGCTCGACATCGCCGGTGTCGAGCGGCTGACCTGCACGTCCTCCTCGATAGCGCCCGAAGCCGCGTGCACGTCCGTGCAGTTGCACCTCCAGGTGACGCCTGGGCGTTTCGCCGATGTGTGGAACGCGGCGCAGGCGGTGGCCGCCGTGCAGATCGCGCTGGGAGCCAACTCGCCCTTCCTGTTCGGCCGTGAGCTGTGGCGCGAGTCGCGGCCGCCGCTGTTCCAGCAGTCCACCGACACCCGGCCGCCGGAGCTCGCGGCGCAGGGCGTACGGCCGCGTACCTGGTTCGGGGAGCGCTGGATCGATTCCGCGCACGACCTTTTCGAGGAGAACCTGAAGTACTTCCCGCCGCTGCTGCCGATCCTCGACGACGAGCAGCCGCTCGACGTCATCGCCAAGGGCGGCACCCCGAGCCTCGCCGAACTCGTCCTGCACAACGGCACGGTGTACCGCTGGAACCGCCCCGTGTACGGCATCGCGGACGGCGTGCCGCACCTGCGCGTCGAGAACCGGGTGCTGCCCGCGGGCCCCACCGTCACGGACGTCATCGCCAACACCGCGTTCTACTACGGCGTCGTCCGCGCCCTGGCCGAGGAGTCCCGGCCGGTGTGGTCGCGGCTCCCCTTCGCCGCGGCGGCCCGCAACTTCGACACCGCCTGCCGGTACGGCATCGACGCGCGCCTGGAGTGGCCGCGCAGGGGCCGGTTCGGCGGCACGGAGCGGGTGCCGGCCGTGAACCTCGTACGGGACGAGCTGCTGCCGCTCGCGGCGGCCGGGCTCGACGCGTGGGGCGTGGCGCCGGCCGACCGGGATCTGTACCTGGGGGTGATCGAGGAGCGGTGCCGGCTGCGGATGAACGGTGCGGCGTGGCAGTCGGCGACGTATCACCGGGCGCTGGAGAGCGGTCTGGCGCGGGACGCGGCGCTCGCGGCGACCACGCGCCGGTACTGCGAGCTGATGCACGGGGGCGAGCCGGTGCACAGCTGGCCCGTCGGGCTGCCGGAGCCGGCGGTTCCGCTGGGCTGAAAGGGCCCGGCCGGCTCAGTTGCCTGTGGCGCCCGCTTCGATGATGGCCTTCAGGATGACTTTCTGGATGTCCGCCGGGTCGCTGACCTGGTGTCCCGATCCGCCCGTCGCCTCGGCGATCTGCTCGACCTCCCGCTTGTCGGTGTCGGGCCCCACGGCGATGGCGATCAGCGGGACGGGGTGGTCGCGGTCGGTGAGACTGCCGAGCTTCCTGATGAGGTTCTCGCGGGAGATCGACCCCGGGTCCTCGTTCACGCCGTCCGTGACCACCACGACGGCGTTGAACCTGCCGCTCTTGTACGAGGACGTGGCCTCCTTGTAGGCCGCGAGCGTCGTGTCGTACAGGCCCGTCGCCCCGCCGGGCACCGGCTGCAGCGCGGTGAACGCGGCCGACAGGCGGTCGCGCCGGGTGCCGGAGCCGACGCGGTCGCCGAGGCGTTCGGTCGGCACGAGCTTCTTGTAGTCGCGGTTGCCGTCGAGGAACGTGGCGAACTCCCACAGGCCGATCTCGTCCTCCGGCGTGAACGTGGAGAGGGCCGCCAGCATCGACGCCTTCGTCACCTCCATGCGGGACTCGCCGCGGCTGGGCACGATGTTCCCCATCGAGGCCGACGCGTCCACGACCGTCGTGATCCGGGCGCTCTGCACCGTGATCGTCCACATGCCGAGGGTCTCCTCGAGCTGCTCCTCGGTGGGCGCCTTGGCCGCCACGCGCGCGTACGGCTGTGGGGAGCGGCCGCCGGCCCGTGAGACGAGCGTCGCGGGGGAACGGCCGCTGTCCGTGCGGAAGCCGTGCCGCTCCAGGATCGAGCGGCCCTCGGGCGCGCTGAGCAGCGTCATGAAGCGGACGGCCGCGCGGCTCTCGTCGGTGCTCAGCGTGTCCTCGCCGACCAGCGAGAACGGGTAGTCGAGGGTGGGCGAGCCGTCCTTCGGATAGAAGAGGTCGACCGAACCCGCCTTCCCCGATTCCCTGTTGTGCGCGTACGCGGCCTGCTCGGACAGGATCAGCGCCTCGTTGCGCCGCGGGTTGCCCTGCTCGGTGCCGGAGGTGTCGCGCGGCACCGTGTCCATGAGCTGCGCGTCGCTGTCGGACGTGCGCTGCGAGAGGGTCTTGGCCATGGCGGCGGCCTGTGTGCCGTCCTCCTTCGCGGATGCGGCCGCCAGCTTCGTGAGCGCCAGCAGTCCGCTGGCGCTGCGGGCGGGGTCGGCGGCGCCCAGGCGCAGCTTGTCGTCCTGCATGGCGGCGCCCGTCAACTGGGCCCAGGTGTACGTCTTCCGCGGCCAGCCGAAGGACTTCGCGGCCGCGGGCACCATGCCCACGCCGATCGGTGAAGAGGCGACGTTGCCGGCCGGTGTGACCTTGGTGTCCCCGGTGCCCGTGGTGACGCGCTGCACCCAGACGTCCGAGTCCGGCACCCAGACCTGGTAGTCCGCGGTGCCCTTGCCCGCGCGCAGGGAGTCGGCGACCTTGTACGCGTCGCGCGCGGTGACGGCGACGTCGAGGCAGTTGCCGTCGGAGGTGAGCTTCTCGCGGTGGGCGTGCTCCGCCGCTTCCCGCAGCGCCGGGGCCATGTCGGGGGAGGCGACCACGTCGAGGTGGACCTCGTCCTCGCATCCGCTGCCGAGGCCGAGCAGCTCGGGGCGGAACACGGCGGCCGTGCCGGCGGCGACGACCAGGACGAGGGCGGTCGCGATGGCCACGGTGCGCCCGCGCGAGCGGGGACGGGGTGCGGTGGCGGCCGTCCCGTACTCGTCGTGCATGCTGCTGTGACGTCCCATGGCGGTGGAGCCCCTCCCTGAGCCACAAAGGCAGTTGCGGTATAAGCGGTGGAGCAGTGGAGGGGAGCGGTGCGCCGAATTGCGTCGCCCTGGCCCCCTCGGCCTGTCGCACGCGATCTTCGTACCTGCATTCGAGACCCTAGCGGGACGCTGTGACGGGTGCGGCGGGATTCATCAACTGGAGGCAGGTGTGCAGGTGGAGGCGGAACCGACGCCCGGTTCTTCTCCCGAGAAGCGGCTCTCACGGCGCTTTTTGCGGGACGAGACGCTGCTTGTTCTGGGGCTTTCGCTCGGTGCGAGCGGTGTGTCCGCGCTCATCAGCTTCGTCGGCTCTGTCACGAAACCCGGCGGCCTCAAGGACCAGGCGGCGACCCTGAACGCCTCGGCGGCGCCCGGCCGTCCGTGGCTCGACCTCGCCTGGCAGCTGTTCGGCATCGCGAGTGCCCTCGTGCCGGTCGCGCTCGTCGCGCACTTCCTGCTCAGGGAGGGCGAGGGGATGCGCACGATCGGCTTCGACCGCAAGCGCCCGTGGTTCGACACGGGCCGGGGCGCCGCGGTCGCCGCCGTCATCGGCAGCACGGGGATCGCCTTCTACCTCGCCGCCCGTGGCCTCGGCTTCAACCTCACGGTGGTGCCGGAGGCGCTGCCCGACGTGTGGTGGAAGTTCCCGGTGCTGATCCTCTCCGCGGTGCAGAACGCCGTGGTGGAGGAAGTCATCGTCGTCGGGTATCTGCTGCGCAGGCTCGGGCAGTTGGGGTGGTCGCCCGGGACGGCGCTCGTCGCGTCGTCCGTGCTGCGTGGCTCGTACCACCTGTACCAGGGCATCGGCGGGTTCTTCGGGAACCTCGCGATGGGCGTCGTCTTCGTCTTCCTGTACCGGCGGTGGGGGCGGGTCGGGCCACTGGTGGTGGCCCATTCGCTGTTGGACATCGGTGCGTTCGTCGGATACGCGGTGCTGGCGGGCAAGGTGGGCTGGCTGCCCACGGCCTGAACCCCTACGCGTATTGGCTTATGCGTGCAGTTCGCCCTCGATGGTCGTGACCGCGCGGCCGGTCAGGAGTGTGCGCTCGCCGCGCAGGGCGACGCGTACGAGACCGCTGCGGGGGGAGGCCTGCAGTCCGGTCAGCTCCTCGCGGCCCAGGCGCGCCGCCCAGAACGGGGTGAGCGCCGTGTGCGCGCTCCCGGTCACCGGGTCCTCGTCGACGCCGACGCCCGGGAAGAAGCAGCGCGACACGAAGTCGTAGCCCCGGGACGGGTCCTCGGCGCGGGCGGTGGCGATGATGCCGCGCCGGGAGAGGCCCACGAGCGCCTTGTGGTCGGGGGCGAGCGCCCGCACGGCCTTCTCGTCGGCGAGCTCCACGACCAGGTCGCCGACGGACGGGCCCGTGTCGTGCACGGAGAGCGGCTCGGCGCCGAGGGCCTCGGCGAGCCCCGCGGGGACGGGCTCCTCCGTGAGCGGCGCCGTAGGGAAGTCGAGCGTGAGCGAACCGTCCTCGCCGGGCGTCGCCACGAGCACGCCGCTGCGTGTCGCGAACCGCACGGGGCCGCGCGTCACCCCGGTGGAGTGCAGTACGTGGGCGGTGGCCAGGGTCGCGTGCCCGCACATGTCGACCTCGGTGGCGGGCGTGAACCAGCGCAGCGCCCAGTCGGCGTCCCCGCCCTCCGGCAGGGGGTGCGCGAAGGCGGTCTCGGCGTGGTTGACCTCCAGGGCGACGTTCTGCAGCCAGGCGTCGTCGGGGAAGGCGTCCAGGAGCAGGACGCCGGCGGGGTTGCCGCCGAAGGGCCGGTCGGTGAAGGCGTCGACGATACGAATACGCATGTCAGAGACGTTAGTTGCCCTCACTGACAACGGCCCAAGGCCAATCCGGGGTGGCTGGCCTGTTTTCCGGGAGCCATCGGGCTTGCCGTCGGGTGCCGCGATTGAGGGCTGCGATCGGGGCTTGCCATCCGAACAGTCCCGATATATCGTTGAGGCATCGCGATCGGTTGATGATCGCGTTCAGAGAAACCTGCGATCAGTTGTGAAAGGACTGATTCCCATGCGTAACCACGGACACGAACACGGACATGGCGGCTTCGGCCCCGGCCACCCCGGCAGGGGCGGATTCGAGCGCGGCGGCTTCGAGAGCCGGCGCGCGGCGTTCGGGCCTTTCGGGCCCGGCTTCGGCGGCCCCGGCGGTCCCGGCCCCTGGGGGCGCGGCGGCCGCGGTGGCGGGCCTCGCGGACGGGCGCGGCGCGGTGACGTGCGCGCCTCGATCCTGGCCCTGCTGAAGGACCGCCCGATGCACGGCTACGAGATGATCCAGGAGATCGCCGAGCGCAGCGGCGGCGCGTGGAAGCCGAGCCCCGGCTCGGTCTACCCGACGCTGCAGCTGCTCGAGGACGAGGGCCTGATCGCCAGCGCGAGCGAGGGCGGCAAGAAGCTCTTCTCGCTCACGGACGACGGCCGTACCGCCGCCGAGGAGGGGCCCGAAGCCCCTTGGGAGGAGGCCGGTCGCGGCGTCGACTGGGAGGCCATGAACGAGATCCGGCAGGCCGGATTCGGCCTGATGGAGGCGTTCGGTCAGGTCTGGAAGACCGGCAGCAAGGAGCAGCGCGAGAAGGCGCTCTCCGTCATCACCGACGCGCGCAAGAAGCTGTACCTGATCCTCGCCGACGAGGACTGAGCCCCGTGCGGGCCCGGACAGGCCACAGAGCGCGGAAGAGGCGTCCCGTACGACAGGTGCGGGGCGCCTCTTCGCGTGCGTACGTCACGTACGTAGTACGTACTGCGTACGTACGAAGGGGTCAGGTCGTGCCGTCAGGTCACGAGCCCGTTCAGCTTGCGCAGTGACTCGTCGAGCGCGGCCGTCGCCGAGTCCTTGAGCTTGCCCGCCATGAGCGAGACCGCCGCGCCCGTGAACTCGCCCTTGATGCGGGCCGTCGTCGCGTCGCCGTCCGGGGTGAGCGAGTAGTGCATGAAGAGGTTCACGCCCATCGGGCCCTTGCCCCTGATGGCGAAGGCGCGGCCGTCCTCCAGCTCCTCGATGGTCCAGTTGACCTCGGCGGGGAAGCCCATCAGCTTCATGTTCTCCTCGAACTGGCCGCCCACTTCGAGTGAGGTGGGGCCGCCCTTCGGGAAGTCGGTGTGGGTGGCGTTCCACTTCCCGTACGAAGAGAAGTCGGTGAGCTGCGCCCAGACCTTCTCCGTGGGCGCTTCGATGCGTGCTTCCGCGCTGACTTCGGCCATGTGGCCACCCCTTTGAGTCGTGAGCCATGACGGGCTTCGGTGTCGCGTCGTCGCGGAAAGTAGCCGTGTGGCCTCGAACATTCAATACTGATGACCCGTCAGTTCCGGGGTGGCGCGTTCCGGTCCCCTCGGGGACGGGTGGCTCGATCTCATCCGTAAGGAGGAGATGTCCTTGATCAGTGCCCAACTTGTGTCGGACATGAGAATGCTCCTCACCGTGGATGTTCCGAAGGGCCCGCGCTGATGGGGTGGGGAGTGTGCATAGCTCAACCCCGTCCGACGCCGATGCGCTCGGCCCCACCAGCGACGAACCCGTAGACGCCCAGCTCAGCGACGAACTCGCGGCGGTCGTCGCGGGCGCTCGGCGGCGCGCGGTCCGGGACGGGGACCGGCAGATCGACACCGCGCACCTGCTGCACTCCCTTCTTGAGACGGATCCCGACGTACGTGCCGCGTTCCCGGAAGGCGCGCAGGTGGCGCGGCTGCTCGGCTATCTCGTGCAGCGCAGCATCGGGTACGGGCTGCGCTGGCAGGGCTCCGTGGAGGACTCCGGCGCCGTGCCTCTCGTGCCCTCCGCCCCCGGCTGGTCGCCCGTCGCGGCCGCCGCGATGGAGGCGGGCGTGGAGCGGGCCGCGTCGCGCGGGGACGAGCGGGCGCGCGGCGTCGACGTGCTCGCCGCGCTCGCGGCGGACGTGGAGTGCCGGGCGGTCGAGGTGCTCGGCCGGGCGGGCGTCGATGTGGAGCGGCTGCGGCGGCAGCTCAACTGAAGCGGATTGCGAGGCGCCGGGGTGCCGCGGTTCGGCGGAGCCGTGTGTGAGGCGCGGTGGCCCTGCGGCTCGACTTGCTTTCCGCGCAAGGCGACCCACGGGGCCGCCGTCCATCCCGTGAGACAGGGGTCAATGGGGATGACGGTCCTGACGCACCCTGCCATGATGTGCCGGTGCACGAGTCAATGGGGTCTTCGGGGAAGCAGGCAACCCGCGGGCGTGGCATGGGACTGGGCCTTGCCCTCCTCTCCGCGCTCGCGTTCGGCGGTTCCGGGGTGGCCGCCAAACCACTGATCGAGGCGGGGCTCGACCCGCTCCATGTGGTGTGGCTGCGCGTCGCCGGCGGCGCCCTGGTCATGCTGCCGGTCGCCTGGCGGCACCGCGCGCTCGTGCTGCGCAGGCCCGCGCTGCTCGCCGGATTCGGACTGCTCGCGGTGGCGGGCGTACAGGCCTGCTACTTCGCCGCGATCTCCCGCATCCCCGTCGGTGTCGCCCTGCTCATCGAGTACTTGGCGCCCGCGCTCGTCCTCGGCTGGGTCCGCTTTGTGCAGCGCAAGCCCGTGACACGCGCTGCCGCGGTCGGCGTCGTGATCGCCGTGGCCGGCCTCGCCTGTGTCGTCGAGGTGTGGTCGGGACTCGGCTTCGACGCGCTCGGCCTGCTGCTCGCGCTCGGCGCGGCCTGCTGCCAGGTCGGCTACTTCGTGCTGTCCGACCACGGCGGCGACGCGGCCGAATCCGGGGCAGAGGTGCCCGACCCGTTCGGTGTGATCGCGTACGGGCTGCTCATCGGCGCCCTGCTGCTCACGGTCATCGCCCGCCCCTGGGGCATGGACTGGTCGGTGCTCGCGGGCAGCGCCTCCATGGACGGCACGTCCGTGCCCGCGTGGCTGCTGCTGTGCTGGATCGTGCTGCTGGCCACGGTCGTCGCGTATCTCACCGGTGTGGTGTCGGTGCGCCTCCTGTCGCCGCAGGTGGCCGGGGTCGTGGCCTGCCTGGAGGCGGTCGTCGCGACCGTCCTCGCCTGGGTGTTGCTCGGGGAGCACCTGTCGGGTCCGCAGTTGTTCGGCGGGGCGATGGTCCTGGTCGGGGCGCTCATCGCACAGTCGTCGAAGTCGGTCGCGACGCCGCGGAATCCGTCCGACGACGCTGACGACGCACCGGAAAACGTGTTGTCGCGCTCCGGCGGGGCCGTCTAGCCTGCCGGGCATGCACGCACGCGCACTCGTCCTCCCGCCCCCGGCCGTCTGAGGGCTGCCCGGCCGTCGTGGCCGGGCCCGGTCGACCGGGGATCTCGCCACTGTGGGGCTGCCACCTGAGGGTGCCGGTCGAAACCGTGCTGCTTGAAGCGATCCCCGGCGCCGTGTTCGGCCCTGCCGCGGGCGGCGCTTCCCGGAGGGACACGGCCGTCCGCCCACGACGGTCCGTGTTCCTGGCCCCCGGTGTCTGACGGAGGGCCGCTCTCCGTGGAGTGTCACGTGTCGCATGTCTCGCATGTCTTCAAGGCGGGCGCGGTCGCGCCTGCTGATTCCGGGTCTGTAGCCGGTTCTGCGTCCGGATCCGGTTCTGCTTCTGGTTCTGGGCCCCTACGTCAACTGCCGGTCGCCCGCGGTCTGGTGTATCTGGTCGTCGCCGGTGTCGCCTGGGGCACCGCGGGCGCTGCCGCCTCGCTGGTGTTCCGGGCCAGTGACCTGGGGCCGGGTGCCCTGTCGTTCTGGCGCTGCGTCGGCGGGCTCCTGTTGCTCGTCGCCGTGCGGGCGCTGCGGCGTACGCCCACGCCTGTGTCGTACGAGACGCGGGGGCGCAAGGCCGTCCGGCTGGGCGTGCTCGGTCTTTCGCTCGCCGTGTTCCAGACCGCCTACTTCGCGGCGGTGCAGGTGACCGGGCTCGCCGTTGGCACCGTGGTCGCGCTCGGGGCGGGGCCCGTGCTCATCGCGGTCGGCGCGCGCGTGCTGCTCGGGGAGCGGCTCGGTGTGGGCGGGCTGCTGTCCGTGGCCGGGGCGCTCGGCGGGCTCGCGGTCCTCGTCCTCGGTGGTGGCGGGGCGACCGTGCGTCCGCTCGGAGTGGTGTGGGCGCTGCTGTCCGCAGCCGGGTACGCCGTGATGACGCTGCTCACCCGGTGGTTCGGGCGGCACGGCGGGGGAGGGGGCGGGCTCGGCACGACCGTGGGCACGTTCGCGGTCGCCTCGCTCGTGCTGCTGCCGCTCGGCGCGGCCGAGGGACTGGTGCCGCACACCGGCCATCACCTCGCCGTCCTCGGCCTGTTGGTGTACATCGCCTCGGTGCCGACCGCGCTCGCGTACAGCCTGTACTTCGCGGGCGCGGCGGCCGTGCGCTCCGCCACCGTCTCCGTGATCATGCTGCTCGAACCGGTCGGCGCCGCCGTCATCGCGGTCACGCTGCTCGGTGAGGAGCTGACCGGGGCGACCGTCGCGGGCACCGCCCTGATGCTGGCGGCGGTGACGGGCCTCGCCGTGGCGGAGGCCCGGTCCACCTCAACCGGATGACCCGCTAAGCGGGTTCGTGACGGCGCCGGCGCTGCGTGGCGAGGGCGGCGGCGTCGCGCGGGTCGCCGCGACCGGCGAGGCCCGCCGCGATCTTGTCCTGGACCTCCTCGGGCTTGTGCTCCGCGTACTTGAACTTGGCGCGTACGTCGGTCACCTGGAGCAGCAGGCCTCGGATGCCCGGCAGCATCCGGCCGTACGGGGCCTCGCCCGCGGCCACCGGAACCGAGAGGCCGGGCGGCTGGAAGTGGCCCACCTGCCGGTTCAGGAGCTCCGCCTTCTCCTCCGCGTCGTCCACCACGCGCGCGGTGCAGCGGAGTTGGACGGCGGCGTAGAAGCTGGTCGGCGTGCCGTGCTCCGGCGGGACGTCCGGCGGCGCCTGCCAGGGGCCCGGCACGAACGCGTAGTCGTCGACGACGCTCAGCAGCACCTCCGGGTTGGCGTCGAGCGCGGACCACAGGGGGTTGGGGCGGGCGAGGTGGGCGACGACCTCACCGAACTCGCCCGGGCCTTCAGGGGCGTACGCGAAGTGCATGGGTTGTACGAAAGGGGGCTCGCCGTCGAGGCCGTTGACCGCGAGCTGGCCGAAGTCGTGGGCGGCGAGCCACTGTTGCCACTCGGCCGTGTCGCGCGCCGCGTCCCAGGGGTGGATCAGCATCACAGCCCCTTGAGGTACGAGGGAACGTCGATGCCGTCGGCGAGGTCGTCCGAGGGGAGTAGCTCGCCGTAGCCGCGCTGTACCGGGACCACGCCCGCCCAGTGCGGCAGATCCATGTCCTCGGGCTCGTCGTTCGGACCGCCCTCGCGGACCTTCGCCGAGACCTCGGAGAGGTCGATGCGCAGCACCGCCGTCGCGGCGAGCTCCTTGGCGTTCGCGGCCCGGGAGTCGGCGGAGCGGCCCGCCACCACGTGGTCGACGATCGCGTCCAGGGCGAGCCGCTTCTCCTCGGCGTCCGTGACCTGGTGCGCCGTGCCGTGCACCACCACGGAGCGGTAGTTGATGGAGTGGTGGAAGGCGGAGCGAGCGAGCACCAGGCCGTCGACATGGGTCACGGTCACGCAGACCGGCAGGCCCGGGTCCCGCTGCCCCGCCATGCGCAGCGGGCGCGAGCCGGTGGAGCCGTGCACGTAGAGCCGCTCGCCCACGCGCGCGTACAGCGTGGGCAGCACCACGGGGGCGTCGTCGCGGACGAAGCCGAGGTGGCAGAGGTAGGTCTCGTCGAGTATCGAGTGCACCAGGGCGTGGTCGTACGCCGCGCGCTCCTTGGAGCGGGTCGGGGTCGTGCGGTCCGTGGGCGCGTAGGAGGCGGCCGGCTGTTCCTGGTTCACGTCCTGGGTGACGCTCATGTTGCGAACTCCATTGCACTAGTACATACTGCTGTTTGTGCTAGGAGAGTATCGGATCAGTGGGCGTCGCGCAGCAGAGATCTGTGCCAGCGTCGAGCGTGGAGTGATTTCAGGTGACCTGGAGCCGGGTCAACTGCTTCCGCCCATGCGGGAGTTGGCGGAGCAGCTTGGGGTGAATCCGAATACGGTCGCGGCCGCGTATCGGTCGCTGCGTGAGCGCGGGGTCATCGAGACGGCCGGGCGGCGCGGCAGCCGGGTGCGTTCGAAGCCGGTCATCACCGCGCGCGAGGCCATCCGCGTGGACGTGCCGGAGGGGGTGCGGAACGTGTCGGACGGCAATCCCGACACCGCGCTGCTGCCCTCGCTGGTCGAGGCGTTCGCGGCGGCGGCCGGCGTCGCCGACAAAGAGCCGGTGCTGTACGGGGACGACTCCCTGGAGCCGGGGCTTGTGCGCCGCGCGCGGGCCGACCTCGACGCGGACGGGGTGCCGGACGGGCCCGTCGCCGTGACGTCCGGTTCGCTCGACGCCATCGAGCGGGTGCTCGCCGTGCACCTCAAGCAGGGGGACGCGGTCGCCGTGGAGGATCCCGGCTGGGGCAGCATGCTCGACCTCGTGCCCGCGCTCGGGCTGCGGACGGTGCCGGTCGGGGTGGACGACGAGGGGCCGCTGCCGGACGACGTGGAGCGGGCGCTGGAGGCGGGGGCCCGGGCGATCGTGGTGACGGACCGGGCGCAGAATCCGACCGGGGCGGCGGTGGGGTCGGGCCGGGCGGAGGCGTTGCGGGAGATTCTGGGCGCGCACCCGGAGGTCCTGCTCATCGAGGACGACCATGGTCACGGCATCGTCGATCTGCCGCTGCATCCGCTCGCCGGGGCGACGCGGCAGTGGGCGTTCGTACGTTCCGTGGCCAAGGCCTACGGGCCCGACCTGCGGCTCGCCGTGCTTACGGGGGACGTCGGAACGGTGGATCGGGTGCGGGGGCGGCAGCGGCTCGGGCCCGGGTGGGTCAGCCGCATCACGCAGCGGGCCGTGGCCGGGCTGTGGGAGGCCGGGGCGGTGGATGCGGTGGCCGTCGCGGCGTCGTACGGGGAGCGGCGGGATGCGCTGGTCGCCGCGCTGGCCGAGCGGGGGGTCGTTGCGCATGGGCGCAGCGGGATGAATGTGTGGGTGCCGGTGCCGGATGAGACCGGGGCGGTGGCGAGGTTGTTGCATGCGGGGTGGGCGGTGGCGCCGGGGGCGAGGTTCCGGATGGAGGCGGCGCCGGGGGTGCGGATCACCGTGTCCCGGTTGGGGGTTGAGGAGGTCGGGGTGGTGGCGGATGCGGTGGTGTCGGCCGTGCGGGCCGCTCCGCGGAGGCATTACGCGTGAGGGTTGCGGTGGGCCGTGGGTTCGGTGCCGCGTCGGGGTGGGGCTTAGGGGGTTCCGTTGCGCGGGGCCGGCTTTTTGGGCTGTGCCGGGGTGGGGGCCTCCCGAGGGCGCTGCCCGCGCCGGGGTGCCGCCTTGCCCACCCTGCCGCCCCAGGCGGCAGATTGCCCAAGGCGGGGGCGGCGTTGGCCGTCAGGGGTGGGGAGGCGTGGTGGGTGGTGGGTTGCTCAAGGCGGGGGCTGGCTGGCCCCCGTGGCTCAGGGGCGGTTTCCGCCGCGCCGTCGCGACTGTGTCAGGGCTGCGCCGGCCAGGACGATGGCTGCGCCGATAGGGGTTGACCAGGAGAGGGACTCGCCGAGGACTGCGACGCCGGCTGCTGTCGCGATGACCGGGACGAAGTACGTGACCATCTGCGCGGTCGTCGGGCCGACCTCGGCCACGAGGCCGTACTGGATGAGGAACGCCACGCCCGTGCCGAGCGCGCCCAGCGCGGCGATCGCGAGCAGCGGGCCCATCGCGAAGTGGGTCGGCCAGGACGTGAACAGCGGGGTGACGAGCGCCAGTTGGGCGGTGGCGAGCAGCAGCTGCGCCCCGATCATCGACACGTTCGACTCGCCCGTGTTCGCGAGCGTGCGGCGGACGTAGATCCAGCCGATCGGGTAGCAGAGCGAGGCCAGCAACGCCATCGCCGTGCCCGCCACGTCCAGGCCGTGGAAGCCCTGCCACACGCCGAGGACGGTCAGCACGCCGAGGAAACCGATGCCCAGACCCGCGACCCGGCGCCGCGTGGGCCGGTCCTCGGAGAGTGCGACCAGCGAGAGTGCCATGCCCCACAGCGGCGACGTCGCGTTGCAGATCCCGGCGAGCGTCGACGGGATCGTCTCCTCGGCGAACGCGAAGAGCGAGAACGGCAGCGCGTTCAGGAAGAGCGCCGCGACCGCCAGATGCCCCCAGGTGCGGGCCCCGCGGGGCAGTCGCTGACGCTTCACGATCATGGCCACGAGCACGACCGCCGCGCCGAACAGCAGGCGCCCGAGCGTGACCTGGAACGGGGCGAAGCCCTCCGTGCCCACCTTGATGAGCAGGAAGCTGAAACCCCAGATGAGGGCGAGTACGCCGAAGCGGATGCGCCAGTCGAGGGCGGGTCGCGGGGTGCCGGCTGTGGGCGGAGCCGCAGTGGCTCGGGAAGCGGTCGTCGTGCTCATGGGGTCCAGAGTGGCTCCCCGCGTCTTCGTAGCACAAGCGAGATTAATTTCCGGGTACCAATTAGCATCACTTACATGTTGAACCTGGAGCGCCTACGGGTCCTGGATGCCCTGGCCCGGCACGGATCGGTGAGCGGCGCGGCCGAAGGGCTGCACGTCACCACATCCGCCGTCTCGCAGCAGATGGCCAAGCTGGAGCGCGAGGCGGGCCAGCAACTGCTCGCCAAGCAGGGGCGCGGCGTGCGGCTCACCGACGCGGGCCGGCTGCTCGCGGAGCACGCGGCGCGCATCCTCTCGCAGGTCGAGCTGGCGCAGTCCGACCTGGAGGCGCAGCGCGGGCAGGTCGTGGGGGAGCTGCGACTGTCCGCATTCCCGACGGCCGCCCGCGGACTGTTCCCCGGCGCGCTCGCCGCGCTGCGCGCCGAACATCCGCAACTACGTGTACGGTCCCAGGAGTTGGAGCCCGAGGCCGCGGTCGCCGAGGTGATCCGCGGGGATCTCGATCTCGCCGTCGTACTGGACTGGTACAACAAGCCGATGCCCATGCCGGAAGGCCTGGTCAAGGCGAGCATTCTCGACGATCCGGCCGATGTCGCCATGCCGGCCGACCATCCGCTGGCGGGGCGCGAGGAGGTCGGCCTGGAGGACTTCGCGGACGACGAGTGGATCACCTGGGGGCAGGGCGAGTTCTGCCACGAGTGGCTGATGTTCACGCTGCGCGCCAAGGGCGTCGAGCCGCAGGTCGGCCACCGCGCCGCCGAGACGCACACCCAACTCGGCCTGGTCGCCGCCGGGTTGGGCGTGTGCGTCGCGCCGTTGCTCGGCCGCGATCCGATGCCCGAGGGTGTCGTGACGGTGCCGGTGCGGCAGAAGGTGCGGCGTCATGTGTACGTCGTGTGGCGCGCGGACGCGGACCGGCGGCCCTCGATCCGCGCGGCGGTGCGGGCGCTTCAGAAGGTGGGGGCGGACCTTGGGCAGCTGGCCGACGGGTGATGGTCGTGGGCCACGGCCGATAACCGATGGCCGATCAGTGGCGGCTGGCGGGTGGCGTCAGCGGCGGCCCGGATCGGCCAGCTTCCGGAAGTCCCATGACGCGATCTTGTCCGGCGTGAGTCGCGCCCACGCGTGTCGGCCGTCGTGGACCATCTCGGTCATCCCGAAGTTCTTGTGCGCGAACAGCCTCTCCACGGTGTCGAGTTCGGGGCACTCCTCGCCGGTGCGCGGGGTCTCGCCGACGAAATCCATGCGCCCGGACAGTTCGACGCCGCGCAGCTCCCCGTACTGTTCGCCCGCGTCGACCACCACCGCCACCCGGCTGTCGGCCCGCAGGTCGGCCCAGCGGCGGCTGCGGGACAGCGAGTAGATCCACAGCGACGTGCCGTCCCAGACGAACCAGAGCGGGCTGACGTGCGGCGTGCCGTCCGCGGCCACCGTGGCGACCCGGCAGGTGCGCTGCTCGGTGAGGAACGCGTCGCGCTCCTCGGTCGACATCATGATTTTGCGTCCGCGGCGCTGGGTGGCGGTGGTCATCTGGGCTCCCTTGAACGGTGTCCGACTCGCCTGACGTGGTATCAGGAACGCAGCATGCGACCTCTTCCCTGTGCACGCAATGGTGGCTAGCCTCCAGCAGCCCGGAATCCGACAGGCAGGGGGCGGTCGTGCCGTTGAACGAGAAGCACGCGAAGCGCGAGAAATTGGCCGAGCTGCTCGCCCCGGCGAGCACGGTGCTGCTGACCGTCGAGTGCCAGCAGGGCGTCGTCGGCGCCGACAGCGCACTGCCCGAACTCGCCGAAGAGGCACGGTCGTCGGGGGCCCTCGCCAACGTGGCGCGACTGGTGGCCGCCGCCCACGAGAGCGGAGTCCAGGTCCTGCACGCCGTCGCGGAGCGGCGCCCGGACGGCCGCGGGGCCAGCCGCAACGCCCGGCTCTTCCGCGCGACCGAGCGCCTTCCCGTGAAGCAGCTCTCGGGCACCGACGCCGTCCGCGTCTCCCCGCCGATCGAGGTCGCGGACGAGGACCTCGTCGTACGCCGACTGCACGGGCTCTCACCCATCTCCGGCACCGACGTGGATCCGCTGCTGCGCAATCTCGGCTGCCGCACGCTCGTCGTCACCGGGGTCTCCGCCAACGTGGCCATCCCGAACGCCGTGTTCGACGCCGTCAACCTCGGCTACACGGTGGTCGTGCCCCGGGACGCCATCGCGGGGGTGCCCGCCGACTACACCCCCGCGATGATCGACAACACGCTCGCCCTGGTCGCCACCGTGACGGCGACACCGGACGTGCTCGACGCGTGGAAGCGCCCTTAGGCCCTGCGCCGGGCCGATGCCCTGTCGGGCTACGCGAGCTCGATCGAGTCGCCGCTGACCTTGAGCTTCCTCTCCTCCAGGGGCTGCGTGGCCGGCGGATGCGCCACGCTGCCGTCCTTGATGGAGAACTTGCTGCCGTGGCACGGGCAGTCGATGGTGCCGTCGGCCACCTTGTTCACCTTGCACCCCGAGTGCGTACAGATGTTGGTGAACGCCTTGAACTCGCCGGACGCGGGCTGCGTCACGACGACCCCGGCGTCCGTGAGGACTTTTCCACCGCCCTCCGGGATGTCCGAGGTCTTGGCGATCGCGTTGCCTTTCTTCTCGCCGCCGCCCGACGACGCGTTGCCCGCGGGCTGTGACGTGTCCTCGTCCGAGCTGCCGCACGCGGTCAGCGCCGCGGCGATGCCCACGGCGCCGACCGCCGTGACGACGGTGCGGCGCGACGGGACGTGGCTCGTGGGGGCGGGCTCCTGCGAAGCGGTCATGAGGTGAAGGTCCCTTCATCGGTGGGTCGGGTCGAGGGGACGTGCTGGATCCCGTGGGGGTTTCCCTGAGGTACGTACGGTGATCCCTGGACGTTCAACGCCCTCCTGATCTCATAACCTGGGCGCATGCTCACCGAAGTCACCGCGACCCGCTATGTCACCCCATTGAGGGAAGGCGGGTCGCTGCCCGGTCTCGTCGAGGCCGACGACCTCGTCCCGTACGTCATGAAGTTCACCGGCGCGGGACAGGGCCGCAAGACGCTTGTCGCCGAGGTCATCTGCGGCCGGTTGGCGCGCGCGCTCGGCTTTCGCGTGCCGGAGCTCGTCGCGATCGACCTGGACCCGGTGATCGGCCTCGGCGAGCCCGACCAGGAGGTGCAGGAGCTGCTGAAGGGGAGCGGCGGCACCAACCTCGGCATGCGGTTCCTGCCGCGGGCGCTCGGCTTCGACCCGCTCGCGTACGTCGTCGATCCGGTTCAGGCGGGCCGGATCGTCTGGTTCGACGCGCTGATCAACAACGTCGACCGGTCCTGGCGCAACCCCAACATGCTGGTCCAGGGCGGCGAGCTGTGGCTCATCGACCACGGCGCCAGCATGATCTGGCACCACAACTGGCGCGGCGCGCACGCGTGGGCGGACAAGCCGTACGACGCGAGCGACCACGCCCTCGCCCCGTTCGGGCCCGACGTGGAGAGCGCCGCGGCCGAGCTCGCGCCGCTCGTCACGGAGGAGCTGATCGCCGGGGCCGCCGCCGACGTGCCCGACGTGTGGCTCGCGGACGAGCCCGGATTCGACACCCCGGACGCGGTGCGGCGCGCTTACGTAGAGACGCTACGCGCGCGTGCCGCCACGATTCACGAACGCGTCACGCTGCCCGCGGCCGACACCCGCCCCGTCACCACACCCGGCTGGGTGACCGAAGGAGCCGCCCGATGAGCGAGCGCCACGTCTTCGAGTACGCCCTGCTGCGCGTCGTGCCGAGTATCGAACGCGGGGAGCAGATCAACGCCGGTGTCGTCGTGTACTGCCGCGCCAAGTCCTTCGTCACGGCCCTCACCCACCTCGACGAGAAGCGGCTGCTCGCGCTCGACCCCGAGGCCGACGTGACGGGTGTGCGCGCCGTACTGCATGCCGTCGAGCGGCACTGTCGCGGGGGAGACGACGCGGGCCAGGCGGCCGCGGACGACGCCGGACGGCGCTACCGCTGGCTCGTCGCGCCGCGCTCGACCGTGGTCCAGCCCGGTCCCGTGCACACCGGTCTGACCGCGGATCCGGCCGCCGAGGCGGAGCGCCTGCTGGGCCTGCTGGTGCGCTGAACGCCCAGGTCGGGGGCGGCTAGTGATCAGCGGCACCTGGTGGGCACGTTGACACCGGGTGCCAGGGCTTCTAGCGTCGCACGCACAGGGTACTAAGCGGTTGCTCACCCGCACCGGGTGCGGCGGCCGCACCTCTAGGGCGAGGAGACCGAAGAGCATGTCCACCACTGAGCAGCGCGTAGCGATCGTCACGGGAGCCGCGCGCGGCATCGGCGCCGCCACCGCGATCCGTCTGGCCGAAGAGGGCCGCGCCGTCGCCGTGATCGACCTCGACGAGGCCGCCTGCAAGGACACCGTCGAGGCGATCACCGCCGCCGGTGGCAAGGCCCTTGCCGTCGGCTGCGACGTCTCCGACGAGGCGCAGGTCGAGGCCGCGATCGCGCGCATCGCCGAGGAGCTCGGCGCCCCCACGATCCTCGTGAACAACGCGGGCGTGCTGCGCGACAACCTGCTGTTCAAGATGAGCGCCAACGACTGGGACACGGTCATGAACGTGCACCTGCGCGGCGCGTTCCTGATGTCGAAGTACGTCCAGAAGCACATGGTGGACGCCAAGTTCGGCCGCATCGTCAACCTGTCGTCGTCCTCGGCGCTCGGCAACCGCGGCCAGGTCAACTACTCGGCCGCCAAGGCCGGTCTGCAGGGCTTCACGAAGACCCTCGCCAAGGAGC
Organism: Streptomyces sp. UC4497; assembly: GCF_054871485.1. Lineage (NCBI taxonomy): Bacteria > Bacillati > Actinomycetota > Actinomycetes > Kitasatosporales > Streptomycetaceae > Streptomyces > Streptomyces sp. UC4497. The sequence goes on along the minus strand of NZ_JBTYHB010000005.1, from coordinate 329,509 downwards.
TCGGAAAGTTCGGCGTCACCGCCAACTCCGTCGCCCCGGGCTTCATCGTCACCGAGATGACCAAGGCCACCGCCGAGCGCGTCGGCATGGGCTTCGAGGACTTCCAGGCCGCGGCCGCGACCCAGATCCCGGTGCAACGCGTGGGCCGCCCGGAGGACATCGCCAACGCCATCGCCTTCTTCACAGGCGAGCAGGCCGGCTTCGTCTCGGGCCAGGTCATGTACGTGGCCGGCGGCCCGCTCAACTGAGGCCGGGGGATACGGACATGACCACTTCCGAACTTCCGGAGCTCTCCGGCAAGGTCGCGCTCATCACGGGCGCGAGCCGCGGCATCGGCTACGGCATCGCCGAGGCCCTGATCGCGCGCGGCGACCGCGTCTGCATCACCGGACGCGGCGAGGACGCCCTCAAGGAGGCCGTCGAGCAGCTCGGCTCCGACCGTGCGATCTACGTAGCGGGCAAGGCGCACGACGAGGCGCACCAGGCCGCCGCCGTCGAGCGCACCATGGAGGCGTTCGGCCGCGTCGACTTCCTCGTCAACAACGCCGGTACGAACCCGGTGTTCGGCCCGATCGCCGAGCTCGACCTGAACGTGGCGCGCAAGGTCTTCGAGACCAACGTCGTCTCCGCGCTCGGCTTCGCGCAGCAGACGTGGAAGGCGTGGCAGAAGGAGAACGGCGGCGCGATCGTCAACATCACGTCCGTGGCGGGCATCTCCGCCTCGCCGTTCATCGGCGCGTACGGCATCAGCAAGGCCGCCATGGTCAACCTGACGCTCCAGCTGGCGCACGAGTTCGCGCCGGTGGTACGGGTCAACTCGATCGCCCCGGCGGTCGTGAAGACGAAGTTCGCGACCGCCCTGTACGAGGGCCGGGAGGCCGAGGTCGCGGCCACCTACCCGATGGGCCGGCTCGGTGTGCCGGAGGACATCGGGGGCGCCGCCGCGTTCCTCACCTCCGAGCAGTCCGGCTGGATCACCGGGCAGAACCTCGTCGTGGACGGCGGCAAGTTCCTCAACGCCGGCGTCGAATAGGCCCGCGGGGCCGAGTCCCCGAGGGCAGATTCCGGGCGTTGCGCGACAACGTTCCACAAAGGGCCCCGCTCGCGAAGTGCCCCGTCGTTTCAAGCAGTTGAACCGGCGGGGCGCTGCGATATTGTCTGCCGACCTGGCATGGCTGATCGAGGAGCGAGCGCGTGTTCAACAGGTTCCCTGCCCCTCGCACGTGGGCTGCATTCGCGTCGATGACCCTGCTCACGGGGTGCGGTCTGATGAACTCGGGCGAGGGTTCCGACGCGCGGCCCATCACCGTGGGCACCACCAGTGTGCCGAGCACGCTGGACCCCGCGATGTCCTGGGACGGCTCGTGGGAGCTGTTCCGCAACGTCTACCAGACGCTGGTGGCGTTGCCTTCGGGCGCCGCCGAACCGCAGGCGGACGCGGCCGAGTGCCGGTTCGAGGACTCCGCCAACCGCGTCTACCACTGCGAGCTGCGGGAGGACATGAAGTTCTCCAACGGGAACAAGCTCGACGCCAAGGCCGTGAAGTACTCCATCGACCGGGTCCGCAAGGTCGGCGGGGGCGGCGGCCCCGCGGGGCTGCTGGGCAGCCTCGACCGCGTGGAGACGCAGGGCGAGCGCGGCGTAACGTTCCGCCTCACCAAGCCGGACGCCACCTTCCCGTTCGTGCTCTCCACCCCCGCCATGTCGATCGTCGACCCCTCCGCGTACCCGGCCAAGTCCGCGCGCACGGACGGCAAGGTGACCGGTTCGGGTCCCTACGTGCTCAAGTCGTACGCCGACGGCAGCAAGGGCGAACTCGTGCGCAACGACAACTACCAGGGCTTCGCGGACCGCAAGAACGACGCGGTGACCATCCGCTACTTCAAGACGTCGTCCGCCATGGTCGGCGCCCTGAAGGCGAAGAAGATCGACGCGACCTTCCGTGGTCTCGCGGCCGACGACATCGTGAAGCTCCAGAACAAGCAGGGCGCGAACGGCCTGCAGCTCGTCGAGGGCGCGGGCATGGAGATCAGCTATCTGGTGTTCAACCCCAAGGACCCGTGGGCCGGCAAGAGCGCGGTGCGCCGGGCGGTGGCCCAGATCGTCGACCGTGGGGCGATCGCGGAGAAGGTGTACGCGAACACCGTGGAACCGCTGTACTCGATGGTCCCCAGGGGCCTCGCGGGCCACACCACCGACTTCTTCGACGAGTTCAACGACCCGAGCGCCGCGAAGGCGGCCCAGATCCTCTCCAAGGCGGGCATCAACGCCCCCGTCCCGCTCACGCTCTGGTACACCTCCGACCGCTACGGCTCCGCCACCGAGCCCGAGTTCGCCGAGCTCAAGCGGCAGTTGGAGGCGTCGAAGCTCTTCAAGGTCACGCTCAAGAGCCGCCCCTGGAAGTCGTTCGAACAGGGATACAAGAAGGGCGAGTACCCGGTGTTCGGGCGCGGCTGGTTCCCCGACTTCCCCGACGCGGACAACTTCATCGCGCCCTTCGTGGGCGAGAAGAACGCCCTGAGCACGCCGTACGTCTCGCCCGAGATCACCGACAAGCTGCTTCCGCTGTCCCGCAAGCAGAGCGACCGGGGCGTCGTGGTGCGACAGTTCGAGCAGGCCCAGCACATCATGGTGCGGGACGCGCGGCTGCTGCCGCTGTGGCAGGGCAAGCAGTTCATCGCGGCGAGCGAGGAGATCTCGGGCGGCGAGCGGGCCCTCGACCCGTCGACGATCATGATGATGTGGGAGCTGCACCGCAAGACGAGCTGGTGATGTGGGTGCAGGCGTCGATTGTCAGTGGGCGCCGGTAGGTTTCTGGGTGTAGATGCGGCCGCGTCCCCGGCACGGTGGGGCGCGGGCGTGCATGTGCCCGTACCCCGGAGGTTGTTGACGTGACCGACACCGCGATGCTGCCCGAGTCCTGGCGCGGCGTCCTCGGCGAGGAACTGCAGAAGCCCTACTTCAAGGAGCTCACCGAGTTCGTCGAGGAGGAGCGCGCGAAGGGTCCCGTCTACCCGCCGCGCGAGCAGGTCTTCGCCGCGCTCGACGCGACGCCGTACGACAAGGTCAAGGTGCTTGTCCTCGGCCAGGACCCGTACCACGGCGAGGGGCAGGGGCACGGCCTGTGCTTCTCGGTGCGGCCCGGCGTGAAGACGCCGCCCTCGCTGCGCAACATCTACAAGGAGATGCAGGCCGAGCTCGGCACCCCGATCCCGGACAACGGGTATCTGATGCCGTGGGCCGAGCAGGGCGTGCTGCTGCTCAACGCGGTGCTGACGGTGCGGGCCGGAGAGGCCAATTCGCACAAGGGCAAGGGCTGGGAGAAGTTCACGGACGCCGTGATCCGCGCCGTCGTCCAGCGGCCCGACCCGGCGGTCTTCGTGCTGTGGGGGAACTACGCGCAGAAGAAGCTGCCGCTCATCGACACCGAGCGGCACGCGGTGGTGAAGGGCGCGCACCCCTCGCCGCTCTCGGCGCGGAAGTTCTTCGGCTCGCAGCCGTTCACGCAGATCAACGAGGCGATCGCCGCGCAGGGGCACACGCCGATCGACTGGACCATTCCCGACCTGGGCTGAGCGCGGGTCCCGATCTGGGGCGGGCGCCGGCCCGGCTCGCGGGGAGTCGTGCCTGAGCTGGATTGTCAGTGCCGCCGGTTAGCGTCGTCGGATCGGACATCGTGGTCGGGCGCACCGGGCGGCCGAGCTTGGAGGAGACAGTGGCACAGCAGCGTGAGCAGGCGTCGGACGACGCCATGATGAGCCGCATCGGGCAGGCGGTCATGCTGCACCACGGCGGCGACCGCGAGGAGGCGCAGGGCCGCTTCCTCGGCCTGTGGGCGGAGATCGGGGAGGACGGCGACCCGCTGCACCGCTGCACGCTCGCGCACTACATGGCCGACACCCAGGACGACCCGTCGGACGAGCTGGCCTGGGACCTGCGCGCGCTGTCCGCCGCCGACTCCCTGACCCAGGAGCGGCTCGCCGAGCACGAGGCGTCCCTGGCGCTGAAGGCGTTCTATCCGTCGCTGCATCTCAACCTGGCGGCGGACTACGTGAAGTTGGACCGCCCCGGGGCGGCCCGCAGCCATCTGACGCGGGCCCGCGCGGCGGCGGGGGCCCTGGGGGACGACGGTTACGGGGACGGGGTACGGGCCGCCCTCACGCGGCTCGAGGAGCGGGTGGCCACGATGGGGGCGGGGCCGGCGGAGCCGAGAGCGGGGGACGGGCGCGGGGGTGAGGGCCGGTCCGGCGGGGAGCCGCTGGGGCCGCCGCGGAACGGCTCGTAGGCGGGGGAGCTTCCCGCGGCTGCGGAGGCGCGGGCGCGGTCAACCGCCGTAGGTGTCACGGCAGATGGCCGCCTGGGGGCTGTCCGGGTCCCAGCCGCCGTATCGACGGCCGAGGGCGCAGACGTCGGTCTGGGCGGGGACCTTCGGGGCCTTCTTGACGTGCCGCGTTTCGGGGCCGGTACGGGGGTCGGGGGCGGTGGTTCGGTGCGGGGCTTGGGTGGCTCTCGGGGCCGGGCGCGGGGGAGTGGGGGCGGTTGCCTGCGGCGGCTGTTCCGGGTGCCGCGCCGGGGTGTGCTGCGGGGTGGACGGTTTCAGCTGCTCCATGGCCTCGCGGGCGGGCGCCTGGACGACCGGGTGGTCGGCATGTCCCTCGGGGCGGGGCGCCGGGGCGGAGACCGAGGGGGAGGGCGCCTTCGGGGTGGCCGGCGGACGGACGCTGACGCAGCCGGAGGCGGTGACTGCGGTGACGGCGGCGGCCGCGGTCAGCAGGAATGTGGTTGAGCTGGGCGTTCGGGGCACGGGGGCCACTTTGGTGGGGGAGCGGGGGGTGGGGGAGGGAATGGGGGGATGATGCCCCGCATGGGTGACGGGTGCTCCGCGTGGGGCGGGAGGGGTGCTTACGTCGCGGGGCTCTGCCCCGGACCCCGCTGCTCAATCGCCGCAGGGGCTTGATTTGTGCTCAATCGCCGCACGGGCTTGATAGGTGGTCGATCGCCGTAGGGGTTGTGGGCGTCCTAGAGGCGGCTTGAATGGGTCAGCATTCCGTTGAGGAGTTCGGTGTAGCTCTTGCGGAGGGACGGGAGGGTGGGGGGTGAGGTGTGGAATGAGCCGGCCACGGAGGAGAACATGATGCCCTCCGTCCAGGCGATCAGGGACAGCGTGTGGCGCTCGGGGGTGCTTGAGCCTGCTGAGCGGAGCAGGGTGGTGAGGGGGTCGCGGAACTGGCGGCCCGTCTCGTCGAAGAAGGTGCGCAGCTCGGGCCTGCGGGTTGCCTCCAGCGCCAACTCGTAGCGGCAGACGAGGAGTTGGGGGTGGTGGGTGAGGTAGCGGTGCAGGGCGAGGGCCATTCCGTCGACCAGGGAGGCGAGGCCGCCCGCGGGGGTGGGGAGTTCGTCGACCGAGAGCACCTGCCCCTCGCGCACCGCGAGCCGCCGCACCGCCGTTTCCAGGAGGGCGAGGCGGGTGCGAGCGTGGTTCGACGTCGAGCCCTGGGGCAGCCCCGCGACCTCGTCGACCGCGCGGTGGGTCAGTCCGCGCATGCCGCGTTCCGCGAGCAGCGTCAGGGCGGCGTCGGCGATCCGGTCGGCCCGGGTGAGGGCGAGTGCGGGGGCGGCTTCGGGGTCGGTCATAGGAGGAATCTATCGCGATTACTACGGGTGTAGTACGGTCGTGGTCCGGGCTCACTACAGGTGTAGTGATTCTTCGGTACTCCATAGGAGGCGTCATGTCCCGACAGCCCCGTGCCGTCGTCGTCGGAGGCGGGATCGGTGGGCTCACCGCCGGGCTCGCGCTCCAGCTGCGCGGCTGGCAGGTCACCGTTCTGGAGCGGGCGGGCGAGCTGAAGCCCGTGGGGGCGGGGATTTCGCTCGCGCCCAACTCCCAGCGCGCGCTCGGCGTCGTAGGACTCGGTGACGAGATCCGTTCCCTCGAGGCGTGGGAGGGGGACGGTGGGTTGCTCACGCCGAAGGGGCGCTGGCTCTCGCGGGCCGACCCGAAGCTCGCGGCCGAGCGGTTCGGTGGCTCCATCGTGCTGCTGCACCGGGCGACCCTGGTCGACAAGCTGGCGGGCCGGCTGCCCGCCGACGCCGTGCGCACCGCGTCCGACGCGCGGCTCCTCGATCCCGGTGACTCGGACGACCCGGCCCGCCCCGCGCGCGTCGGCACACCCGAAGGAGACCTGGAGGCGGAGCTCGTCGTCGGCGCCGACGGCATCAAATCCGCCGTGCGCGGCGCGCTCTTCCCCGAGCACCCCGGCACCGAGTACACCGGCTTCACCACCTGGCGCGTGCTCGTGCCGCCGCTCGGCCGCCCCTTCACCCAGCACGAGACCTGGGGTCGCGGCCGGATCTGGGGCACCCACCCCTTCGCCGACGGCACCGTCTACGCGTACGCGGCGGCCATGGCCCCGGCCGGACAGCGGGCACCAGACGGCGACGAGAGGGCGGAACTCCGTCGCCTGTACGGGAGTTGGCACGATCCGATTCCCGCGATCCTCGACGCGGTCGAGCCCGGCCGGGTCCTTCGCCACGACGTCCACCAGATCGCCGAGCCGCTGCCCGCCTTCCACCGCGGCCGCGTCGCCCTGCTCGGCGACGCCGCGCACGCCATGGCGCCGACCCTCGGCCAGGGCGGCAACCAGGCCATCGAGGACGCGGTCGTCCTCGCCCACCACGCCGCCCCCGACGCCCCGCTCGACCTGCCCGGCTACACGGCCGCACGGCTGCCCCGTACGACGGCGATCGCGCGCAAGGCGATGACCGTCAGCCGCGTCAACCTCACCGCGAACCGGCCCCTGATCGCCCTGCGCAACACGGCGATCCGCGCCGTCGGCGCGCTCGGCCCGGCCTTCCTGCTGCGCGGCATGGACGGCATCGCGGACTGGCGCCCGCCCCAGCGCGAGCCGTACACCGCCCCGTATGCTGCCCGGACGCAAGCGCGGGCCGGCACGGCCCGGTCGTCGCAGGACAGGAGCACTCAGACGTGAAAGTCGGCGTCATCGGACTCGGAGACATCGCCAAGAAGGCGTACCTGCCGGTGCTCGGCGCGCGGCCCGCGCTCGAACTGCACCTGCAGACGCGGACGCCCGCGACCCTGACCGAGGTCGCGGACCAGCTCCGCGTGCCCGAATCGCAGCGCCACGCCGACCTCGACTCGCTCCTCGCGCAGGGCCTCGACGCGGCCTTCGTGCACGCGCCCACCACCGCCCACCCGGAGATCGTCACGCGGCTCCTGGAGGCGGGCGTCGCGACGTACGTCGACAAGCCGCTCGCCTACGAACTCGCCGAGTCCGAGCGGCTCGTACGGCTCGCCGAGGAACGCGGCGTGAGCCTGGCCGTCGGCTTCAACCGCCGCTACGCGCCCGGGTACGCGCAGTGCGTCGAGCACCCGCGCGAGCTGATCCTGATGCAGAAGAACCGCGTCGGGCTCCCCGAGGAGCCGCGCGCGATGGTCCTCGACGACTTTATCCACGTCGTCGACACGCTGCGCTTCCTCGCGCCGGGACCGGTCGAGGACGTGAGCGTGCGCGCCCGCGTCGAGGGCGGCCTCCTTGAACACGTCGTACTCCAGCTCGCGGGCGACGGCTTCACCGCGCTCGGCGTCATGAACCGGCTGAGCGGTTCCACCGAGGAGATCCTCGAGGTGTCGGGGCAGGACTCGAAGCGGCAGGTCAACAACCTTTCCGACGTCGTCGACCACAAGGGCCAACCCACGGTCCGCCGTCGCGGCGACTGGGTGCCGGTCGCCCGCCAGCGCGGCATCGAGCAGGCCGTGCTCGCGTTCCTCGACGCGGTGCGGGCGGGCAAGGTGCTGAGCGCGCGGGACGCGCTCGCCACGCATGAGCTGTGCGAACAGGTTGTGCGTGAGGTGTTGCGGCGGATGTGACTCAGCGGGGCTCGAACGCACCGTTCAGGCGGCGACGGCGTTGCGGACTCGGGGCTCCGCCCCGGACCCCGCTGCTCAATCGCCGCAGGGGCTCAATGAGCGAGAGCACCACGAGGACCGTCACCGCCCCGTGCACCGGCCACGCGCCGAACCGTACGTACAGCGTGGTGCCCCGAGCCGTCGGCATGTCGTAGACGCGGGCCGCGCTCGCCGATGTGCCGAGCCAGGCGCCGGCGCGCGTCCCGTCCGGGCCGTACACCGCGGAGACCCCGGTCAGCGTCGCGTGCACCATCGGGCGGCCGGTCTCCGCGGCCCGTACCGCCGCGAGCGAGGCGTGCTGCGCGGGCGCCCAACTGTGCTGGAACGTCGACGTCGAGGACTGCGCGAGCAGCACCTGCGCCCCGTCCCGCGTCAGCTGCCGCGTCATGTCGGGGAACGCCGACTCGAAGCAGACCAGCGGCCCGACGCGCAGTGTCCGCCCGCCGTGGCGCACGTCCATCACGACCTGCCGCGTGCCGCGCATCCGGTCCTCGCCCGCCGCCTTGCCGACCGAGGTGGCCCAGCCGAGGAGCGAGCGCGCGGGCACGTACTCGCCGAAGGGGACGAGCCGCATCTTGTCGTAGTGGTCGCCGGTGGGGCCGTCCCTGCCGACCAGCACGGAACTCTTGTATATGCCCAGGCCCGAGCCGTCGGCGGCGCGGCGCCGCGCGTCGACGTTGACGAGGATCTCCGCGTCCACCTCGCGGGAGAGCGCGGCGAGCCTGCGGGCCAGGTCGGGGCGGCGCGGCAGGTCGTAGCCGACGCTGCTCTCGCCCCAGACGACGAGGTCCGCGCCCCGGCCCGCCAGCTGACGGGTCAGCCGCACCTCCCGGTCGAAGCGGGCCTTGATGCTGCCGAGCCCGTCGACCACACCCGGCTGCACCACCGCGATCCGCGCCCGCCCGTCGGTCTCGGGCTGCGGCGCCCACGCCCACGCGGCCCCGGTGACCGTGACCGTGGCGACCAGCCCCGCCACCGCCGGAGCGCGGGCGCCGCGCGCGACGACGAGCAGCGTCACGCCGGTGTTCACGGCCACCACGAGCAGGCTCAGCAGCCAGACGCCGCCCACCGACGCGAGTCGCAGCGCGGGTGTCACCTGCCACTGACTGGAGCCGAGCAGACCCCACGGACCGCCCAACCCCTGCCAGGAACGGACCAGTTCGACCATCAGCCACCCCGAAGGCACGGCGAGGAGCGCGATCGCCGCCTGCCCCGGCGTCGGCCGGCCGTGCAGGAGGCGGCGCAGCAGCCAGCCCCACGGCGCCCACAGCGCGCCGAGCAGCGCCGCGAGGACGAGCGTGAACACGTGCAGGCTCGGCAGCAGCCAGTGGTGCACCGCGAGCATGAACCCGAGCCCGCCCAGCCAGCCGTCGAGCGCCGCCCGGCGCGGCGTGCCGGCCGAGCGCGCGAGCAGCATCCACGGCACGAGCGCGACGTACGCGAACCACCACAGGGAGGGTGCCGGGAACGCGAGCGCGGGCAGGGCGCCCGCGACGACCGCCGCGGCGCCGCGCCACCACCGTGATGTGTCGAGCCGCTGCCGCCACCCCTCCATGCGCCGCGCCTCCCGACCGACTCGTCCTCGTACGACCATCGCCTCGCGGCTCCAGTGTGCGCGCCGCCGACGATCAACGACAGTGGGCGGAGAACGCGTCAGCTGCCCGCGACGGCCCGCTGGGGGACGCGGCGCCACTTCTCGTAGACCGTCACCCGGTGCAGCCGCCAGCCGCCGGGCGTACGGACGAGGTCGAAGGCGTACCGGCCGCCGCAGATGAAGTCGGGGGCGGTCGAGTCGCCGTCGCCCGCGAAGCGCATGGGGTTGAAATAGTCGGCCCGGACCCGGCCCGTGTCGCCGATGTCGCGGTCGACGGTGTCGAAGCGGACCCGGCGGTTCACGATCAGGTGCTGGCGCATCGGGAACAGCTCCATCGTCGTCGACAGCCACTGCGCGATCTCCGCGGCGGTGCCCTCCACCCCTCCCGCCTCCCGGTAGTCGGCACGGCCCTCCGGTTCGAACAGGGCGCGGTACGCCGCCCAGTCGCCGTCGTCCACGGCCGCCGCGTAGTCCGTCACCAACTCGTCGACGGCGAGGCGGTCGAGAACGGTCGCCAGTTCCACACGCTGCGTCATCGGCTCAGTCTCGGGCCCTGGGCGCACAGAACCAAGAGGCGTGCGCCGGCGGGTCGAAAACTCCTGGGGAGCGCGCGGCGTGCGCTGTTACGGTCGCGCCATGGCAGCTGATCCGAACACGCAACTCCCGTCCGGGGCACCGGGACCCGTCACGGCGGACGACGTCGTGCAGGCCGTCGAGCTCACGGTCGCCGCACTGCGGGCCGCGCCCGACGCCGACTGGAACGCCCCGGCGGGCTCGCTCGAGTGGACGTGCTGGGAGACCGGCGAGCACCTCGCCGACGACCTCTTCTTCTACGCCGCGCAGATCGGCTCGCTGCGCCCCCTGGAGGACGACTACGTGCGCTGGGGTTACAGCCGGCGCCGCGCCGAGGGGCCTGACAACACCATCACCGTCGAGCTCGACGCGGGCCCGTCCGCGATGCTCGGGGCCCTGGAGGCGGGCGGCGGCATCCTCGCGGCGGTGGTGCGCGCGACCCCGCCGACCGCCCGCGGGTTCCACGTCTTCGGCGCCTCCGACCCCGAGGGCTTCGCCGCGATGGGCGTCGTCGAGACGCTGGTGCACGCGCACGACCTGGCCCTCGGCCTCGGCTTCACGTTCGAGCCGCCCGCCGATCTGTGCGCGCGCACGCTGCACCGCCTCTTCCCCGACGTCCCCGGTGACACCGAGCCGTGGGCGACGCTGCTGTGGGCCACGGGGCGGGGCGAACTGGAGGGCAGGGAACGGCGCGGAAAGTGGCGCTGGTACGGTGCGCCCGGCGCGACATGATCTTCGTCCGCGTGGCCACATCCCGGTCCACGGGGACGTACTTCTGACCAGGAGGCCCCCTTGAACCGCCCCATCACGCTCGTCACCGGCGGCAGCCGAGGCATCGGCGCCGCCACGTCCGTGCGTCTCGCGCGCGAAGGCCACGACGTCGCGCTGTCCTTCGTGAGCGACAAGGACGCCGCCGAGCGCACCGCCGAGGCCGTGCGTGCCGAGGGCGCCCGCTGCGTCGTCGTGCGGGCCGACACGTCGCAAGAGGCCGATGTGGAGCGGCTCTTCGACGAGGCGAGTGACCGACTCGGGCCGCTCACCGGGCTGGTGAACAACGCGGGCGTCACCGCTCCGGTCGGCCCGTTCGCCGACGCGCGCACCGAGGACTTCCGCCGCGTCCTCGACGTCAACGTCCTCGGCGTCCTGCTGTGCTGCCGCCGCGCCGCACGCGACATGACGGCGGCGGGCGGCGGCGCCGTCGTGAACGTGTCCTCCGGTGCCGCCACCATCGGCAGCCCCGGCCAGTACGTGCATTACGCCGCGTCCAAGGCGGCCGTGGACACGATCACGGTGGGCCTCGCCAAGGAACTCGGCCCTGCGGGCGTGCGGGTCAACGGTGTGGCACCCGGCATCATCGACACGGAGATCCACGCCACCAGCGGAACGCCCGACATCGCGCGCGAAGCGGCTCCCGGGATCCCGCTGCGGCGCCCGGGGACGGCGGACGAGATCGCCGGGGCGATCGCCTGGCTGCTGTCGCCGGACGCGTCGTACGCGACGGGGACCGTACTGAGGGTGGCCGGAGGCCGCTAGGCCGCTTCCACGACCTCCGCGCGCACCGCGGCAGCCCACTCCGTGACCAGCAGCGCGTACTGGGCGCGCTGCTCTCCGGTGAGTCGGCCTCCGGTGCGCAGCCACAATCCGCGGATCTGCTCGTTGACTTCCTCGGCAGACCGCACAGGACCAGAATTGACGGGCGGCATGTGCCAAGGCTACGTGCGGGCCGCCCGGTTTGGGAACCCTGAGCGAACGGTCCTGAGCGTCAAGTGACCGAAGATGTAAAGGAGTTCGCGAAAGGCCTGGTCAGGCGCCGACCGCTGCGGGAAGCGCCGTCGTGGCGAGCAGCGTCAGACGGTCCGCGTCCGGGGTGCCGGGTTCGGCCGTGTAGAGCATGACGCGCAGGTCGTCGCCCGCCATCGTGAGAATGTCGCAGTCCAGCGTCAGTGGACCGACCTCCGGGTGGTCGATCGTCTTGCGCGCGGCGGCGTGCCGGCCGACGGCCCCCGAGTCCCACAGCTCGGCGAACCGCGGGCTGCGCGTGCGGAGTTCGTCGACGAGCGTGTGCAGGCGCGGGTCCAGCGGGTAGCGGCTCGCGGTCGTGCGCAGGTCCGACACCAGGGCCGTCTCCATGGCCTGCCGCTCGTCGGGGGTCTGGCGGACCCGGCTCGTCGGCCCGAGGAACGTCCACCACACGCCGTTGCGCCCATGGCCTCCCCACTCAGGGCGCTCGCCGAGCAGCGCCGTGTACAGCGGGTTCGCGAGCAGCAGCGTCCACGCCGCGTCGAACACGGCGGCCGGCGTCCCGGACAGCCGGTCCAGGAGCCGGCGCACGCCGGGGGTGAGCCGGCCCGGCACCGTCTCCAGGCCGGGCGGCGCGAGGCCCGCGAGCCGGAAGAGGTGCTCACGCTCGGCGTCCGTGAGCCGCAGCGCACGGGCCAGCGCCTCCACGACCTGGTCGGAGGGGTGGGTGGCGCGGCCCTGTTCCAGCCGGGTGACGTAGTCCGCCGAGATCCCCGCGAGCAGCGCCAGCTCCTCGCGGCGCAGCCCGGCGGCCCGCCGCTGCCCGACGGCGGCGATCCCCGCGGCCTCCGGCGGGACCCGGTCCCGCCAGCGCCGCACCGTGTCCCCGAAGTCGCCGAGCTCCGCATGTGCCATGCCACCACTGTGCCCCGTCCGGCCGCGATCTTCCTGGTATCACCGGTCCCAGGAAGACGGGACGACTGTTCGCCGGGCCGCTCCCGGCGCAGCCTGGACGCATGACCACCACACTGATCACCGGGGCCAACAAGGGCCTCGGACACGAAACCGCCCGCCGCCTCGTCGAGGCCGGCCACACCGTGTACGTCGGCGCCCGCGACCCCGAGCGCGGCCGCCGCGCCGCCGAGCAGCTCGGCGCGCGGCACGTCGTCATCGACGTCACCGACGACGCCTCCGTCGCGGCCGCCGCGAAGACCATCGAGGCCGATGGCGGCCTCGACGTACTGATCAACAACGCCGGCATCGAGGGCCGCACCGTGGGCAACGGCATCGTGCTCCCGGCCGACGAGACCGTCGACACCCTGCGTCCGCTGTTCGAGACGAACGTCTTCGGCACCGTCCGCGTCACCCACGCGTTCCTGCCGCTGCTGCGCCGCTCCGCCACCCCCGTCGTCGTCAACGTCAGCAGCGGCCTGGCCTCGTTGGCCGGCGCCACCGACCCGGGGAACCCGGCGGCCGGCTACCCCGGCCTCGCCTACCCGGCCTCCAAGACCGCCGTGAACATGCTGACGGTGCAGTACGCGAAGGCGTTCCCGAAGCTGCGGATCAACGCCGTCGAGCCCGGCTTCACCAGGACCGACCTGAACGGCAACACGGGCGTCCAGACCGTCGAGCAGGGCGCCGAGATCATCGTCCGGATGGCGCGGATCGGCGCGGACGGACCGACGGGGACGTACGTCTCCGCCGAGGGACCGCTGCCCTGGTGACGCCCTGCCCGCGCCCCTACGGCTTGAGCACGATCTTCCCGTGGGTGTGCCGCTTCTCCAGCTCGCGGAAGGCCTCGCGTACTTCCTCCAGCGGGTAGGTGCGGGCGATCGGCACCTCCAGCTCGCCGCGCGAGGCCAGTCGGGCCAGTTCGCCGAGGACGACCGCGCTGGCCGCCGCGCCTTCCCCGTACGTCCGGGCGCCGACCCGGCCCGCGACCTTCCAGTCGCGGATGGTGTTGATGCGCTCGGGCCGCACCCCCAGCTCCACGGCGAGCTCGACATAGCCGGTGCCGAACGTGTCGATGAACGCGTCGACGCCCCCGTCTCCCGCGGCCTCCAAGATCCGCTCCCGTACCCCGTCCCCGTACGCGAGGGGGATCACGCCCTTCTCCTTCAGCCAGCCGTGATGCGGTTCGCTCGCGAGCCCGATGACGGTGACACCGTGGCGCCGCGCGAGCTGTACGGCGATCGAGCCGACGCCGCCCGCCGCGCCGGACACCACGACCGTGTCGCCGGGGCGGAGGTCCACGGCCCACACGCAGGCGTAGGCGGTGGCCCCGGCGACGTACAGGGATCCGGCCACGTCCCAGGGGAGCCCGGACGGCCGGTGCACGAGGTTCACGTCGTCGACGGTGACGTACTCGGCGTGGCTGGCCCTGCGGTGCGTGAACCCGACGACCTCGTCGCCGACCCCGAAGTCCCTTACGTGCGAGCCGACTTCGACGACGACGCCGGCCAGATCGCTGCCCTGACCCGACGGGAACGTGGCGGGCCACCGCTCGTGCAGGAACCCCGTCCGAATGCTCACCTCGCCGGGCTGGATCCCGGCCGCCCGCACCTCGACCAGCACCTGGTCGGCCGCGGGAACGGGCCGCGGCACGTCCTCGACCCGCAGTACATCGATTCCGCCGTACTCGTGAAACCGCACCGCTCGCATCCCGCGCCCACCCGTCCCGCTCGGCTCAACTGTGATGTGGGTCGCAACACTTGGGGTGCCCGGTCTCTTCCCCGGGTCCACCTGTTTCCCGGATCCGGTCAGCCCGCCGACTCCGCCGCATGCGGGCTGAGCACGCCCACGCTCACCAGGATGAACAGGGCGATGCCGAGGATGATCCGGTAGTACACGAACGGCATGAAGCTGCGCGTCGAGATGAACTTCATCAGCCAGGCGATCACCGCGTAGCCGACGCCGAAGGCGATCAGTGTGGCGAACACCGTGGGGCCCCAGGAGACATGGCCGCCCTCGCTCGCGTCCTTGAGCTCGAAGACGCCGGAGGCCAGGACCGCCGGGATCGCCAGGAGGAAGGAGTAACGGGCCGCGGACTCACGGGTGTAGCCGAGGAAGAGGCCGCCGCTGATCGTGGCGCCGGAGCGGGAGACGCCGGGGATGAGGGCGAGCGCCTGGCACAGGCCGTAGATCAGGCCGTCCTTGACCGAGAGGTCCTTGAGTTCCTTGCGGGTGTGGGCCACACGGTGGCGACCGCCCGTCTCGTCGCGGGCCGCCAGCCGGTCGGCGATGCCGAGGACGACGCCCATCACGATCAGCGTCGTCGCGGTGAGCCGCAGATCGCGGAACGGGCCCTCGATCTGGTCCTTGAACGTCACGCCGAGCACCCCGATCGGGATCGAGCCGACGATCACGAGCCAGCCCATCTGAGCGTCGTGGTCGCCCCGCATCGTCTTGTCGGTGAGGGACCTGAACCACGCCGAGATGATCCGCGCGATGTCCTTGCGGAAGTAGATGACGACCGCGGTCTCGGTGCCGAGCTGGGTGATCGCCGTGAAGGCGGCGCCGGGGTCGTGCCAGCCCGCGAACGCGGCCGTGAGGCGCAGATGGGCGCTCGACGAGATCGGCAGGAACTCGGTGAGCCCCTGGACGAGCCCGAGGATGAATGATTCGAACCAGGTCATGAGGTGGGTACGCGATCCAGGTGCTCGGCGGAACCGGCCGCGAACGCGGGCCAGGCGGGGCGGCGCGAACTCCCGTCACATCGGGCCCGGGGTTCGCGTGGGGCAGAGTAGCGTTCGAAAGTGACGGGAGCACCACAGGGGAGTGAGCGGAGCCTTTACAGGCCCGGTTTGCAGGCCCCGTTTATCGGTCCCGGTCGCAGGCCCCTTTACTGGCCCGGCCGTTGGGCCCGGAGGAGCGCGTCCCCCGTCGGCGTACGGAAGTAGAGCACCGAGCGGCCCGCCCTGCGCCGCTGTACGAGGCGGGCCTCGTGCAGCACCTTCAGATGGCGGCCCACCGAGCCGAGGCCCTGTCCTGTGAGGGCCACCAACTGGCTGGTGGTCAGCGGCTGTTCGAGGAGGACCAGGACCTGCGCGCGGGCCGTGCCCAGCAGCGCCGCGAGTCCGCCGGGCAGCGCCGCCCTGTCGACGTCCGCGAGGGCGCCCGCGCACGGGTAGACCACGGCGTACCGGTCGACCGGGTCCCGCTCCGGCCATGACACCCAGCCCTGCTTCGGTGTGACCGGGACGAACAGCAGTTGTGTGCCGGCGATGTTCCGTGGCGGGTAGTCGTGTGCGTTGATCCGGAGCCGGCCCTCGCCGAGCCAGCCCATCGTGGGGCGCATCCCGCCGAAGGCCGCCGCCCAGCCGCCCCGGGTCAACTCCCTTGTCCTGGCGAGGACATCGGCCTCGATGATCCGGCGGCGCCGCGGCCACTCCGGAAGGACCGTCTCCCGCCACACCCACGCGAACAGCGCCGCCGCGCGTTCCGCCAGGTCCTCGGCGTGGGCGAGCGCGTCGGGCAGCGGGCCGGGGGAGGAGACCGCGAGGTCGGCGCGGACGGCCGCCGGCGGGGTGGCGCGGATCCGCGCGAGGCCGTCCGCCAGATCGTCCTCGCGGGCGCCGTCGGGTGTGGGCGTCATGAAGTCGGCGATCCAGCGCGCCCCGAACGCGGCGTCCAGCAGCAGCGCCGTCGTCGGCTCCGCGGCGAGCCGCGCGCGGTAGGCGGGCAGATGGGTGTCCAGCCAGCGCCGCTCGCCGGGGTGCGCGGCGACGGGATCGGCCAGTTTCTTCAGGCTCGCGGTCGCCTCGGCGAGCCGCGACACGATGAACCGGCTGCCCGCGAGCGTGTCCGCGTCGACCTGCCAGACACCCACGGCCGCACCCCGTCCCGTCGTTTCGCCGGCCCCGTCGTTTCGCGGGTGCGCGAAACATTAACGCCCCTCGTCCACCGCCCCGCAGCCTCCCCTCATGGACACCTACCGGGAGCTGTTCCGCACGCCCGAATATCCCTCCCTCTTCGCCACCGTCTCGCTCCAGATCGCCGGGCAGACGGTCGGCGGGCTCGCACTCGGCTCGCTCGTCTACGCCTCGACCGGATCGCCGCTGCTGTCCGCGCTCGCCATGTTCGGGCCCTCGCTCGCCCAGGTCGTGGGCGCGCTCACGCTGCTCTCCGCGGCGGACCGGGTGCCGCCGCGCGCCGCCCTCGTCGGGCTCGCGCTCTTCCTCGGTCTCGCCACGGCGGCGCAGGCGACGCCCGGCCTTCCGACGGCCGCGGCCCTCGCGCTCGTCCTCGTCCAGGGCGTGCCGTCGGCGCTCGGCGGCGGGGTCCGCTACGGCCTGCTCACCGACATCCTCGCCCGCGACGGCTATCTGCTCGGCCGCTCCGTCCTCAACATGAGCGCGGGCATCTGCCAGATCCTCGGGTACGCCCTGGGCGGCCTGCTCGTCACCGTGCTGTCGGCGCGCGGCACACTCCTCGTTGCCGCAGGGCTGTACGTGCTCGCCGCGGTGGTCGGGCGCTGCGGACTGTCCCGGCGCCCGGCGCGCGCGGCCGGGCGTCCGTCCCCGCGCGAGACGATGCGCGGCAACGCCGCCCTGTGGTCCTCGGTCCCGCGCCGGTACGTCTATCTCGCGCTGTGGGTGCCCAACGGGCTGATCGTCGGCTGCGAGGCGCTGTTCGTCCCCTACGACACCGGGCACGCGGGAGTGCTGCTCGCGAGCGCCGCCCTGGGCATGCTCGCCGGGGACGTCCTCACCGGCCGTTTCCTGCCGCCCCGGTGGCGCGCCCGGCTCGCCGCACCGCTGCGGCTGCTGCTCGCCGCGCCGTACCTGGTGTTCGCCCTGCGGCCCGCCCTGCCGTTCGCCGTGGCGGCGGTCGCCCTCGCCTCGGTCGGCTTCTCGGCGGGCCTGTTGCTGCAAGAGCGGCTGATGGCGCTGACCCCGGAGCGCCTGAGCGGGCACGCCCTCGGGCTGCACACGGCGGGCATGCTGACCATGCAGGGAGTGGGCGCGGTGCTCGCGGGCGCGCTGGCCCAGACGACCTCGCCCGGCACCGCGATGACGGTGCTCGCCGTGGCCTCCGTCGCGGTGACGCTGCGCCTCGGCAGGGGCCTCAAGGGGGAGCCGGTCAGTCCTCCTGCGCCGTCCGCTTCCGCAGCTGATGACGCTTGCACCACGCCACGACCGCGCCCGCGCACCCCGTGACGACGATGAAGCCCATCGCGATCAGGAAGATGGGCGACGTGGGCGTCGAGGCGCGGGCGCCCGCCACCACGTACGCCGCCGTGTTCGGGATCGAGCCGAGCGCCGTGGCGAGGAGGAACGGGACGATGCTCATCTTCGAGATCGACGCGCAGTAGTTCGCCGCCCAGAACGGGATGCCGGGGAAGAGCCGCGCCGCGAGCATCGAGCGGAAGCCGTGCTCGCTGAGCTGCCCGTCCGCCGCCTTCAGCCAGCGCCCGCGCAGCAGCGGCCGCAGCGCGTCCTGGCCGAGCAGCCGGCCGAGCAGGAAGGCGAGCCCGGCGCCGAGCACCGTCCCGCCGAGCGCGCCGAGCAGCCCCAGCTGGGAGCCGAACAGGGCGCCCGCCGCCAGGTTGAGCAGCGGTTTGGGCACGAAGGCGACCGTGCACACGCCGTACGCCACCGCGAACAAAACGACCGCCGCCGCCCCGTTCACCTGCGGCGGCCAGCCCTGCGTGATCAGCCGCTGCGGCTCGAAGAGCAGCACGCACGTCGCGCCCGCGGCCAGCAGCAGCACCAGCAGCGAGAGCCGCGACCACGGCGACAGCAGCGCCTGGCCGCAGCGGGCGGCGAGCCCGGCGGGACGGGCGGGGACGGTCTCGAACATCCGGGGAGACTAACCGACCCCCACATAAGATCGCCGTAGGTTGTGTCTCACTTTCCCGGCTCTTGCCCCAGTTGCGAGGAGCATCACGTGCCCGTCGCCGCGCCGCCCAGCGTTCTCGCCGACACCCTGCTCGCCCGGCTCCCCGAGGTGTACGGCGCGGCCGCCGACCCCGAGCGGGCCGCGCAGATGCGCGCGTACATGAAGGACGTGGCCCCTTTTCTCGGCCTCACCTCGCCCGTGCGCCGGGAGCTGACCAAGGTCGTGCTCGACGGCACGCCGCGTCCCGACGAGAGCGACCTCACCGCCGTCGCGCTGCGCTGCTGGGCGCTGCCCGAGCGCGAGTACGCCTACTTCGGGATCGACTATCTGCGCCGCCATGTGGGACGTCTCACGTCCGGCTTCCTGCCCGTCGCGCGCGAACTGGTCACGACCGTGCCGTGGTGGGACACGGTGGATCACCTGGCGGCGCACATCGTCGGCGGCCTCGTCGCGGCCGACCCGAAGCTGTGCGCCGACATGGACGCGTGGATCGGGGACGAGAACCTCTGGGTCGCCAGGACGGCGCTCCTCCACCAGCTCCGTTACAAGGACGCCTCCGACACCGGCCGGCTCTTCGCCTACTGCCTGCGGCAGTCCGGGCACCCCGATTTCTTCATCCGCAAGGCGATCGGCTGGGCCCTGCGCGAATACGCGAAGACCGACGCCGACGCCGTGCGGTCCTTCGTCGCCGCGCACCGCGACACCCTCAGCCCGCTCTCGGTGCGCGAGGCGTTGAAGAACGTAGGCGAGTAACTGCCGCTCGGCGCGCGGAAAATCGTTCGACGTGGGGCGCCGCGTCGGAGAAGATCTGCCACATGTTCCGGCACGCCTTCCACGCAGCTCCGTCCGCAGTCGCGGACGCAGCTCGGGCTGCCGTCCTCCTGACCGCTGCCGCAGCTGACGGCGCGCGAAGCTGACCCTCTCCGGACACTCCGGCGGACCCCGCAGGGGGAGGGTCGGTCCGGCTCAGGGGTCCCCGCCTCCCGCTTGGAGGCCAGTAGCTCTCTGAAGTTCCCGAAGGGACCTCATCGCCATGCCCAAGACGGCATACGTGCGCACCAAGCCGCACCTCAACATCGGCACCATGGGTCACGTCGACCACGGCAAGACCACACTCACCGCCGCCATCACCAAGGTCCTCGCCGAGCGCGGCGCCGGCACGTTCGTGCCGTTCGACCGGATCGACAAGGCGCCCGAGGAGGCGCAGCGCGGCATCACCATCAACATCGCGCACGTCGAGTACGAGACCGACACCCGGCACTACGCGCACGTGGACATGCCGGGCCACGCCGACTACGTGAAGAACATGGTCACGGGCGCCGCCCAGCTCGACGGGGCGATCCTCGTCGTCTCGGCGCTCGACGGGATCATGCCGCAGACCGCCGAGCACGTACTGCTCGCCCGCCAGGTGGGCGTCGACCACATCGTCGTGGCCATCAACAAGGCGGACGCGGGGGACGAGGAGCTCACCGACCTCGTCGAGCTCGAAGTGCGGGAGCTGCTGTCCGCGCACGGGTACGGCGGCGACTCCGTGCCCGTCGTGCGGGTTTCCGGGCTCAAGGCGCTCGACGGGGACCCGCGGTGGACGGCGTCGATCGAGGCGCTGCTCGACGCGGTGGACACGTACGTTCCGATGCCGGAGCGGTACGTGGACGCGCCGTTCCTGTTGTCCGTCGAGAACGTGATGACGATCAGCGGGCGCGGCACGGTGGTCACCGGCGCGGTCGAGCGAGGCCGCGTACGGGTCGGCGACCGGGTGCGGGTCTACGGGGCGGAGTCCCTCAAGGAAGGGGAGACCGTCGTCACCGGCGTCGAGACCTTCGGCAAGCCGATGGAGGAGGCGCAGGCGGGGGACAACGTGGCGCTGCTGCTCCGCGGTGTGCCGCGGGACGCGGTGCGGCGCGGGCATGTCGTCGCCGAGCCCGGCACGGTCAAGCCCGCGCGCCGCTTCACGGCGCAGGTGTACGTGCTGTCGGCGGCGGAGGGCGGCCGTTCCACGCCCGTCACCACCGGGTACCGGCCGCAGTTCTACCTGCGTACGGGGGACGTCGTGGGGGACGTCGACCTCGGTGAGGTGGCCGTCGCGCGGCCCGGCGAGACCGTCGCCATGACGGTGGAGCTGGGGCGGGACGTGCCTCTGGAGGCCGGTCTCGGGTTCGCGATCCGTGAGGGCGGGCGGACCGTGGGCGCGGGCACGGTGACGTCCGTGGAGTGAATCGGAGCGGGGCAGGGACCGTACGGGTTCCGGCCCCGCGACGGCACAATGTGCACGTGAACGCATCCGAGTCCGGACCCGAGCCGATACCCGTCACCCGCGACGTCGACCACGGCACCGCCAAGCTGTTGCCCGACGTGGACCGGCGGCGGGCCTGGTTGCTCACGGTGGACGGGGCGCCCCAGTCGTACGTCGACCTGGACGAGCCCGCGCACCTGGAGTTCGAGTACGCGCGCCGGCTCGGCCACGTCCTCGACTGCCTCGGCGACGAGGGCGCGCCGCTCGACGTGCTGCACCTGGGCGGGGGCGCGCTGACCCTGCCCAGGTACGTCGCCGCGACCCGGCCCGGATCGCGGCAGCAGGTCGTCGAGGGGGACCGGGGGCTGCTCGCGCTCGTCGCCGAACATCTGCCGGTGCCGGACGGCGCGGGCATCGTGGTGCACGGCGGCGACGCGCGGGCCTGGCTGGAGGCGGCGCCCGACGCCTGCGTGGACGTGCTCGTGGGGGACGTGTTCGGCGGCTCCCGGGTGCCCGCGCACCTGACGACCCTGGCGTACGCGCGTCAGGCGGCGCGGGTGCTGCGGCCCGGCGGGACGTACGCGGCCAACCTCGCGGACGGCGCGCCCTTCGCGTTCCTGCGCTCCCAACTGGCCACGTTCGCCGCGGTGTTCCCGCATGTCGCGCTCGTCGCCGAACCGGCGGTGCTGCGGGGCAGGCGGTTCGGCAACGCCGTGCTGCTCGCCTCGGGCGAGGAGCTGGAGGTGGCGGAGCTGGCGCGGCGTACGGCCCGCGACGCTTTCCCCGCGCGGGTGGAGCACGGCGCCGCGCTGCGCCGATTCGTCGGCGACGCGAAGCCCGTGGCGGACGCGGACGCGGTGCCCTCGCCGGAGCCGCCGGGCGGTTCGTTCAGCGTGGGGTGACCGGGGGTTCGGCCGGCATGGGGTCCGTCAGCGTGGGGTGACGGGAGGTTCGGCCAGCGTGGGGTCGGTCAGCGTGGGTTCGTGGGGCGCGGCGGTCGCCGGGTCGCGTCGCCGCAGGTGTCGTACGTCCGGCACGAACAGCACCGCCGCCGTCGCCACGACCACGAGCGCCGAGCAGCCCCACAGCGAGGCCGACCGGCCGAAGGCGGACTCCGCCGGGCCGGCGAGCGCGGTGGCCAGCGGCACCATCGCCACCGAGCCGAACCAGTCGTAGGCCGAGACGCGGGAGAGTTTCTCCTCGGGTATCTCCTGGTGCAGCGCGGTGATCCAGGAGACGCCGAAGATCTCGATGGTGACGCCGCTGACGAACATCACGGCGATCAGCAGGCCGAGCGGCACGGGGACCGCGAGCGCCGCCGACGGCAGTGCGAGGGAGAAGACCGAGAGCGTCGCCGCGAACAGCAGGCGCTTCGGTTTCCACCGCATCATCAGCAGTCCGCCGAGGATCGTGCCCACGCCGAACGCGCCGAGCGCGATGCCCCACGGCCCCGCCCCGCCCAGTTCGTCGCGCGCCACCAGCGGGCCGAACACCGACTCGGCCGCGCCCACCACGGCGACCACGACCGCGAACTGGCAGACGATCGTCCACAGCCACGGCCGGCCGATGACCTCCCGCCATCCGTCCCGCATGTCGGCGAGCAGCCCGCTGCCGGGCTCCCGCGGCGCGATGTGCCGTACGTCGAGGAACATCCGCAGCGCGCCCGCGACCAGGAACGCCACCGCGTCCACGGCGAGCACCCAGCCGGGGCCGAACGCCGCGACCATCGCCCCGCCGAGCGCGGCGCCGCCCACCCCCGCACCGGACATCCCCATCCGGAACATGGCGAAGGCGCGGCTCGCCTGCTCCCCGGAGACGGAGGCCATCAGCATGCCCTCGGCCGCGGGGTTGAAGAACGCCTGACCCGTGCCGCCGAGCGCGCTGAGCGCCATCATCTGCCACAGCTTCGGGTCGCCCTGGAGGACGAGCAGGGCGAACGCGCCCTGGGAGAGGAAGTTGAGGGCGTTCGCCGCGACCATCACGTGGTGCCGCGGCAGCCGGTCGGCGACCGCGCCGCCCACCAGCAGGAAGACCACCAGGAACAGCGTGCGGGCCGCGGCCACCAGGCCCACGTCACCGCCGTCGCCGCCCGCGTCGAGCACTGCGAACGCCGAGGCGATCAGCGCGCCGTGCGCCCCCAGTGTCGTGACGACCGCCGAGACGGAGAGCAGCGTGTAGTTCCGCCCGGCCCATGCGGGGCGCAGGCGTGGACGCTTCGGTTCGGGAGTGGCGGCAGAGGTCACTGAGGGACTATCGCCGCCATGCCGCCGAATCGACAAACCGCTTCCCCGGACACCGGGCGATTGGTCGGGCGATGCCGGATATCTCCCGGTTGTCCGTAGGGGCGGGGAGGGATGGTCAAGCTTGCTACCGGCGGGTAACATTCGGGCATGAGCGCAGATCAGATGTCCATCGGCGACATGCTCGCCGCCACGGTGCCGATGGCCCGCACCCTGAACCTCGAGTTCCACGAGACCTCGCCCGAGAAGGCGGTCGTCGGCCTGCCCGACCAGGCCGACTACCACAATCACGTCGGCGGACCGCACGCCGGGGCGTAATCGCCCACACCTGCACGCCCGCGTTCCGCGCCGAATTGCAGATTCCGGTTTTGGGGAGGGTGTGCGCCCCGAAGGGACTCTCCCGGCTCGGGGGTGAAGCGTGAAGGGGTGGTCAACTTGTCTACTCGCCAGTAACATCTCGCTCATGACGACTGAAAGCGCTTCGATGGGCGAGATGCTGGCCACTGCTGTCCCGATGGTGCGGACTCTGAACCTGGAGTTCGTCGAGGTCACCCCGGAGCGCGCCGTGCTTCGACTGCCGGACCAGCCGGACTATCACAACCACATCGGCGGCCCTCATGCGGGCGCCATGTTCACGCTGGCCGAGTCCGCCAGCGGCGCCATCGTGCTCACGGCCTTCGGTGACCAGCTCTCGCGCGCGGTGCCGCTCGCGGTGCGGGCCGAGATCGACTACAAGAAGCTGGCCGTGGGCCCGGTAACGGCCACGGCGACTCTGGGCCGCCCGGCGGTCGAGGTCATTGCCGAGCTCGACGCAGGCGGGCGACCGGAGTTCCCGGTCGGCATTGCCGTACAGCGCGAAGATGGGGCGGTGACGGGCGAGATGACTGTTGTGTGGACTTTGCGGCTGAATGGTTGAGCGTGTGGGTGAGGGGTGCCTGAGATCTGGGGGGGGCAGGGGGCGGAGTCCGGTGCGTGCTGACTTCAACTACAGGCTTGAGTCGCCGCATTGGATCGCGGAACCTGATGGGTCGTGCTCGGGAACAGTGATCTGCGGACTCATGGCGTCGTGAAAGTGGCCGGCCGTGCGTGTAGGCCCCAGAGCGGGATTGTGTGCGCGTTGCCTGCCATTGACGGGCCGCGCAACGTACAGGTCAAGGGCGCGGTTGCGAAGAGGACGCGTCTGCCTGTCCACGAATGGTCCGCATGCTGCTGCACCGGAATCCATGTCCGTCAGATGCTGCCCGCTGCTCAGCTGACCCTGATTGCAGATCTTCGCTTAGCTTGGCCTTGTTGGCACGCTGCGCCCGCGATGGCTGCGTTCCTCGTTCGCTCTTGCGGCGGGAAGTGGCCTCCGGCTGGGCGGCGTGTGCGGGAGGTTTATCGCATGTCGGTATAGGCCGGTGTCGCTGTGGTGTGCTCGTCGCTGTTAGTGCGACTCAAGGCGGTAAGGTTTTCGCCACTACCGTTGGCCCATCACGCACGGGATCGAATAGCTCCTAATACGTGACATTGAATGAGCGGGGGGCGCAACGTTTCCACGCTTATGGTCTCGGTGATCGCTCTGGCGGTCTCGGGCTTTGCCACACTTCGACAAGTGCGTCATGCGCGCAGGTAGTAATCCAAATCGACGTCGGGGGCGTCGATGTCGATTCGGGTGGGTTTGGCCGTTGGACTTCCAGGTAGCGGGTGAATGTCAGGCAGTTTCGATGGCTTCTCTTGCCATGCGGCTCACTTGCTCGTCGCCGACCGAACCGATGTGCTCGCCGAGCTGATTCACTTCTGGTGCTTGGGACCGGTGGAGAACGGCAATAGCGTGGATCAGGGCTCGGTGGGACGGGGCGACATGCAGTATGCAGGGCTTGTGCGCTGAACTGCAGCGATGCCTTTCTAAGCCCGGCAGGGTTCGAACTATCGAACCATCGAAGTAGGGAGCAGGCTGCGGAGTTCGGGCGTTGGCTCCAGCGAGATCTCCTGCAGCAGGATGCGGCGACACTGCTCGTACTGCCTTGCTGCTTCCCACCGGTTTCCCGCGGCGACATGCGCCCTGATCAGGGTTGCGTGCGCGCTCTCCCGCAGGGGTTCGGCGTGCACGGCGGCGAGACCGGCCTCGATCGACTCCCCGTACCGGCCGGCGTGGGAGAGCCGTTCGCAGAGCGCCTCCAGCGCGTGTAATCGCAGATGGTGGTGGCGTTCGCGATCCGCGATCAGCCAGTCGTCGTACCAGTCGGGGAGCAGGTCGACCGACAGTTCGGCGCACGTTTGCGGATAGAGGAGGTCGTCGCAAGGCGTAGCCCGGTTGAGCAGTCGATGCGCCCGTTCCTGCACCGCGATGAGGTCGACCGTCACTTCCGGGGCGAGCAGCAGCTGGGGTGCCGAACCGTTCGGGGTACACCGGCAGGACTTCTGGACCCGCCACAGCGCCGACCGCAGATTCGCCGCGGCCTTCTCTGGAGAGGTGTCCGGCCACAGGGATTCTGCCACGTGGGTGCGTGTGAGGGGGCGCCGCTGAACTGCCAGGAAGGCGACCAGGCGTTGGGCGCTGCTGATCATGGACACCCAGTTGCCGTCGACGGTAATGGTGAAGCCCTGCAGTAACTGAACGCTCACAGCACCGGCCAGTTGTGCGCGCATCGTGCCTCCCCCGGGAATGCCGTGCATCTCTCGCAGGATAGAGATGCCGTCGTGGACAGGACATCAGCCCTGCATCACCGCTCCGTCACCGGGGAGTCGGGCGGGGGAGAACCGGGCGGATGCAGGCGGTCGAGCCAGGCCCGCACCGCCTCGCACGCCTCGTCGGCACTCGCGGCGGTGGCCACCGGGGTCTCTCCTTGGCCACTGACCTCGACGATCCTGACGCGCAGTCCGCTTGCCTGGCCCCCTTCCCGCCACGCGCGCAGGATCAGGACGTTGATGCGCCCGCTCCGGGATGCGTTCACGTCGACAGCCTGCCTCCTAACTGCACGCCTACGAGGGCTGCGGACCCTCGACCGGGGGTGTTCCGGCGCGGCCGGCCTGCGGTGCAGGGGGAGGGCAGTTGTCGCAGTCCAACCCAGGGAAGAGTCTGTTCCGGAACAGGTCAGTGAGGAGCTTGTTCCGTGCGACGAGGCCCATGTACCGACCGCAGCGCGTCACGGCGACATAGTGCGCGTCACTGCAGAAGACGGACCGCAGCCACTGCTGTTCCGGCATCGCCTCATCGAGGATTTCCTTGTGCAGAAAGGCGGCAAGGAGTTCGTGCAACCTGACAATGCTGACCATCTTCGTACCGCAGCGCTTCTCCAAATCGCGTACTTCGTTGAGGAGGATCTGCTCGGGAGCATCACTCCTGCGCACGGTCCCGGTGAAGACGAGCTGCGGGTGTGGAGGCTGGAGATCCCTTGTGCTCTGCGGCTGATCCGTGGAGGACTCCGGCGGGAAAGTCAGCTGCGACCGCGCCGCGATGACCGCGGCGCGGTCGAGGGCCAGCCGCAGCGAACCGTTGGACAGGGAAAGCGCCTTCAGTATGAGCCTCGGCTCGGCCCAACCCTGGTAGACCCGGGGTCGGCCCGCGTCGGTGGCGACAAAGGCGATCGCCCGGGGACTCCCCAGCCGCTGAGCGCCCGCGCAGATGATGGCCAGTCTCGTCTCCCACCATGCGGTGCCGTCCTGCAAGTCGATGACGGCTACCGGGTTCTTGGCGAATTCGTTGATCGCTTCGAGGACTTGAGGGCCACCGCTGGCCTGGAGGTCCAGCCCCTCGGAGGCACCCATATTGCGGGGAACGTCGCCCGGCGGTGCCTGCTCGGCGGCGGCGTCGACGACCGCCCCGAAGTTGAGCGTGAAGCCGAACCCGCCCAGGGACCCGCCCCTGGCCGCGACCGCCTCAAGGAGCATCAACAGGACGGGCACGGACGAGATGACCACGATGGCGATCAGGACGCCGGGCTCCAGGTCTTCAGTGGGCCAGTCGGCGAATTCCCTGAGCAGGAAGAAGCCCGTGACCAGGACGACGATCACCATCGCGCTCGCCAGCAGCGCCCAGCCCGGTCCGAATGGCCAGAATCGCCAAGTGCCTTGCCTTCGCCGCTCCATGACAGCACCCCCTGTGCGTGGCAGGCAAGGTAGGGGCCAACCGTCAGCGAGGCGTCAACGTCATGTCACGGGCGTTCCAAGCTACGCTCCCGGCCTGGGCGGTGACGTCGAGGTGACGGCCGTATGACACGGCGCGTCGATGCTATGGAAGGTGAGGGCGGCGGAACTCCACCGCTGACAACGGATGACGGGCCGTGTGGAGGGGGAGTGGGCACCAGCGGGGGTAGTTAACCATCCCAGGCGAGGATCTCCCTGACCTCGGGCGCGTGAAGCCGGTCGAGGTTGGCTGGTCCGTGACGCTGAGTCATTGCAGACCGAGGGTCGAGAAGTCGGCCGAGCATCGTCAGCCGGGCCCCGGCTGCGATCAGCCGGCCCCAGTGCAGCGGATGCTGCGGGTGCGCGCATTCGAAGAGTTGCTCCACGGTGCGAAACCATCGGCGGAACTGCTGGTCGTTCGCGTACAGCCGGACGAACTCCCTGAACTCTATGGCGCGGGCCGGGGTGGAGTCGACGGTCATCACCTCACCGATGGCGGACATGATCAAGCGGGTTTGCGCCGAGTGCGCCACGGCGTCCTGGTCGGGATGCCAGCGGAAGTACGCGTGGCTGGTCAGGGCCTTGAAGATGCCGTAGAGCCCCGAGTTGATCCGCTGTCCGCTCTGCGAGGACTCGTAGGGCAAAAAGCCAAACTCCCGCTCGATGATGCGGATCCAGCCCAGGTGCTCCCCGAAGCGGACACCACGAGCCATACCCCAGATGGCATCAGGGCTGCCCCGACAGCATGGCCGCCGCTCGCAAGTCCGGCCGCCAGGCGAGGGCGGGGGGCGGAGGACGTCACCGGCGAGGCCCGGCGAGTTCGTGTGTTGTGACGAATGTGGCGGTGCGGCGGCCGGTGGGCAATGCCGCCAGGCGCGTGACGACCAATGCTGCCACGATCGGGTCGGCGGTACCGGGCAGCCCGAGGAGTGGGGAGAACTCCGCCCAGTGGCCCCGGATCCAGGCCGCTTTGCGGGTGGCCTGCCCATGAGCCTTGTCCATGAGGTCGTGTGCCTGCCGGATACCATGGTCCTTCTTGAGGGACAGGTCGCTGTCTTTGCCTCGCACACCAGGACGACCGGCCGGTCTTCGGCTCCCGGGCCTGCCGCGAGGGCGTCGATTTCACCGCACGGCAGCGGGCGCCCTTCCAGTTGCTCCAGTCCGCACTGCACAGCCATGCCGGCTCGTGCACACTCCCTGCCGACGGAGTTCTCGAACTCGTCGTGGACCCTCTTGGCGAGAACGGTGACGGAGTCCCGCGCCCGCGGATCGCGCACGGCGCCGTGGCGGGCTGTCCATACCGCGTTGTGCAAGCGTGCCGGAGGCAGCGGCCAGCGGCGGCTCTGGTGTGACGCATACCGGCAGTGATGATCTGGTGACGGGGGAGTGACGTGAACGTCGGACCATGTCG
This sequence comes from Streptomyces sp. UC4497, assembly GCF_054871485.1. Classification (NCBI taxonomy): domain Bacteria; kingdom Bacillati; phylum Actinomycetota; class Actinomycetes; order Kitasatosporales; family Streptomycetaceae; genus Streptomyces; species Streptomyces sp. UC4497. The sequence goes on along the minus strand of NZ_JBTYHB010000005.1, from coordinate 300,844 downwards.
TCATGGAACGTCGGACGGACTGGATCGAGGCACTGCTGCCCGGTCTGCGCCGCCTTGACGGCCTCCTGGACAGGGACGAACCCTCGAAGGGCGCGGCCGCGCCTGCCCACGCCCCGTTCGACCAGTTGCGACGGGCCTTCGGCCTCTCCGAGTTCGACCTCGATCTGGTGCTGGTTGCCCTCGGCCCCGAACTCGACCCCCGATACGGTGACCGGTACGCGGGCCTGCAGTCGGGTGGAGCGTACTGGCCGAGCGTCGAGCTGGCGCTGAGCCTTCTGTGCACGTCCGCCCGGGAGAAATTCGCCCGGCGCGCTCATCTCGACGACGACGCCCCGTTGTTGCGGCATGGGCTGTTGCGGCTCGTCACGGGGCAGAGTGAGCGGGAAGTACCCGTTCATGCCCTGTATCTGCGGCTCGACGGCGGGGTCACCGCGCACCTTCTCGGCCGACGCGCCATCGACGTGCGGCTGGCGGCGACCTGCACCCGCATCGAGCCCGGCGGGGAGCCGCCGCCGGTCGAACGGCGCACCATGGAGCGCATCGAGGCCCTCGCGCGGGGACGCGTCCTTTACGTATCGGGGCCGCCCGGGGTCGGGAAGCGGTCCGTAGCCGCGACCCTCGCGCATGGCCGCGGTGCGCCGCTGCTGACGATGGATCTCGCGCGATGCGAGGACGGGTCACTTGCGATCCTGCTACGGCAGGCGAGGCTCGAAGGCGCTGTGGTCTGCCTTGCCGGGCTGGATGTCCTGCACGAGCGAGATGCGGGTGCATTCGACCGGTGCATGACGGCGCTGCTCGCGGCTCCGGGCCCGATCGTCCTTACGGGGACCAAGCCGTGGGAGTCCTTGGGCGATGTCAGGCCCGGCGTTCCGGCTGTGGCGCTTCCCGTTCCGGGGCCCGCGCTGCGGAGAGTGTGCTGGTTACGGGCACTGGACCGGGCCGGGGCAGCGCTGGACGACGAGGAACTCGACCTGCTGGCAGAACGATTCCGGCTCACCCCAGGACAGATCGAGGCCGCGACGGACCTGGCGAGTGGCGAGGACGCGCCGTCGTACGAGAACCTCGCGGCGGAGGCACGGCGGCGGACCGGCCATGAGCTGGCGACGATGGCCGTACGCATCGAGCCGCGCCGGGCCTGGTCCGAGCTGGTGCTGCCGCCGGACCGGCTCGGCCAGCTCCGTGAGGTCTGCGTGCGCGCCGCGCACCGGGGCCTGGTGTACGAGGACTGGGGTTTCGCCGGCAAGTGCCGCGGCACGGGCCTGAACGTGCTCTTCCACGGCCCGTCCGGCACCGGCAAGACGATGGCGGCCGAGGTCGTCGCCGGAGAGCTCGGCTTCGACCTCTATGCGATCGACCTCGCCCAGGTGGTCAGCAAGTACGTCGGCGAGACCGAGAAGAACCTCGACCGGGTCTTCTCCCTGGCCGAACGGACCGACGGCGTGCTGTTCTTCGACGAGGCGGACGCGCTCTACGGGCGGCGCTCGGAGGTCCGCGACGCCCACGACCGCTACGCCAACATCGAAACCGGCTACCTCCTGCAGAAGATGGAGCAGCACGCAGGTATCACCATCCTGGCCACCAACCTGCGGCAGCACCTCGACGAGGCGTTCACCCGTCGGTTGGACGTGATCGTCGAGTTCCCGCTGCCGGACGAGGAGCAGCGCCGGCGCCTCTGGGAGGTCGTCTTCCCCGCGGAGGCGCCGCTCGGCGACGACGTCGACCTCGGCCTGCTCGCCCGCGATATCCGGCTGCCCGGCGGCGGCATCCAGAACATCGCCCTCGCCGCCGCCTTCTACGCCGCCGCGAACGGCCAGGTCATCGACATGGCGCACCTCGACCAGGCCTCCGTACGAGAGCACCGGAAGCACGGCCGCGTCTGGGCCGCCGACGCCTGGACGGTACGGCCATGACGGAGACATCCCGCCGCGTCCCGGCCGAGAAGGCCGCCGCCGAGAAGCACCGGAGGCCGGTGGTGCAGCGGTGCGGACTGCCGGGATGCCCCTGCCACGACGCGCACGGCGCCGTCGGCGACATGGTGCAGGGCAAGCCCGTCGGATCACCGCTGCCCGCGACCACGCGCTCGTTCATGGAATCCGGATTCGGTAGGGACTTCGGCGACGTCCGCGTCCACACCGGGCCGCAGGCCGCCGGCTCCGCCGACCGGCTGAACGCCCGGGCCTTCACCAGCGGCCGCGACATCTTCTTCGGAGCCGGCCAGTACAACCCCGGCACGACCGCCGGCCAGGGCCTCCTGGCCCACGAACTCACCCACGTGGTGCAGCAGCGCTCCGGCCGGGCCCCCGCCGACGGCATCGACCACCCCGGCGACCCGTACGAACTCGAGGCGGAGGAGGCCGCGCGCGCGGTGGTCAGCGGTCAACCCGCGTCACTCACCCAGGCCGCCGTCCCGGGCCCTCCGCAGCTCGCGAAGGGGCCGACCAAAGACCCGTGTCCGAAGTACCTCATTCCTAGTGAGAAGGGGCCTGACTCCGAAGTCGATCAGCTGTTCATGGCGATGGAGAAACGGCTCGTCTACCGGAAGGGTGATCGTCCCGACACCGAAACCATGCGCAGGAGCTGGCTGAAGAAGCATGGCAGCCCGATCGTTCTGGACAGGCTCATGGAGTCTCCCGGCTGGCCGACCGACAGCCAGGGCACGGCGTGCGAAATCGAGCACATAGTGGAATGGTCGCTGCACGGCGACAATCCGGGCGAGTCCGAGCGCCCCGCCAACCTCACCCTCCTCGGCAAATCGCGCAACTCCCGCGCCGGTAACAAGACCAAGCAGCAGCTGGAGGCCCTCCGCGCCACGAACTGCTCCCGCTTCGTCGGTGCGGAGCGGGAGCCCGCGCAACCAGTCGACGAGTGCATGATGGTCGATCGCAACTTCCCCACCTGGCTCAACGAGCATCAGAAGAAGGGGCCCGGCCAGATCTTCTTCGTGCTCAAGTTCGGGAAGAGTCGGATCCCGGTCGATCTGTCCAATGCCAAGCAAACCGCCGGAGCGGGTGGCGGAGTCACCTATACAGGCGACCTTGCAACCCTCGCCGGGATCAAAGGGGGCGTGAAGGGGATCCTCCTCGACCAGATCTCCCTGACGCTGCTGGGCGACAAGCTCGTGACCGACGGCGCCATCCAGGCCCGCATCCGGGACACCATTGCTAAACCGATGCAGATGAGCGTCACTCCGGTCGTGGTGGTAGTCAAAGCGGCTGACGGGACTCTCTGGCTCGACCCCACCAAGACGAAGACGACCTTCCCAGGTCTCAGCGAGACGACCTTCGTCTTCGCATCGACCCCTGACGGCGATATCGAGGGCAAAGCCCTTTTGATCCCCAGCAAACCGCTGCTCAACAAGACGGTCATCAACCTCCTCGTCAGGGACGGCGAACTGACGGCCCGGCTGCAGGTTCCCGTCGGCCAGCTCAACCTGCCTGTCCCCGGACTGACGTTGTCGGGCGAGGGATTGACCATCGGCTTCGAGAACGGCGGGCTGTTCGCCTCGGGGCAGCTTCTGCTCACATACGGAACAGTCGCCCGCGCGGAATTGAAGGCACAGGCGACGAAGGACGCCTTCTCCGCGGTGGGCCGCGTCGTCCTGACCATCCCGGGCATCGACCGCGCGACGGGCGACATCTGGTATCGGGAGGGCGAGCTGGGTGGACGGGTGCAGATCGGGGCCGACAAGCTGAACGTCCCCGGGCTCCGGAGCGCGGACCTGTTGATTGACATCCAGCAAGGGTTGCTCACCGGCACCGGTACCGCCTTGCTTGCCGTTCCAGGGCTCGACAACCCGACCCTCAGCCTCGCTTATCGAGACGGTGGCCTGGAGGGCTCCGCCCGTGCCGGTCTGAAGATCCCGGGGCTGGAGGGCGGTGCGGTCGAACTGCGTTACGCGAAGGGGGCGCTCACCGGCTCCGGGACCATCGCCTACCGGAAGGGGAAGCTTTCGGGGACGGTGGCGGTCGTTCTCAGCGAGCGGCACCGGCTGAGCGGTGGTGGCGAGTTGGCGTACGAGCTTGCGCCGGGGCTGGCGGCCTTCGCCGGGATGACGTTCACCGAGGACGGGCGCACCAGGATCAGCGGGGGGCTGCGCGTGCCCGAGACGGTTGATCTGTTCCCGCTGAAGCAGATCGAGAAGCCGCTGTTCAAGCTGCCGAGGATGGAGATTCCGCTGCTGGCGGTGCCGTTGGGCCCGCGCAGTGTGGGCATCGTGGCCACGATCGACGCGCGGCTCGTGGCGCGGGCCGGGATCGGGCCCGGGCAGCTGCGCAAGGCGACGATCCTGTCCGACTTCAATTCTTCGGAGCCCGAGGCGGCGTTCACCTTCCAGGCGGCGGGCGAGCTGTACGTGCCCGCGTCGGCCGAACTGGCCATGGTCATCGCGGGCGGCATTGGCGTCAGCCTGGCCATCGCGCGCGCCGTCGGCGGCATCGAGGCGGAGGGCGCCGCGGGCCTCCAGGGCGCCTTCAGCGCGGCGGCCGCACTGGACTACCGTGCCGGGCGCCTCGCTGTCAGCGGGCTCGTCGCGTTGGAGGCCCAGCCCAGGCTGGCCTTCCGGCTGAAGGCCTTCGTGGCCGCCGAGGCTGACCTCTTCGTGACCACCATCGAGCTTTACCGCAAGGAATGGCAGCTCGCCTCGGTGGAGGCGGGGGCGGCGCTCAAGGTCGGCGTGCGCGTCCCCTTTACCTACGTACTCGGCGAGCCGTTCGCCCTCGCCCTCGACCAGGTCCAGTTCATCGTGCCTCCCATCGAGCCGGTGCCGCTGGTCAAGGAGCTGCTGCGCGGGGGAGGGGGCGTGCCGTGAGCCTGGACGCCGCCGACCGGTCGCTGGAGCGGCTGCTGGTGGAGCGGGTGCCGCTCCCCGCGGACGCGGTCACCTTCGACGCGCCGACCCGCGATTGGGCGGACGCTCGCGCTCACGACACCGTCAACCTGTTCCTGTACGACATCAGGGAGAACCACGACCTGCGTACGCGTCTATGGACCGACATGGCGGTGCCCAACGGCGGGACCGTACGGCGGCCTCCGCCGGCGCGCGTGGACCTGTGCTATCTCGTCACGGCCTGGAGCGCGGCATCACCGCCGGACGTTCTGGACGAGCACCGGCTACTGGGCGCGGTCCTCCGGACGCTGCTGCGCTTTCGTACGCTGCCACCCGACGTCCTGCAGGGGGAGCTGGCAGAGCAGCGCCCGCTGCCGCCACTGCTCGTCGCACAGCCGAACGGCCCGCAGGAGCCCGCGGAGATCTGGTCGGCGCTCACCAACCTGCCGCACGCGTTCCTGCACCTGGTCGTCACGATCGCCGTGCCGCCGAGCGCGTACCCGGACACGTCCCGCCCGACGCCGCCGGTGAGCGCCAGGGTGCTGCGCACCGGGGTCGGCACGGGACCTGCCGCGCGGCTCGGGCTGCGACCGCGGCTGGGCGGGCCGCACCCGGCGGGCGAGCCGGTGGCGCGCGCCGAGATCGGCCCCGGCATTCTGGCCCGCCTCGCCGCGCCGGTCTTCGCCTCGAACACTTCGGTCACCGTCGCCGACGGCAGGAATGTCCGGGCCGGTGCGCGGCTGTTCGTCGACGGCGGAGACGCCAGCGACCTGCTGCCGGTGAGCCGCCGGCTCCCACCGGGACGCGCCGTGCTGCCGGCCGAGCCGCCGCTGCGGTTCCCGCACGACCGGGGCGCGGCGGTGCGCGGAGTGACGGTCGTCCCGGTCCCTCGGGGCGTGCTGTTCGCCGGGGCCGATGCCGGGGGCACCTCGCTGCGGTTTGCCGCAACGGGCTTGGCGGACGGTGCCTGGCTGCTGATCTCCGACGGCGAGCGGACCGAGCCGGTACGCCTGGCCGCGGAGAATCCCGCCACCCCAGAGACCCGGCCGATCCGCCGTGCGCTGCGCTTCCCGCACGAACAGGGCGTCGGCTTGCACGAGATGACGGTCGGCAGCGTGGTCACCACCCTCGCCGACCCTGCGGCGCAGCCTACGACCGCGATCACTCTCGACGGGCGGGGCCCGCTCGACAGCGGAGCGCTGGCCGAGAACATGACGATCCTGCTCGGCACGGGGGCGGTGGAGGCGGAACCGCTGCGGCTGGGTCCCGTTCCGCCGGCCCCCGGCGTGACCGTGCCGATGACGACGTCCGTAGCGGGCGACCATCCGGTGGGGGCCACGATCCGGCACGTCACGGGGGCCGAGCCGGCCGGACGCCTCCACCTGCCGGGCGGTCCCGGCGAGTCGGCGGTTGTGATAGCCGCGGCCGCCGGATTCCGGCCCGGCGACGTGATCCGACTCGGTGCCGAGGACGCCGGCTCCCACCATGTGGTCACCGAGGTCTCGACGGTGCCGGGCGCGGTCGCCGAGGGCGCCGGGGCGACGGCGCTGATCGGTGGGCTGGTGACCGACGCCGGCGATCCGGCCCTTCCGTTGGAGGGCGCCTCGGTGCTGCTGGTGGAGCTGCGGCGCACGACGACCACGGACACGGGCGGGCGGTTCACGTTCGCAGGCCTCACGCCGGGGCCCACGGCGCTCACCCTGCGCGTGCGCGCCACCGGCTACTCCGGCCAGGACCGTCTCATCCGGGTTCCCCCGGACGGCGACGGCGACTATCACGTGCGGCTCAACACGGGCTGACGACCGAGGGAGCAGGACATGCCCGGATATCAGGCGCCAGGCGTCTACGTCGAGGAGATCGTGCTGGGGCCCACCCCGCTCACCGGGGTCAGCACGAGCGTGACCGGGCTGGTCGGCGTCGCCCGCCGCGGCCCCGTCAACAAGCCGACGCTGGTGACGGGCATCGGCGAGTACTTCCGGACCTTCGGCGACCTGCTCGACAAGGAGACCTACGGCGATCATCGCTGGCTGCCGTACGCGACGCAGGGCTTCTTCGGCGAGGGAGGCCAACTGGCGTACATCCTGCGGGTGGCGAACCTTCCTCCGTCCGGCGCGAAGTCGCCCGATGCGGCCACGTTCGCGCTGACGGCCGGCACGGTCCTCCCCGGCCGTGCGGGAAGCTCCCACACCGTCCTCATCGCGGACGCGGACGAGGACGCGGAAGAGATCGAGCTGCCCTATTGGTCGGCGGACCTCAAGGAAGGGACCGTGATCAGGCTCGGTGACGGCCCGGACGCCGAGCTCGTCTCCGTGACCGGCTTCAACGACCAGGACCGGCGGATACGGATCGCCCCCGGACTGACACGCACCCACAGCGCGGGCCTGAGCGTCATGCGGGTCTCGGACTCGATCTCGGGCAAGGTGGCCGAGCTCAGCGGCAGGCCGGCGAACACGCGAGGGGCGAAGCTGCTCCGGGTCGCGCCGGGCGCGGGGCTCGTCAACGGCCGGTGGGTCAGGGTCCTGGATCCACCGCACACCGAGTTCGTACGCGTGGAAGCGGCGCCCGCCGCGGCGGCAAAGGACGTCGGCATCGTGCCGGCCCTTCGATTCACTCATCCGGCTGGGGTCGCGGTGGCCCAAGCCCCAGCGGCGGCTATTACGGGGCAGCTAGCGGAAGTTGCGGCCGGCGCGGGTCCGGTCAAGGTCGGCGCGGCCAATCCCGGCCACGTCGCGAACGCGTGGATCGTCATCGACAGCGATACGGTCGGCGAGACCGAGGCGGTCCGCCTGGAGTCCGTCAGCGCGGACGAGTTGGAACTCCGGCTGAGTGGTGACACGCCGCTCCGCTTCTCTCACGCGGTCGGGAAGAACGTCTCGCTCCTCCCCGCGATGCCTGACATGCCGGACGCGTCGACCACTCTCGTCGGCGGTCTGCGGCTCAAGGCCGCGAGCGGCGCGCTCAATCAGGGCGACGTGATCGTTCTCAACGACGGCGCGGGAACCGACGAGATCGTCCAGCTCACCTCGGCGCCCGCCGCGGCCGAGCCCTTCGACGCCGATATCGCCCCTTCCTTCCGCTTCCCCCATGACGGCGACGCCGCCACGGTGGAGATCAGGAAGGCCGTGACGCCCTCGGTGACGACGCGGCTGGCCGCCGTCTCTGGCCTGGAGGCGCAGGAGGTCACGGTGGCCGACCCCGCCGGCTTCCCGGACGCGGCGCAGGACTACGTCGTCGAGATCCTGGACGGGGCAAACAGCGAGTACGCGAGCGTGAGCGGCGCCCATGCCGCCACCAAGCGCCTCGCGCTGCGCAGGCCACTGCAGTTCGGCCACGCAAAGGGCACGCCGATCCGCAAGCTGACGCCCGGACTTCTGATCACCGCGGGGGCTAGCGAACCCGACCCCGAACTGCATCCGGAGCCGGGCGCCTGGGGCAACGAGATCGTGATCACCGTCGCGGACTCGTCGGTGCTGACCACCAAGACCAAGGCGGCGGCCAACCAGGGCGACCCCTTCGTCGAGCTCGCCGGCGCGGGGGGAATCGAGACGGGCACCGTCCTGCGGCTTCCCGGCAACCGGTACGCCACCGTCAGCAGAGTGCAGGGCCGCCGGGCGTATGTCGGGGGAGCAGGGGTGCCGGTCGGGGTTGCCGAAGGAGACGTCGTCGCGACCCACGAGATCGACCTGGCGGTCTCCTACGCCGGGATCACCGAGTCGTTCGAAGGACTGTCGCTGGACCCGGCGCACTCCCGGTACGTCGAGCGGATCGTCAACCGGGACTCGAGGATCGTCCACGTGGCGAGCCCGGGCGGGGCGGGCGGCAGCCCGCCGCTGCCCGGGAGTTGGTCGCCTGCTGGCGGCAGCGACGGCCTCGGCGGCATCGTGCCCGCCACGTTCCTCGGCCGCGACGACCCCGACGCCGACCGCAGGACCGGGTTGTTCGCCCTCCTGAACGAGGACGAGATCAGCATCGTCGCCGTCCCGGGGGAAGCGGACGAGGTGGTGCAGCGGGCGCTCATCTCCCACTGCGAGCAGGCTCGTTACCGCTTCGCCGTGCTCGACCCCGTGAAGGACGCCCGCCTCGCCACTGTGCAGGAGCAGCGGGCGTTGTACGACTCCTCGTACGCGGCGCTCTACTATCCGCACATCCAGATCTTCGACACCCTGGGCAACGAGCGGGTCTACGCGCCACCCAGCGGGCACATCGCGGGCCTGTTCGGCCGCACCGACAGCAACCCCGGCGTGCACAAGGCGCCTGCCAACGCGACGCTGAGGCAGGCGACCGGCCTGCAGTTCCCCATCACGACCGGGCAGCAGGCCGTGCTCAACCCCCGCGGGATCAACGCCGTCCGTGCGTTCCCGGGCAGGGGGATCAGGGTGTGGGGGGCCCGCACCATCTCCAGCGACGCGCTGTGGCAGTACGTCAACGTGCGCCGGCTGTTCATCTACTTGGAGCACTCCATCGACCGGGGCAGCCAGTACGCGGTGTTCGAACCGAACGACACGCGGCTCTGGCGGCGCCTCAAGGGCTCGGTGACCACGTTCCTCACCACGGTCTGGCGCTCGGGCGCGCTCCAGGGCACCAGCGAGGAAGAGGCGTTCTTCGTCCGGGTCGGGCTGGGGGAGAGCATGACCCAGGCCGACATCGACGCCGGCCAGGTGATCATCCTGATCGGCGTGGCTCCGGTGAAGCCGGCTGAGTTCGTCATCTTCCGCATCGGCCAGAAGGCCGGCGGGCCGGACGCCGGCCAATGACGATCGAGGAGGTGACAGACCATGGCACTCAAGCCACTTGAAGTCGATCCCTATCGGAACTTCCTGTTCCGGGTGGAGGTCGAAGGTATTATCCAGGCCGGGTTCAACGAGGTATCCATCGGCGAGAATGTCATCGCCGAACTCCCCTACCGGAATGGCGACGAGATCCCCACGGTGGGCAAGGGCGCCGGGCTGACAAAGTACGGCGACGTCGTCCTCAAGTGGGGACTGACCGACTCCCGGGTGCTGTTCGACTGGTGTCAGCGGGTGATGAACGGCGTGACGGAGCGGCACTCCGTGATCATCAGCGTGCTGGACAGCGACGGCGAGCCGAGGGTCGAGTGGGAGTGCAAGCAGGCCTGGCCCTCCAAGATCAAGACCCCCGATCTGACCGCGAGCGGCACCGCGTACGCCATCATGACGCTCACGCTGTGCCACCACGGGGTGGTGCAGCGATGACGGCCATGGCACTGCAGACCGAGTACCCGTTCGCCCTTCCCAAGGGGTATGTCGACCCCGACGGGACGCTGCACCGGTCCGGCGTGATGCGGCTGGCCACGGCCGCCGACGAGATCCTCCCGCACAAGGACCCGCGCGTCCGCGCCAACCCGTCCTACCTCGTCGTCATCCTGCTCGCCCGCGTGATCAACTCGCTCGGCGACCTGACCGACATCAACACCCGTGTGGTCGAGGGCTTCTTCGCGGCGGACCTGTCGTATCTCCAGGAGCTCTACAACCGCATCAACGGTGACGGCACGCACAAGGTCACCTGCCCGCACTGTGAACGGTCCTTCGAGGTGGAGGAGACCGCCGCGGGGGAATCCTGAGCCACCCATCGGACCGGCTCGTGGAGGAGATGGCCTTCCTCGCCTACTACCTGCACTGGCCGTACGACCAGTTGATGACGCTCGAACACCACGAGCGCCGCCGATGGGTGGAGCAGATCAGCCGCTTCAACGCCGAGATGAACGAAAGGACGTGAGGTGAGCGACCCCGGAACGTTCCCGTACGCGGCCCACAAGTTTCTGGTCGAGTTCGACAACCAGGTCATGGCGAGCTTCTCCGAGTGCAACGGGCTGACCGCCGAGACCGAGTTCGACGAGGTCCAGGAGGGCGGCCGCAACGACACGCACTTCAAGCTGCCCAAGGGCTCCAAGCACGGGAACGTCACCCTGCGGCGCGGCCTCACCGACTCCGACGTGCTGTGGACGTGGCACCGCCAGGTGCTCGCAGGCCGGATCAGGCGGCGGACGGTCTCGGTGATCCTCTGGAACGAGACGGTCGACGACCAGTCCTGGGTCTGGGAGCTCCTGGACGCCTATCCGGTCCGCTGGACCGGCCCCGACCTGAAGGCCGACGGCGCCTCCGTCGCCGTGGAGACGCTGGAGCTCGCGCATCATGGCATCCGCAAGGGCTAGCGCCGTCCGGGCCGATCCGGACCGATGGACGGCCGCCCGGTCGCTGCGGCCGACGCCGCTGCGGATCCCCGCGGCCCGCCGGGGACTTCGGCTGCGGCATGGGCACGGCCCGCCCGAACTGCTGCACCGGATCCGGCGCCGCCCGCCGCGTCGCGTCCCACCCCGTCGCGTCCCGCCTCGCCGCGCCTCGGCAATTGGCGACCCTGTACCGCAGTCCATGGCCACCCCGGCCAAGCGCACAGCGGGCCCGCGCGCACTTTTGCCTCGAGCCCCGATGCCGCACTTCGCAGAGCCGCGGGCCCCGAGGCCGCGCATATCGGCCCCGCGCGTGGGCATTCCGGACGTGCTGCTATCCGGCATCGCGCACCTGCCCGTCGGGTCCCCGAGCGTCCGACCGCTGCCTGTCGCCGTTCCAGGCGTCTCGCCTCCCGGCGACTCGCTCCCGACTGCGGCACCCCCTCGCTCCATCCCACCTGGGGCAACCGCTCTCGTTTTGCCGCCTGTGGTGACCCCGAGCGCTGCAGCGCCCGCAGAGACACAGTTCGTGGAACCGCCTCTTCCTCTTCCTCTCCCTCTTCCTCCGGAGGTTTCCGCGGAGGGCGCGGGGAAGCGGGCGCCGGTCCGGATCGAGCCCTCGATCGGGACTCCGCTGTCACCGGCCCTGCGGCAGCGGATGCGGCGGCTGACCGGATTCGACCCGGGCTCGGTCCGGCTCCACACGGGCGGGGCGACCGTACGGGCGGCGGCCGCCCTCGGAGCCGCCGCCTTCACGGTCGGACCGGAAGTCCACCTGGGGCGCGGCGGGTTCGACCCCGGCGACCCGCGCGACGTTCACCTCCTGGCGCACGAGCTGGTGCACGTCAGGCAGCAGCCGGCGACGCGGCCGTTCCAGCCCGGCGAGCTCTCGCCGGCCGGGATGGCGTCGCTGGAGGCGTCGGCCAGCGGCGGTCACCATGTCGCCCCGGCCCGGACCCCGCCGGCTCCCGTTGCCATGGTGCACGGCCGGCCGGTCGTACCGCTGCGGGCGCCGCTGGAGGACGAGCCCGCCAGTGGAGGCGGTGCTGAGGAAGTGGCGCCGACGCCGGCCGAGCCGCCTGCGAAACCGGACTCGGATGCCTTGCTGCGCGAGCTTGAGCGCCGGCTGTGGCATCGGCTCAGGATCGAGCACGAACGAAGCGGGGTGCGGACATGGAGGTGATCCAGATCCACCGCCACGAGAGCCCGAGCGATTCCACCCTGGTGCCCGTGATCAAAGCCCGGGGAACGGCGCGCGACGGGATCTTCAATCCGCGGGAGATCTCCATCCAGAGGTCGGTGACCTGGCGCGAAACCAAGCCACTCGCCGCGGACCTGCCGCAGCGCCAATTCTCCGGCGGGGACAACCGGAAGCTCACCCTCTCGCTCTGGGTCGACACCTATGAGGCGGGCGAGGACGTCCGCGACTACACGGGCAAGCTCGCAGCTCTGGCCGAGGTCCCGGAGGGCCAGCCCCGCCCCCCGTACTGCGTGGTCTCCTGGGGGCACAGCCGGCACGATCACGAGGGCCTGCCGTTCACGGGCGTAGTGGAGAGCGTGACGCAGAAGTTCACCCTCTTCACCGCGGACGGCACCCCGGTACGGGCCACGGTCGACCTGCAGATCAAGGGCGTGGACTCGCCCAAGAACCAGAACGTGCGCCGACCGCGCAAGCGCGGCTCGCCGATGCAGGCCAGAACCCGCCTCGTACGGGAGGGCGACTCGCTGTGGGCGATCGCCGCGCAGGAGTACGGAGATCCCGCCCGGTGGCGTCCCATCGCCGCGGCCAACGGCATCCTCAACCCCCGGCGGCCGGTGCCCGGCACCTGGCTGACCCTTCCGGCGCAGGAGTGACGGCCGATGGACATCGACCAGCATGCGGCGCTCGCGCCGGTCTTCAGCGTCACGGTTGCCGGTGCCGACCTGCCTCCAGAGATGAAGGCCGAGGTCACGATGGTGTGTGTCGAGCAGGCCATCGACGCGGCGGGAACGTTCGCCATCGAGCTGAGCAATGCGGCCGCGGATGAGAAGGAGGTGAGCTGGAGCGACGACCAACTGCTCGACCCGGGCGGCGAGGTCGAGATCAGGCTCGGATACGACGGTGGCGCCACGCCGGTCGTGCTGACGGGCGAGATCACCGGGCTGGAGCTCGCCTTCCCCGAGACCGGCCCGGTCACGGCCACCGTCCGCGGGTACGACCGGCTGCACCGGCTGCGCCGTGGCCGCCGGAGCCGGGCCTACCTCGACGTCAAGGACAGCGACGTGGCCACCAGGATCGCCGGTGACCTCGGGCTGACCGCGGACGCGGCCGACAGCGGTGAGGTCCATCCGATACTCCTTCAGGCCGACCAGAGCGATCTGGACTTCCTCCTCGCGCGCGCCCAGGCGATCGGCTACGAGGTGCTCGTCCGCGACAAGACGCTCGTCTTCCGGGCACGGGCCGCCGGGCCGCCGGGTACGGGCCGCGTGTCCCACCGGCACGGGCTGCTGGAGTTCCTGGGGTACCTCAGCACCTCCGACCAGGTGAGCGGAGTCGTGGTCCGCGGCTGGGACCCGATGCTCAAGGAAGCGCTCGTCGGCCGCGCCAAGGCCGCCGATGTCGCTCCGCAACTGGGCGACCGGTCGGGCCCCCAGGCCGCGGAAGGCCTGTTCGGCGCCGGAGTCCTCAGCGTGATGGAGCAGCCGGTCCGTACACAGCGAGAGGCCGACCTGCTCGCCAAGGGGATCCTCAACGATCTCGCCCTGCGCTACGTCACCGCGGAAGCGACCGTCATCGGAGACCCGTCCCTGACCGCGGGCAGCCTCGTCGAGTTCTCCGGCCTGGGGCGGCGGTTCAACGGCCGTTACTACGTCGTCCGCCTTGCGCACGTGTGGGACGGGCGGTTCGTCACCCGCCTGTGGCTGAGGAGGAACGCCACATGAACACCATCGAGTTGTGGCCGTACGGGCAGCGCACCCTCGCCGACGCCACCGGCCGCGTGTACGGGGTGGTGACCGGGGTCGTCACCGCCAACAAGGACGAGGACAAGCCCGAGCGGGTGGGGCGGGTCAAGGTGCGGCTGCCCTGGCTGGCCGACGACGCCGAGACCGGCTGGATCCGGATCGCGACGCCGATGGCGGGCAAGGACCGGGGCCTGTTCGTCCTCCCCGAGCCGGGCGACGAGGTACTGGTCGCGTTCGAGCACGGCGACCCCGGACACCCGTACGTCCTGGGCGCGTTGTGGAACGGGAAGGACACCCCGCCCGCCACCAACTCCGATGGCACCAACGACAAGCGGATGATCCGGTCCCGCAGCGGCCTCACGGTGCTCCTGGACGACACCGACGGCAAGGAACGTATACAGATCGCCGACAAGGACGGCAAGCAGGCGATCGTCGTCGACATGGCCGGCAAGAAGGTCACCATCACCTCCTCCGGGGACATCGAACTGACCGCCAAGGACGGCACGGTGACCATTTCCGCCAAGACACTCAAGCTCGCCTCCAGCGGCGAGACCGGGATCTCCGCCAAGGGAACGCTCGCCATCGGCGGCAAGACGGTGAACGTCAAGGGCGATCCGAAGGTCAACATCAACTGACGGGAGCCGGACATGGGACAGCCAGCGGCAAAGAAGGACGACAAGGTGACCGCGACCGACACGCATATGATCCAGCCGCCGGGGACCGCGCCCCCGGTGCCGACCCCGCACCCCTTCTCCGGCACGCTCGACGGCGGGCTGTCGGGCGACGTGACCATCATGGGCAGCCCGGCGGCCGTCAAGGGCAGCACCGCCACCAACAGCCCGGCGCACCTGCCGATAGGGGGGACGTTCGTCAAGACGCCCGCCGACAAGGCCAAGGTCACCGGAGGCAGCGGCACCGTGAAGATCAACGGCAAGCCCGCCGTCCGCAACAGCGACACCGCCGAGACGTGCAACGACCCCAAGGACCTCCCGGCCGGCACCGTGGTCGCCACCGGCACGGTCATGATCGGCGGGTAGCGGCATGAGCGATCCGCGCGGGACCGGCTGGCGCTTCCCCGTCGGCACCGAGCCCGGCTTCGGGACGGCGATGTCGACTCTGGACGACTCGGTCGAGGAATCGATCCGGATCATCATCGGAACGGCGCGCGGCGAGCGGGTCATGCGCCCGACCTTCGGCTGCGGCATCCACGACCACGTGTTCGCCACCAGGGACGCCAGTACGGCGGGACTGATCGAGTTCGAAGTCATGGAGGCGCTGGTGGAGTTCGAACCCCGGGCAGAGGTCCTGCGGGTATGGGTGGCCCCCGGGCCCGGGGAGGCCGAGCTGCTGGTCGAGCTCGACTACCGCGTTCGCGCGACCAACAACGTGTTCAACCTGGTCTACCCCTTCTATCTGCAGGAAGAGGGCTGACCATGCGCCCCCCGGCCGTCGACACCCGGACCTTGCAGCAGCTGCGGGCCGAGATACTCCGGCGCACGGCAGAGTCCGTTCCCGAATGGCAACCTGCCGACGGAGACCCCGGTCTCGCCCTCGTCCGGATCGACGCGCGCTTCCTGGAACTGCTCCTGGAACGGCTCAACCGGATGCCGGCCAAGCACCTGCTCGCCTTCCTGGACCTCATGGGCGTGGAGCTCCTCCCCCCCGGAGCGGCCGTGGCTCCCGTCGTCCTCACACCGGCGCCCGACGCGGGTCCGGCGACGCTCGTCCCGCAGGGAACGATGCTCACCACGGTGCAGACCGAGACCGACCCGGCTGCGGTCTTCGCGACGAGCGACGACCTGACGGTGATCTCGGCCCGTCCGGTCGCCGCGTTCACCATCGAACCCGAGGCGGACCGTTTCGCCGACCGGACTCCGATGATCACTGGCGCCGACCCCGCGGTCTTCGCCCCCTTCCGCGGCGAACACCCGATCGACCACGTCCTCTATCTGGCCCCCGGCAACCTCCTCGGCCTCCACCACCCCGCCGACCTGACTCTCTACTTCCGGCCGCCGCCGGAGGGCGACCTGGACGAACTGCGGAGCCTGCTGCGGGCCGTGGTCTGGGAGGCGTACCGAGCGGGCAGCTGGCTGCGCCTGCCGGGACCAACAGCAAAAGAGCCGGTGAAGCTTGACGGCCGGGACGCCGTGCCGTTGACCTTCCATGGATATCCCGGTTCCGAACCGCTCACCCTGGAAGGGCAGGGACTGACCGGGACACGCGGCGGCCGGTGGATCCGCGGCGTCCTCCGATTCCCCCGCACCGAGATCGTCAAGGTGGTTACGGATGTTCTGGGCGAGCCTTTCGTGGGCGTGGACCCGCCGCTCTTCGCTCCGCACCCGGCGGGTTCGCGGGTGCGGCGCCTGACGGTCTCACTGCCGGTCACCACTCTTGCGAAGGGGATGGACCTCGGGGAGGCGTTCGGGCACATCGAGGTCAAGTCGGGCGCCGGCCTGCGCGCGGGGGACCTTGTAATGATCGACTTCGGGAAGCAGTGCGACTACATGACGCTGGGGGAGGTGCCTGACGTCGCCGGCCCGGTGACGATCCCGGTCACTCCGGACCTGAGCCGCTCCCACGCGCCGAACATCCCGGTGTGTACGGTCTCGGAGCCGCTTCGCGGCGTGACCTCGCACCTGTCCGCGGACACCGGTCGTGGCGCCGTGCGACTTCCCCGTGGCTCCTTCGCCGACCCACCGGCACCGGGGGACGTCTTCGGCGTTGCCGTCCCCCCGGGGAGTGACGTCACGGCCGTCGACATGGTCACTGCCCAGATCGACCAGACCACCCAGCTTCCACCGGACGACGTGCGCGTCGGCCAGGTACCGGTCGACTTCACCCAGGACTTCCTCCCGCTCGGTCCCGACCCCAGGCCCGGCGAAACCCTCCACGTCGCGAGTGCCGAAACCCTTGCGCCGGTGGAGCGCACGCCGACCTTGCCCTCAGGTGGCAAGGTCGGTCTCCGCATCGGCATCGAGCTCGGCGCCTCGAAGGTCGTCTGGGAATACCTCGACGAGCAGACCTGGACGGAGGCCACCACGGTCGACGACCAGGCTCCCGGTGCGGCCGCCCTCAACGCCGACGGCCCAATCGTTCTGGCACTCCCGAGCGCACCCACCCCGGCAGTGATCGACAAGGACGGGACGAAACCGGAGGTTCTGGCGTTCCGTGCACGGCTGGATGCGCCTGCGTACCGCCGCGTGCCCTGCCTGCGATCCTTCAGCCTGGACGAGAAGGACCCGCTGTACGTATTCACCAGCGAGCGGCCGCGCGGCCTCGCGCGCGCCGGGAATCAGCTGGACCTGACCGGTCTGGTGCCGATCGATCTCACGGAGAACTACTTGCCCTTCGGGCTCGTGCCCGCCGAGGGCAACACGGTGTACTTCCTGATGCCGCCGGAGTCGGTCCGCAATCCCCAGAAGGTGCCGGGCGACGTACACCTGCCCCACACTGCCAGGGTCAGCTGGGAGTACTCCGCGCGTGAAGGCTGGAAGCAGCTGGGGGAGTCGACCGCGTCCCGGCAGGGCACTCCGGTCCCGTCGAGGACGTTCTCGGACACCACCCGCGCCCTCACCCGGTCCGGCACGGTCGAGTTCACGCGGCCCCGGGACTTGTCCGTCGCGGAGGTGGCGGGGGTTTCCGGGCACTGGCTCAGGGCCCGCCTGGTGGGCGGGGAGTACGGGCGCCAGATCGAGCTCGTGCAGGTCAGCCTGGACGACCCGGGCAAGGGATTCCGTATCCGGCAGGGAACGGGGGCGCTCAATCCTCCGGTGATCGGGGAGATCGGGTTCACCTACGTGGCCGGAAGCCGCAGCCTGATGGTGGCCGCCCGTAATCTGTTCGCCTTCGCGGACCACTCGGCCGCCAACTCGGCGAGTCGTCCCTACCGCCCGTTCGCGGCGGTCGAGGAGAGCGAGCCGACCTGCTACGTCGGCTTCGACCGGCCGCCGCCGAACGATGCCGTCAGCCTGTACGCCGCCGTGCCGCCCAGATCGTACGTCGAGAGCCTGACGCCACCGGGGGAGGGGAACGAGGCCGAGGCGGGCGTGCCCGTCTGGGAGTACTGGAACGGGCGCCGCTGGAACGAGCTAGGGGTGTCGGACGGGACGAACGGGCTGACCGAGTCGGGCATGGTGCGGTTCGTCGGTCCCGCCGATCTCGTGCCCGCCGTCAAGCTCGGCCAGAGCGTGCCACTCGCCTGGATCAGGGTGCGCCTGATCGGCGCGGAGGGCGGCGACAGCCGGCTGCTGACCGGGCTCTTCGTCAACGGCGTGGAAGCTCGCCACATCGACGGGGGCCCGGCGGGAAACCGGCCCGCCGGTGCGATCAGCCGCCTGGCGACCTCGAACCCGCTCCTGGCCGCCGTTGCCAACCCGGAGCGCGCGGCGGGAGGTGCCCAGGCCGAGACGCTCCGGGAGGTGCAGGAGCGCGGACCGCAGCTGCTCCGGCACCAGAAACGTGCCGTGACCGCGGAGGACTTCGAATGGCTGGCCAGGCAGGCGGCGGGCACCAGCGTGGCGCGCGCCCGCTGCCTCCTGGCGCGCGACCGCGAGCTGCGGGTGCAGCCGGGCTGGGTCACGGTCATCGTGGTGCCGCAGGACTCCGGCCCCCGGCCGCTGCCCTCCGCGGAGCTGATCCGGCTGGTCGAGGACGACCTCGAACGCCGCGCGCTCGTCACGCTGACCGATCCCGTCCCACCGCACGTCAACGTGATCGGGCCCGGTTACGTGCCGGTCGAGCTGGAGGTGGAGGTACGGCCGTCCGAGCCCGCACGTCCGGAGGCGGCGCGACGGGCCGTGCGCGCCGCGATCGACCGGTTCCTGCATCCGCTCACCGGTGGTCCGGACGGGGACGGCTGGGCGTTCGGGCGCGACGTGTTCCACGGTGAGCTGTTCGCTCTGGTGGAGAACCTCCCGGAAGTCGACCACGTGCACCGGCTCGCGTTCCGCCCGACCGTCGCGACCGTGCCGCTGCGGCCCGCCGCGCCGCCGCCCGGACCGTACGCGGCCGGGACGCGGGTGGATGTGCTGGCTGCCGGCCGGCCGGCCGGACTCACGGCGGTGCTGGCCGAGTCGACCCCCGCCCGCGTACTGATGCTCACGGTCTTCCAGGAAGGCGAACGGGTCGGCCTGGGCGCACCGGGGGACGCGGTCACCGAGGTCTCGGTCCGGTCGATCTCCGGGGACGCCCTCGCAGTGGATCCGTTCCGCGCGCCGCGGGCCTTCCCGAGCGGGACGCCCGTACTCGGCCACGGCGGCGGCTCGGTGCTGACCGCGCCGATCGCCGCGGGAGACCTGGTCGCAGCCCTGCCGGTACGGGGGTTCCGGCCGGGCGACGCGCTGCGGTTCCCGGAACCGCCGGACGCCGTCCTGGCCTCGGACGACGTGCCGCTCGGCGACCGTCTGCGGGTTCCGGAGTTCGCCCTCGTCCACTCGGGCGATCACGTCGTCCACATCGCGCAGAGCTGAGGAGGCCCGCTATGCCGCTTGACGTGCCGAGACTGGACGACCTCAGCCATGACCGGCTGGTGACCGAGGGGCGGTCGCTCATCCCCGAGCTCAGCCCCGCCTGGACCGACCACAACCCGTCCGACTCCGGCATCACCCTGCTGGAGCTGCTCGCCTGGTTCACCGAGACGGCCGGCTACCAGCTCGACCAGGTACCCGAAGACCTGAAGGCGCGGTTTCTGAGGCTGGTCGGCGGCTGCGGGGAGACCGGCGGTCCGATCGAACGGGCGGTCACCGCCGAGGACTTCGGCACGCTCGGCCTGCGCCTCGCCAGGGAGCTGGCCACGCCGGTCACGGGTGCCGATCCGCAGGCGCAGACGGTCCTTGCCCGGGGCGTACCGGCGGGTGCCACCGGGGTCGGCACGATCGAGGTGCGGCGGCCGGTGTTCCGTCTCGGAGACGAGATCACGATCGGCGCTGGAGACACCGCCGCGGTGGGGGAGGTCATCGCGGTCGACGGGAACACGCTGACGGTGCCTCAGTTCAGCGCGCCGGACGGCGGTTTCCCCGAGGCGGCGGCGCGCGCGGGCCTCGAGCTCTTCCGGGATCCGGATTGTTCGGTCGGCGGACATCCCCCGTCGGCCGTGCTGATCGTCGTCGTCCCCGATCGGCCGTACGACCCCGCACCGGCGCCGACCCGCGAGCTCACCGACGCGCTCTACCGCGAAATGACCCGGCACCGCCTGCTGACCACACGCGTGCATGTCATCGGGCCCACCTACGTGCCCGTGTCCGTACACGTCACGGTTGCCGCCGCGACGGGCCGCGGGCTGTATGGCGCCGATGTCGAAGAGGCCCTGCGCCGCTTTCTCGGACCGCTGCGCGGCGGGGCGGATGGCAGCGGCTGGCGTTTCGGCCGTCCCCTGTACGCCTCCGAGGTGTACCAGCTGATCGAAGGGCTCGACGGGGTCGATCATGTTGAGGAGCTGGCACTGCTGACCGAGCCCCCGGGCATCGAGACGGCTGAGGGCATCAGGCTCCCTGGCGGCGGGCTGGTCGCCGCCAGGGAGGTCGTGGCGACGGTGATCGGCGGATGAGCATGAACGAGTTCATGGATCAACTGCCCGGCGTCCTCCGCGAGGCGGACGAACGCGACCGTTTCCTGGCGCGGTTCGTCGGTGCGCTGGAAGAGGTCTTCGACACGGTGCAGACGGAGATCGAGCAAACGCCGCGCCTGTACGCACTGCCGCCCACCTCCGTCCTGACCCACGTGGCGTCCATCGGGGAGAGCGTGCTCCGGCTCGACAGCGCCGCCGGTCTCTGCGCGGATGATCTGCTCGTCCTCGACCCGCCCGAAGTGGTCCGGGTGGCGGGTGTCGTGGGACAGGCGCCGGTCCCTCCCACGGACGTCAGGCTCGACCGCCCGCTGAGGTTCGCTCACGACAAGGGAATTCCGATCCGGGTAGTCGACCGGACCGAGGGGACCTCGGCGCTGGCGGTCGCCGCCCCGCCGGAGACCACGACCGTCTCTGTCGCCGACCAACTCGCCCTCGCCGCCCGCCCGGGCCACGTCGTCGAGGTGGGCGGCGATCTCGCGCTGGTGACGGCTGTGGACGCCGCGCGGCTGACCCTCTCGCCCCCGCTGCCATCCGGCCATCCGGCGGGGACGCTTGTCACGGCCGCACCGCAGGCTCCGACCACCACACCGCCGCCGGCGTTCGCCTCCGCCGTGCGGGCGGGGCCGGAGATGCTCCTGCGCAACGAGGTGCTTGCGGGAGAGCGGGTCATCGAGCTGGACACCTACGCGGCGCTGGGCCCAGGCTCCCGGTTGCTGCTTTGCGACCCGGCACACGCCGAGACCGTCGTCGTCGACGGATTCCTGCCCGGCCCCCGCCGCGGCCTGCGGCTGACCGCCCCCCTGGCGTTCCCCCACCCGCACGGCACAAGCGTCGCCGAGGCCGACACGACCCCGGGCGGCACCGCCTTCCTCGGCTGGCTCGCGGGATGGATTGGACTGGAACTCCGCCCGACCCGGGGCGAACGCTGGAACCGCGAGCTGCTGCGCCGAGCGGGCGCCATCTGGTCGTGGCGCGGCACCCGGCCGGGGCTGGCCGCCTTCCTTGAGGCCTATCTGCGCGACGAGGCGCTGCCCGAGGTCGTCGACCATCCGGATCCGATGCAGATCGGTGTGACGTCCACCTTGGGCGAGGACACGTACGTCTGCGGGGCTCGGCCGGGGTTCTTCTGGGTGGAACTCACCACCGTCGAGGGCGACAGCCGGCTCCGCCACCCGTTGGGCCTGGCGGAGCTCGTCCTGGCCGCCCACGATGCGCTGCGCCGCGAACGCCCTGCACACACCACGTACGAGCTGCGAGTCAACGCCCACACCATGCAGCTCGGCAAGGATCCCGAAGTCGACGTGGGTGCCCGTGTAGGCGACACCACGTTGCTCTGGGACCAGCCGATGAGCGTTCAGAACCGACTATAAGGACGAGGCCATGGCTGAGGACGTCATCAAGCGGCTCAACTACTTCGACCACCAGTTCCTCCGCGCGAAGGACTTCACCGACGAGCAGAGTTACGCCATCGACCGCCGCCGCAGGCACAACCGGGATCTGCACACCCCGGGGGTGGGCGGGGGACTCGCGGTCACGATGAATCAGAACAGCGCCGATACGGTCACTGTGGAACACGGATGGCTGGTCGACGGCAAGGGTCGTGAGGCGGTCCTCCCGACTCCCGGCCGCGAAGTCAAGATCACATCGCCGCCCGCGGACGGCTCCGTGGAGCTCTACGCCAGCTATGACGAGGACCGGACCGACCCCAGCGTTGACCCGGGGATCGCCGGCAAAGAGACCCGCGTCACCGAGAAGATGGTCATCGACCGTCCCGGTGCCGGCGGCCCGTCGACGGACGCTGTCCACCTGGCCGACATCGTCTTCACCGGCGGTCGCATTTCCTCGGTCACCGACAAACGCGTCTACGCGGGAACCGGCACCGCCAACCTCGTCGACGGCTCGGTGACCTCGCCGAAGTTGGCCCAGGGCGCGGTGGAGGTCGACAAGCTGGCGAATGAGGCGGTGACGTCACCGAAGCTGGCCCAGGGCGCGGTGGAGGTGGACAAGCTGGCGAATGAGGCGGTGACGTCACCGAAGCTGGCGGAGGCCGACGGATCGGCTGTGGGTGATCCGCGGGTGGGTGCGGGCGTGAAGACGGCGCATCTGCACGATTTCGCCGTGACGTCGGACAAGTTGGCCGACTTCGCGGTCCATCAGAAAAAGATCGCTGAGAAGTCCGTCTCGATCCGGGAACTGAAGGTCGGAACACCGATCGCCGCGACCGTCACCGTGCCGGCGGGCGGCGAGGAACGTGTACCGCCTCTCGCGGTCGTGGCACTCGCTGGATTCTGCCTGGCGCACATAGCGATGATCCTTCCAAAACCGATTGAGGTCCCGCCGCCTCTTCCAGGGGGGCCCCCCGTTCAGGCTCCCCGCCCGCTGCCCCCGATCGAGATCCTGGAAGAGTTCGCTGTGGACTTCCGGCTCGTGAACGCGCCCGGGTTCCCACCGAAGCGACAGATCATCGCGGTTCCGCACAGGCAATGGCGCGTGCGGAACACGGGCGCTCGCGACGTGGACATCGAGTATCGGATCTATCCGCTCGAGGAGCAGTGACTCGATATGAGGACCTTCATTCACTACGACGCGGCAGGCGCTATCAAGGGCACCCTCCGCATCGAGGAACTGCCGGAGGTATACGACCACCCCTTCGGGGAGCTGGGTGAGGGTGAGGCCGTGCTGGAACTGGAAGAGGACTCCAAGGAGGCACAGCTTCCGCTGGCCGAGCTGCACACCGCGTGGAAGGTGGGGCCGCGAAGTAAGCAGCTCAAGCGTCGGCGCCGGGCGGACGAAGGCTGAGACTCAACTCGCCCCCGGGGGGCGGGTCGTGTCGTGCGTGGAGGTGATCAGGGCGCGCAGGTCGCCATCGTCCGGCTCGCGCCAGACAAGGATCACGAGCAAGGCGGGTGGGCGCTGAGAATCCCATAAGACCCCCGGAGCAGACGCATGCGAAGGGCACGCCCATCCACGTTGGTCCCGGGTCGGCCGCCCGGCCGCCGACGTGGTCGCCGAGCTCGACGCGGGCGAGCGCCCCGAGTTCCCGGTGAGCATCGCGATCACGCGCGAGGACGGGGCCGTGACCGGCGAGATGACCGTCGTCTGGACCCTGCGTCCCAACAGCTGAGAGCGGGAACCGCGGAGCGTGGTCCGCACGGCGAGGAAGGCACCGCCCGATGGGGCGGTGCCTTCCTCGTTTCTCGTTGTCTCTCGTTGTTTCCCGTCCAACTTCCTTTCTTGTTCAACCTGTTGACACGAGTCAACGTCGGCCATAGTTTCCGCTTCGGTCTTGTGGTGCGCACGGATGTGGGGTCGAGCGAAGAGGGAGAAGTGACATGAGACGCGGTCGAATACGCGTGGTGCTCGCGGCCGTGGTGGCGCTGACCGCCGCGGCCCTGGTGCCGGCGCAGGCCACCGAACGGTCCGACGCCCCCTTGGCGCGCACCGCGTCCGGCTGGGTGCGCGGGGAGCACACCGACGAGGGGCGGCAGTTCCTCGGCATCCCGTACGCCGAACCGCCCGTCGGCAAGCTGCGCTGGCGCGAGCCGCGCCCGGCGCAGTCCTGGCGTGGCGTGCGCGATGCCACCGACTTCTCCAACAGGTGCGTACAGGCGTCGAGTTGGGACCCCGGATACGAGGACCCGACGTACACGGAGGACTGCCTCGACCTGAACGTGTACGCGCCGGACGGTTCGGCGGGGCGGCCCGTCATGGTGTGGCTGCACGGCGGCGGGCTCACCGCGGGCGCGGGCGCCGACATCGTCCCCGACACCTTCGCGCGCCGCACCGGCACGGTCGTCGTCACCGTCAACTACCGCCTGGGGGCGATGGGTTTCCTGGCGGCGGCAGGCCTTGACGGCCAGGCCTCCGACGGCGTCTCGGGCAACTTCGGCCTCCAGGACCAGCAGCTGGCCCTGCGCTGGGTGCGCGCCAACATCGGAGGCTTCGGCGGGGACCGGGACCGCGTGACGATCGCGGGTGAGTCCGCGGGCGGGCGCTCGGTGTGCACCCAGCTCGCGTCGCCGGGCGGGCGCGGCCTGTTCCGCGCCGGGATCATCGAGTCCGGGGCGTACGGGGACTGCGGGGCGCGCGAGCACGGTGCGGCCGTCGCCGAGGGCGCGAGGTTCGCCGAGAAGCTGGGCTGCGGCTCCGCCGCCGATGTGGCAGCGTGCCTGCGCGACAAGTCCGCCAAGGAGATCCTCGACGCGCAGGCCGGATTCGACTGGGCGCCGGTGACCGGCGGCGACTTCCTGCCCGAGCAGCCGGCCACCGCGATCACCGCGGGCCGCTCGGCCCATGTGCCCGTCCTCAACGGCGCCAACAAGGACGAGGGAACCCTCTTCGCGTACGGCGCGTACGACGGCCAGGGCAAGCCGCTCACGGCCGAGGCCTATCCGAAGGCGCTCACGGACACGTACGGGAAGGCGACGGGGGAGAAGGCCCTGAGCGCCTACCCCCTCTCCGACTACGCGTCGCCCACCCACGCGTACGCCGCCGCCCAGGGCGACCAGCTCATGGCGTGCCCGGCGCTCCGGCTCGACCAGCGGCTCGCGGGGAGCGGGCCACCCGTCTACGCCTACGAGTTCGCGGACCGCACCTCACCGCCGTTCGCGTCGATCAAGGAGGCGGGCAGGACCTTCGACTTCGGAGCCACGCACGTCAACGAGGTGCAGTACCTCTTCAAGCACTTCGGGCTCGACTCCCCGCTCGACACCGAACAGCGGGCGCTCGCCGACCGGATGGTGCAGTACTGGGGCTCCTTCATCAGGGGCGGCGCCCCGCGGGCCGACGGCGCGCCCGCCATGCCCGACCAACGGCGGACACCCGGAAACGTGCTGTCCCTGAAGACGTCCGGTGTGGGCGGGATCACGCTCTCCAAGGACGTTCATCGCGAACATCACTGCACCTTGTGGGACGCGGCGGCGTCATAGGGAGCAGGTAGGCTGCCCGGCGTGCGCGTACCGGAGGGGAGCGCGCGCCGGGCACAGGCAAAAAACTGGTGGGTACGGGAGGCGGCGTCGATGCACGTCCAGGCATGGCTCGACACGATTCCGGCGGTCGCCGTCTACCTACTGGTGGCAGGCGTGATCGGCGTCGAGAGCCTCGGCATCCCGCTGCCCGGCGAGATCGTGCTCATCTCCGCGGCGCTGCTCTCCTCGCAGCACGGCGACGTCAACCCGGTCATCCTCGGGGCCTGCGCCAGCGCGGGCGCCGTCGTCGGTGACTCCATCGGGTACGCGATCGGCCGCAAGGGCGGGCGTCCGCTGCTCGCCAAGATGGGGCGCAAGTTCCCCAAGCACTTCGGCCCCGGACACGTGGCCACCGCCGAGCGGTCCTTCGAGAAGTGGGGCATGTGGGCCGTCTTCTTCGGCCGCTTCATCGCCCTGCTCCGCATCTTCGCCGGGCCGCTCGCGGGCGTCCTGCACATGCCGTACTGGAAGTTCCTCATCGCGAACGTCCTGGGCGGCGTGGTCTGGGCCGGCGGCACGACCGCGGTCATCTACTACGTGGGCGTGGTCGCGGAGGACTGGCTCAAGAGGTTCTCGTACGTGGGCCTCGGCGTGGCCGTCCTGATCGGCCTGGCCTCCATGCTGATCGTGAAGCGGCGGGCGGCGAGGATGGTGGCGGAGCACGAGGCGGAGGCGGAGCCCGAGCCCGCACGCTGAGGTTCCGCCGCACCGCTCGGGGCTCTGCCCCGGACTCCGCTGGCCTTCGTCTAAAAGGCGGGGCTCAGAGTGCCCGATGCCTCTTCGCCAGCTCCACGTAATGCGTCCCGTTGAGCGTGAGCATTTCCCGCTCCTCCGCGGACAGCTCACGCCGTACCTTCGCCGGGACGCCCGCGACCATTGACCCGGGCGGAACCACCATCCCCTGCGGCACCAGCGCGTTCGCCGCGACCAGCGAACCCGCCCCGATCACCGCGCCGTTGAGCACGGTCGCCCCCATCCCGATGAGGCAGTCGTCCTCCACGGTGCAGCCGTGCAGCACCGCGTTGTGGCCGACGGAGACGCGCTCGCCGATCGTCGCGGGGAACCCGAGGTCGACGTGCACCGTGCAGTTGTCCTGGATGTTGCTGTCCGCGCCGAGCGTGATCGGCTCGACCTCGGACCGCAGCACGGCGCCGTACCAGACGCTCGCGCCCGCGTGCAGCGTGACGTCGCCGATCACCACGGACGTCGGGGCGACGAACGCCTCCGGGTCCACCTTCGGTTCCTTGTCGCCGATGCCGATGACGAGTGCCTCGTGGGACATGAGCTGGAACTCCCTACGTGAAGTGATCATCCTTGCGTCGCGCCAGAGCGAACCGTACCTGTGGGGCGAAGATCACAGGTCGGCGAGGTGGGGGTCGAAGATACGCGTGGGTAACGTGACGCCGTGCCGAAGACGCGGAACGACAAGGGTGGGCCGGGACACCGGCTCGTACAGGCCGGTTGGCGCTGGGTGCAGCGCAAGGGCGCGGTCACCGCGCGGCAGTCCGGGGGGCACCGGTTCGGCGCGATCGGGCACGGTACGAAGCTCGCGTTCCCCCAGGGCACGGTGTTCGGCGAGCCGTGGATCCGGCTGGGCGCGCACTGCATCATCGGCGAGCAAGTCACCCTGACCGCGGGCCTGATGCCGGACCTGGACCTCGGCCCGGACCCGATCCTGACCCTCGGCGACGGTGTCGTGATCGGCCGCGGCAGCCATGTCATCGCCGATACGACGGTGCGGATCGGCAGCGACGTCTACATGGGCCCGTACGTCTACATCACGTCCACGAACCATTCGTACGACGACCCGCACGAGCCCATCGGCAAGCAGTGGCCCCGGATCGAGCCGGTCGAGATCGGCCCCGGCTGCTGGATCGGCACCGGCGCCGTGATCCTGCCCGGCGCCCGCATCGGCCGGAACGTGGTGGTCGCGGCCGGGGCCGTGGTGCGTGGCGACGTACCCGACCACGCCGTCGTCGCCGGTGCGCCCGCACGCGTCGTACGGAGCTGGGACGCGGAGTCCGGCTGGCAGCCGCCGCTCCGGACGCCGGCGCCGCGGGCGATACCGGAAGGGGTCACTCCGGACCAGCTGCTCGCTCTGTCCGAACTCGACGACGACGCCTGGGACACTGAACCCCGGACCAGATAGATGTAGCGAGCAATCAGGGAAGCCGTGGACACGAGCGAGACGAGAGAGACAGGCGGCGAGGCCGAGCCGGAGGCCTCCGAGGCGTCGGCGACGTCGGAGGTGTCCGAGACGTCGGAGGCATCCGGGGCCAAGCTGCGTGGCTGGCGTCGCTGGGCCATGGACACCCGGCCCCTGCGCATCCCCGCCTACCGCCGGCTGTGGTCCTCGACCATCGTCACGGCCGTCGGCAGCCAGCTCACCGCGGTCGCCGTGCCCAAGCAGATCTTCGACATCACCGGGTCCTCGGCCTGGGTCGGCGCCGCGAGCATGGCGGGGCTCGTGCCGCTCGTGGTGTTCGCGCTGTGGGGCGGCGCGATCGCCGACCACGTGGACCGGCGCAAGCTGCTTCTGGTCACCAACAGCGGCATCGCCGTGACGTCGGTCCTGTTCTGGGTGCAGGCGATATCCGGGCTCGACTCGGTGGCCGTGCTGATGGTGCTGCTCGCGATGCAGCAGGCGTTCTGGGGCCTCAACTCGCCGGCCCGCAACGCGTCCATCGCGCGGCTCGTGCCCGAGAGCCAACTGGCCGCGGCCAACGCGCTCGGCTCCACGGTGATGCAGACCGGCCAGGTCGTCGGCCCACTGCTCGCGGGTGTCCTCATCCCCGTCATCGGGCTGCCGGAGCTGTACCTGATCGACGCCGTCGCGCTGTGCGTCACCGTGTGGGCGGTGTACCGGCTGCCCGCGCTGCCGCCGCTCGGCACGCTGGTCAAGAAGCGGGCGGGCGTACGGGAGATCGTCGACGGCTTCCGATACATGTCCACGCACAAGGTGCTGCTGCTGTCCTTCCTCGCGGACATCATCGCGATGGTGTTCGGCATGCCGCGCGCCCTGTTCCCGCAGCTCGCCGCGGAGACCTACGCGCCGTACGGGGAAGGGCTCGCGCTCGGGCTGCTGTTCGCGGCGATTCCGATCGGGGCGGTGGTCGGGGGACTGTTCTCGGGGACGTTCTCGCGGGCGAAGCGGCACGGGTGGATGGTGATCGGGGCGATCGTGGCGTGGGGGCTCGCCATCACCGGGTTCGGGCTGAGCAGCAGTCTGTGGCTCGCGGTCGTGTTCCTCGCCGTGGCGGGGGTCGCCGACATGGTGTCCATGGTCTTCCGTGGGGCGATTCTGTTGTCGGCCGCGACGGACGAGATGCGGGGGCGGATGCAGGGGGTGTTCACGGTGGTCGTCGCGGGTGGGCCCCGCCTGGCGGACGTCCTCCACGGGTCGGCGGGGTCGACCTTCGGAGCGGGGGCGGCGGTGGCCGGGGGTGGGGTTCTGGTCGTCGTGGCGATGCTGGCCCTCGCGTTTGCCGTCCCGGCGTTGCGGCGTTATCGGGTGTGACCGGGGTCGGGGCGGGGGCCGGGGTTGGGGTTTCGGGTTGGGTGCGGGTGGTCCGGGGGTGCCGGGGGTGGCGCCGGTGGTGAGTAGTGTGCGGCACCGGGCTTTGGGCTGTGCCGGGGGCGGCGTGTGCGGTGACGGTGCGCGGCACCGGGGCTTTGAGCTGTGCCGGGGCGGCGTGTGTCGTAACCGCGTGCGGCACCGTTCTTTGCCTGGCTGCGCCGGTCCCTGCCTATCTCCCTCCCGCCCGCCCCCTTCGGGGGCTTCGGCTGCTCGGGGTTGTGGGGCTTGTCGGGGGTGGCGCCTGTGGTGAGTGGTGCGCGGCGCTGGGGTTTTGTGCTGGGCCGGGGCGGCGTGTGTCGTAACGGCGTGCGGCACCGTTGCTTGCCCGGCTGCGCCGGTTCCCGGCTATCTCCCTCCCGCCCGCCCCCTCCGGGGGCTTCGGATGCCCGGGGTTGGTGATGCCGTTGCGCGGTGCCGGGGTTCCTGGCCCGTGCCGTGGTCGGCGCATGTCGTACTTGTTGCGCGGCACCGTGGTTTCGAGGCTGTGCCGTGGTTGGCGCCTCTCGTGATGGGTGCGCGGCACCGGGGGCCGCCTTGCCCACCCTGCCGCCCCAGGCGGCAGATTGCCCAAGGCGGGGGCGGCGTTGGCCGCCGGGGGCGGGGAGGTGTGGTGGGAGGGGCGCCCGAGGTGGGGTGGCTGACCGTCGGGGGGGGCGGGGAGTTGTGGTTGGCGGGTGGTGGCTCGAGGCGGGGGCGGTTGAACGCCGATATGGCGAGCCGGGGTTGCTGGGGTGCCTGGGGCGGTGGCGGCTGAACGCCCCGGCGGGGAGCCGTGGTTGGCGAGGCGTCTGAGGCGGTGGTCGCCGACCGTCGGGGTGGGGGAATTGTGGTTGGCGGGTGCTGGACCCCGGCTCCCGTTCCTGGAGCTGGCGCCGCCGAGATGCATGAGGGGCAGGCCCCGGCCGCGGGCCTGATCGCCGAGTGTTGTCCGGGGTGGGAGGCCGTGGTTGTCGGGGTGCCCCGGGTGGGGGTGGCTGATCCCCGGGGTGGGAGGCGTAGTTGGTGGGTGATGGCCCGAGGCGGTGGCGGTCGACCGTCATGGGTGGGGAGGACCGGTTGCCCAAGGCGGTGCGGACGAAGACCGGGGTGGGGGTCGGGCGTTGCCCGAGGCGATGGTGGTCGACCGGCAAGTGTGGGAAGCCATGGTTTGCGGGAGCGGGAGCGGGAGCGGGAGCGGGAGCGGGAGCGGAGTCGGTCGGACTGGGTGGGGAGTCGGGTTTGGTGGTGGAGTGACCGAGGCGGTGGTGCCACGCCGACCTGGCGCCCCTGGAGGGGGCGGGCGGGTGGGAGATAGGCGGGTAACGGCCTCAGGCGGTGAACCGCTCAGAGGCGGCCGCTCGGGACCCAGCCGGGCCGGCGGCGGGTGGGCAAATTTAAGCCCCTGCGGCGATTGAGCAGCGGGGTCCGGGGCGGAGCCCCGTGGGCGTAACGCCGGTACCGGTAACGGTGCAGGGGCGTGGCGCAAGGCCCCAGTACGCGTAACCACATCCGGCGTAAATCAGCCCGTCGCCAACAGCACCGTCCCCACCAACGCAAGCCCGGCGCCGGCCGCCTGCACCCCGCGGAGCCGTTCGCTGAGGACGCCGCGTGCGGCCAGTGCCGTAACCACCGGGTACAAGGACGCAAGCACCGCCGCCACGGTAACCGGCCCCTCCTGAGCGGCCAGCGCATACGTTCCGTTGGCCGCCACATCCGCCAACCCCACCAGGCCGAGCGCCACCAACGAGCCCCGGACGACCTGCCATCCCCCCTCCTCCGGCAGCACCCGCCCACCCCGCTTCGCGGACACGTACAACGCACTGCCGCCCGCCACGACATTCGTCACCCGCTGCACGAACAGCGCGAGGAAGAGCCCGGTGACCGTGGTCGACGCCTCCGCGATCAGTGCCATCACCGCGCCGAAGCCGAACGCCGCCAGCAGCGTGAGCAGCACCGCCTGCCGCTGCACCGGCGCGCCCCTGAACTGTGGCCCACCCGCGAGGACCACCCCCGCCACGGCGACCAGGATGCCCGCGAACTGCAGCAGCCCGGGCCGCTCCCCGAGCACAAGACCGACGCCCACCGGCACGGCGACGCCGAGCGACCCGAGCGGCGAGACGACGCCCATCGGCCCGAGGGCGAGCGCCTTGTAGAAGGCGAGCATGGCGACGGGCCCGACGAGCCCCGCGGCGACGGCGAACCACAACTGCGGTCCCGCTTCCGAGAAGGCCCCCGTGGCGACCACGATCACTCCGAGCACGACCACGGCGATCACCTGCGAGACGACCACCACGGTGAGCGCCGGGATGCGTCGCGTCAGCAGCCCGCCGCCGAAGTCGGCCAAGCCCCACATGAGGCTCGTGGCCAGGGCGAAGAGTGCTGTCATGCCGGACCTCGCAGTACAGTTTGCTGGACGCTGTGGTGCATCACACCGTAGTTCAATGTACTGAACTCTGTCATCCACAATATTGAACCAAGGCCCAGGTCTCGCGACCCAGGGCCCACAAGGCCCCCAGGCCCCGACTCTGGACGGAACGTGGCGGATCTCGATCTCCTGAACCAGGCGCTCGCGCGCAACGTCAAGCACTGGCGGTCCGAGCGCGGCTTCACCCTCGACGCGCTCGCCGCCCGCGCGGCCGTCAGCCGCGGCATGCTCATCCAGATCGAGCAGGCCCGCACGAACCCCAGCATCGGCACCGTCGTCAAGATCGGCGACGCCCTCGGCGTCAGCATCACCACGCTGCTCGACTACGAGCAGGGCCCCAATGTCCGTATCGTGACGGAGGATCAGGCCGTACGCCTGTGGCACACGGACGCCGGCAGCTACAACCGGCTGCTCGCCGGGACCGAGTCCCAGGGGCCGCTGGAGATGTGGGACTGGCGGCTCGTGCCCGGCGACGGCAGCGACTCCGACCCGCACCCGCAGGGCACCATCGAACTGGTCCATGTCACGGCCGGCGAGCTGACCCTCGTCGTGGACGGCACCCCGTACGCGGTGCCCGCGGGGGCGAGTGTCTCGTTCGAGGCGGGCACCGCGCACTCCTACCGCAACGACGGGACCGAGGACGTCGAGATGATCATGGCCGTGTCGGTGCCTTTCGTACGCTGAGACGCCCGGTTGCCGGGCGCGCGGCGGCTGTTAGCGTGCCGCCATGCGCGCACCCATCGGCACCTTCGACCATGTACTCGCCGCCCCCGAGGCCCTCGACCTGCTCACCCGGCCGGTCGCCGACGCCGTACGCAACTGGCGCGGCACCGTGCCCGCGCAGGACCTGATCCACGTCGACACCGACCCCGAGTGGGCCGACACCGCGACGTTCGTCGAGCACTACGGCCCCGAGCTGCTCGCCGCCTCCGCGAACTGCGTCGTCGTCGCGGGCAAGCGTGGCGGCGAGACCACCCTCGCGGCCTGCGTCGTCCCGTCCGCGGCGAAGCTCGACGTCAACGGAGTGGTGCGGCGCCAACTCGGCGCCCGCAAGGCCTCGTTCGCCCCGATGGGCACCGCGACCGGCGAGTCCGGCATGGAGTACGGCGGCATCACCCCGATCGGCCTGCCCGACGGCTGGCCGGTCCTCGTGGACGCCGCCGTCGTCGACCTCCCGCACGTCCTCATCGGCAGCGGCACCCGCCGCGGCAAGCTGATCGTCCCGGGCAAGGCCCTGTCCGAACTGCCGGGCGCCGTGGTGGTGGAGGGGCTGGGCGTCGCGGTGTAGCGCGCCGGTCGCGACCCGCCCAAACCGTAGGCCCGCAGCTCGCCCCCTGCGGCCCTCGCTCACCCCCGCCGCGCCGCCCCCGTACTCTCCCGCACCACCAACCTCGTCGGCACCAACGTCGTCCCCCGCTCCGCCTCGCTCTCCCGTACCTGCCGCAGCGCGCTCTGCACGCAGCGGCGGCCGACCTCGGCGAAGTCCTGGTGGACCGTGGTGAGCGGGGGCAGGTACGAGCCCGAGTCGGGGATGTCGTCGAAGCCGATGACGGAGACGTCCTCGGGGACCTTGCGGCCGCGTTCGTCCAGGGCGCGCAGAAGGCCGAGCGCCATCTGGTCGTTCGCCGCGAACACCGCGGTGCAGTCGGCCTGTTCGGCGAGGCGCAGGCCCGCGCGGTAGCCGGACTCGGCCGACCAGTCGCCCCGTACTGGTGGTGGCACGGCGCGGCCCGCGTCCTCAAGTGCCGTGCGCCAGGCGTCCGTTCGGCGCTGGGCCGCGTACGACTCGGAGGGGCCCGCCAGGTGCCAGACCGTGCGGTGGCCGAGGTCGAGGAGGTGGCGCACCGCGTCGCGGGTGCCGCCCGCCTGGTCCGTGTCCACCACCGCGTAACGGTCGCCGGCGTCGGAGTCGGCGACCACCACCTTCACGTGCGGGGGCAGCAACAGCCGCGCAGAGTCGAGCAGATGGACCTCCATGATGACGATGACCGCGTCCACCGCCAGCTCGCCGAGGCGTGAGAACGCGCCGCGCACCTCGTCCTGCGTGGGCACCGCGACCGGCAGCAGCGTGACCGCGTAGCCCTCCTGCGCGGCGGAGGTGGCGATGGCCTCGAGCGTGCGCATGTTGCCCGTCGTGGACAGCGTGAACGTGATGACGCCGATGGTGCGGAAGTCGCCCCGCTTCAGCGCCCGCGCCGCACTGTTGGGGCGGTAGCCGAGCTCCTTCATCGCGGCGCGGACCCGCTCGCGGGTCTCCTCGTTGACGCCGGGGAAGCCGTTCGAGACGCGGGAGACCGTCTGGGACGAGACGCCCGCGACCCGGGCGACGTCGGCCATCGACGCGTTCTGTGTACGGCGCCTGCCGCGCTGCGGGCCGCTCTCCTTGGTTGTCACCGTGTCCCTCACCGACTCTTGACCGTGCTCCTCGGGGCAGTGTAGACATGCCGCCACCGAATGTTTACGCAAACATAACAGCCGTCGGGTCCTCCATACCCAGGGATGTTTACGTAAACATCAGGACGCGTGACGCATGGCTGGACGCATGGACGAGTGAGGGGCGCGAGATGACCACGCTGCAACCGCCGGTCGCCTTGAGGAGGCGCCGCTCATGGACGGGCTGGGGGTTCATCGGCCCCTTCGTGCTCGTCTTCGCCCTGGTCTTCCTCGCGCCGCTCGCCTACTCGGTCTATCTGAGCCTGTTCCGTACACAACTCATCGGCGGCACCACCTTCGTGGGCCTCGACAACTACCAACAGGCGCTGCAGGACGGGCAGTTCTGGGACGGAGTCCTCCGCGTCGGGCTGTTCCTGCTGATCCAGGTGCCGATCATGCTGGGCATCGCGCTGCTCGTCGCCCTCGCGATCGACAGCGGTCGCCTGTTCGGCAAGGACTTCTTCCGGATCACCGTCTTCCTGCCCTACGCGGTCCCCGCCGTCGTCGCGACCCTCATGTGGGGCTTCATGTACGGCACCCGCTACGGCCTGGTCGGCGACCTCAACGACGCGTTCGGCACCAAGCTGCCCGACCCGCTCTCCGCCGACCTGGTCCTCGCCTCCCTCGGCAACATCGTGACCTGGGAGTTCGTCGGCTACAACATGCTGATCTTCTTCGCCGCGCTGCGCGTCGTACCGCACTCGCTGTACGAGGCGGCCGAGATCGACGGGGCCGGACAGTGGCGCGTCATCACGGCCATCAAGCTCCCGGCGATCCGCGGCGCCCTCGTCATCGCCACGATCTTCTCGATCATCGGCAGCTTCCAGCTCTTCAACGAGCCCGCCATCCTCCAGAAGCTCGCGCCGAACGCGATCACCACCGACTACACCCCGAACTACTACACGTACTCGCTGTCCTTCGCGGGGCAGCAGCAGAACTACTCCGCGACGGTCGCCATCGTCATGGGCGTGATTACGATGATCGTCGCCTACGTGGTCCAGCTGCGCGGCATGCGCAAGGGAGCGTGAGCGCGATGACCACCACCACCGGGCCCGTACGGCCGACCGCATCGCTCAAGTCCACCGCCCCGCGCCTGCGCACCCCGCGTCAGCGCACCGCGGGGCGTCCCCGGCGCAGCGTTCTGCTGACCGTGCTCACCGGCGTCGTCCTCGTCTACAGCCTGCTGCCGCTGGTCTGGCTCCTGATCAGCGCCACCAAGTCCCAGCAGGGGCTTGCCCGTTCGTTCGGCCTCTGGTTCGACGGCGACTTCGACCTCTGGCACAACATCGGCGTGACCTTCACGTACCAGGACGGCGTCTTCGGCCGCTGGCTCCTCAACACCCTGATGTACGTGGTGGTGGGCGCGGGCGGGGCCACCTTCCTCGCGGTCCTCGGGGGATACGCGCTCGCCAAGTTCGCCTTCCCGGGCAAGCGCGCCGTGTTCGCCGTCGTCATCGGGGCGGTCGCGGTGCCGGGCACGGCGCTCGCCGTCCCCACGTTCCTGATGTTCAGCAAGATGGGGCTCACCGACACCCCGTGGGCCGTCATCATCCCGTCGCTGATCTCGCCGTTCGGGCTGTATCTGATGTGGGTGTTCGCCACCGAGGCGATCCCCACGGAACTGATGGAGGCGGCCCGGATCGACGGCGCGCGCGAGCTGCGCACCTTCTTCACGGTTGCGCTGCCGCTGCTCGCGCCGGGCACCGTCACCGTCCTGCTCTTCACCACGGTCGCGACCTGGAACAACTACTTCCTGCCGCTGATCATGCTGAAGGACCCCGACTGGTACCCGCTCACGCTCGGCCTCGACTCCTGGAACAAGCAGGCGCAGACGGCCGGCGGCGAGGCCATCCCCCATCTCGTGCTCACCGGTTCGCTGCTCACCATCGTGCCGCTGATCGCCGCCTTCCTGCTGCTCCAGAAGTACTGGCAGTCGGGTCTCTCCGCCGGAAGCGTCAAGGAGTAGGCGCGGCAAGGCGGTTCACCCCTCGCACACCCTCTGTAGGACCACGAAGAAGTGGAAGCCATCGCCATGCCCCAGCACTCCCGCCGCGTCCTGCGCGGCATAGGTCTCCTCTGCGCCCTCGCCCTCGGGGCCACCGCCTGCGGCGGCTCCGACGACGGTGACTCCGCGGACAAGAAGGTCGGTTCGGCCGACATCAAGTCGGCCCTGAAGAAGGGCGGCACCGTCACGGTGTGGGCGTGGGAGCCCACACTGAAGCAGGTCGCCGCCGACTTCGAGAAGAAGTACCCGAAGGTCGACATCAAGTTGGTCAACGCGGGCACCAACAACGACCAGTACAAGGCCCTGTCGAACGCGATCTCCGCGAAGAAGGGCGTCCCGGACGTCGCGCAGATCGAGTACTACGCGCTCGGTCAGTACGCCCTGACGAAGCAGATCGCCGACCTCAAGGCCTACGGCGCGGAGAAGCTGGCGGACTCGTACTCGCCGGGGCCTTGGAACTCGGTGAAGTCCGGCGACGGCGGCGGTGTCTACGGATTGCCCATGGACTCGGGCCCGATGGCGCTCTTCTACAACAAGAAGGTCTTCGACAAGTACAAGATCGCCGTCCCGACGACCTGGGACGAGTACGTCGAGGCGGCCCGCAAGCTGCACAAGGCCGACCCGAAGGCGTACATCACCAGCGACGTCGGCGACGCGGGCCTGACCACCAGCCTTCTGTGGCAGGCCGGTTCGCACCCGTACAAGGTGAACGGCACCAAGGTCGGCATCGACTTCACCGACGCGGGCGCGAAGAAGTACACCGACACCTGGCAGAAGCTGATCGACGACAAGCTCGTCTCGCCGGTCACCGGCTGGACCGACGACTGGTACAAGGGCCTCGGCGACGGCACCATCGCCACGCTGCCCACCGGCGCCTGGATGCCCGCCAACTTCGCCTCCGGAGTGAAGGGCGCGTCCGGCGACTGGCGCGTCGCCCCCATGCCGCAGTGGGAGAAGGGCGCGACCGCGAGCTCCGAGAACGGCGGCAGCTCCCTCGCGCTGCCCGAGCTCGGCAAGAACAAGGAGCTCGCCTACGCCTTCGTCGAGTACGCCAACTCCGGTGCCGGCGTGGGCACTCGCATCAAGAACGGCGCGTTCCCCGCGACGACGAAGGACCTGAACTCGTCGTCGTTCCAGAACACCGAGTTCCCGTACTTCGGCGGCCAGAAGGCCAACAAGATCTTCGCCGAGTCCGCGAAGAGCGTGCCCACCGACTGGAAGTACTTGCCGTTCCAGGTGTACGCCAACTCGATCTTCAACGACACCGTCGGCAAGGCGTACGTCTCCCCGACCAAGCTCACCGCCGGTCTCAAGTCCTGGCAGGACGCGTCCGTCAAGTACGGCAACGAGCAGGGCTTCACCGTCGAGAAGTAGGACCTGATCCAAACGACAGGCCCTGGCCCGCCACAAGCCCGCATTCCTGGAAGGACGTTCATGGTCGCCCCCCTCACCTCCCGCTTCCCGTACGCGAAGGGCTCGGACGGCAGCCGGCGCCTCGGCTACGGCGCCGACTACAACCCCGAGCAGTGGTCACGGGAGGTGTGGGCGGACGACATCCGGCTGATGCGGGAGGCCGGGGTGAACGTCGTCTCCCTCGCCATCTTCTCCTGGGCAAGGCTCCAACCCACCGCCGACACCTGGGACTTCGGCTGGCTCGACGAGATCATGGACCGGCTGCACGCGGGCGGCATCGGCGTCGACCTGGCCACTGCCACCGCGTCACCGCCGCCGTGGCTGACCGCCGCGCACCCGGAGATCCTGCCGGTGACCGCGAGCGGCGAGACACTGTGGCCGGGCGCCCGGCAGCACTGGCGGCCCACCTCGCCCGTCTTCCGCGAGCACGCCCTGCATCTGGTGCGCAAGCTCGCGTCCCGCTACGCCGACCATCCGGCGCTGGTCGCCTGGCACGTCAACAACGAGCTGGGCTGCCACAACGTCTACGACTTCTCGGACGACGCGGCCCGTGCCTTCCGGGCCTGGCTGCGCCGCCGCTACACGACGCTCGACGCCCTCAACGACGCCTGGGGGACGGCGTTCTGGTCCCAGCGCTACAGCGACTGGGAGCAGCTCCTGCCGCCGCGGCTCGCCGCCTCGCACCCGAACCCGACGCAGCAGCTGGACTTCAAGCGGTTCTCCTCCGACGCGCTCAAGGACCACCTGCTGGCCGAGCGTGAGATCCTGCGCGAGCTGACCCCGGACACGCCCGTCACCACCAACTTCATGGTGATGCCCGGCACCAAGGGCATGGACTACGCGGACTGGGCGGGCGAGGTCGACTTCGTCGCCAACGACCACTACGTCATCCCCGGCCCGCAGGACCGCGACGAGCTCTCCTTCTCCGCCAACCTCACCAGCGGCATCGCGGGCCACCGGCCCTGGTTCCTGATGGAGCACTCCACCAGCGCCGTGAACTGGCAGCCCGTCAACCTGCCGAAGAAACCGGGGGAGTTGGCACGGGACTCGCTGCTGCACGTGGCGCACGGAGCCGACGCCGTCTGCTTCTTCCAGTGGCGGCAGTCGTCGGCAGGCGCCGAGAAGTACCACTCGGCGATGCTCCCGCACGCCGGAGCCGACAGCGAACTCTTCCGTTCCGTCGTCGAGTTGGGCAGCACCCTCGATGCGCTCGCCCCGATCGCCGGCAGCGGGCGCGAACCCGCCCGCGTCGCGATCCTCTTCGACTGGGACTCGTGGTGGACGAGCGAGCAGGACTCCCACCCGACCTCCCGCCTCGACTACCACCGCGAGGCCCTCGACTGGTACTCGGCGCTGCTGCGCCTCGGGATCCGTGCCGACGTGGTGCCCGCGCACCACACCGACCTGTCCGCGTACGACGTCGTCATCGCGTCCGTCCTGCACGTGGTGCCGCAGCCGCTCGCCAAGGAGCTGACCCGGTACGTCGAGGGCGGCGGCCACCTCGTCACCACGTACTTCTCCGCGATCGTCGACGAGAACGACCACGTGTGGCTCGGCGGCTACCCCGGTGCGCTGCGCGACGTCCTCGGCATCCGCATCGAGGAGTTCGGGCCGCTCCTCGACGGTGACACCGTCGACCTGGACAACGGCACCACCGGCAGCCTGTGGACCGACCGGATCTCCGTCACCGGCACGGACGTCGAGGTCCTCGCCGGATACCGGACGGGTACGTACGCCTCCCGCCCGGCCGTCACCCGGCGCGGTACGGGCCGGGGCTCGGCCGCGTACGTCTCCACCCGCCTCGGCGTCGAAGGCCTCACCGTGCTGCTGCCCGAGCTGCTCGCGCCCGCCGGTGTGCGCAGTGAACTCCCGGAGCAGGCGCGGGGGTTGGTCGAGCAGATCGTGCGGCGGGACGCCGAGCACCGCTACGTGTTCCTGGTCAACCGGAGTGACGAGCCGGTGCCGCTGCCGGGCCTGACCGGGGACGTACTGGTCGGCCCCGCGGCCGAGGGGGACGGACTGGTCCTGGCGCCCCGTCAGGTCGCCGTCCTGAGGCAGCCCGTCTCCTCCTAGAACCACTACGCCTTCCTGGAATCGCACCACCGACACCCCGCTCACACAACGACGTAGGGAGCACACGTTGGCGCGCTTGACCCGCAGACGGTTCATCGGCATCGCCGCGGCCACGGCCGCGGCGGCGGGAACCCAGATCTCCTCCGCACAGCTCGTCGCCGCGGCCTCCACCGCGGCGACGGTCACGGTCACCCCCGACCCCTCGTACCGGCAGGACCGGTTCGAGGGCTGGGGCACCAGCCTGGTCTGGTTCGCGAACGCCACCGGGCACTACCCGGCCGAGATCCGCGAGAGGATCGCCGACCTCGTCTTCGGACGGGACGGCCTCGCCCTGAACATCGCCCGCTACAACATCGGCGGCGGCAACGCCCCCGACGTGCCCGACTACTTGAGGGCGGGCGGCGCCGTCGAGGGCTGGTGGAAGGCGCCCGAGGGCACCACCCGCACCGACACCGACTGGTGGGACCCCGGCAACGAGGACCACTGGAACGAGGACGCCGACAGGGCCCAGCGCTGGTGGGTCGACCGGATCAAGAAGGACATCACCCACTGGGAGACGTTCTCCAACTCGCCGCCGTACTTCATGACGGTCAGCGGCTATGTCTCCGGCGGCTTCGACGCGTCGAAGGAGCAGCTGAAGGAGGCGTCCGTCGACGACTTCGCCACCTATCTGGCCGGTGCCACGCGACGCCTGGAGAAGGCGCACGGCATCAAGGTGAAGACCGTCGACCCGTGCAACGAGCCCAACACCAACTACTGGGGTACGAAGTTGGGCGCCGACGGCAATCCGACCGGCGGCCGCCAGGAGGGCTGCCACATCGGTCCCGGCCTCCAGCAGAAGATCGTGTCCGCGCTGGACGCCGCGCTGAAGAAGGCACGGACGACAGCCGTCGTCTCGGCGATGGACGAGACCAACCCGACGACCTTCGTGACGAACTGGACCAGCTATCCGGCCGACGTGAAGAGCCGCGTCGCCCAGATGAACGTCCACACCTACGGCACCGGCGGCCGCACCTCCGTACGCGACCTCGCCAAGGCCGAGGGCAAGCCGCTGTGGATGAGCGAGGTCGAGGGCGACTGGGGCGACGGGCAGTCCTTCACCGACATGCGGCCCGGCCTCGGGCTCGCCCAGCACATCGTCGACGATCTCCGCGAACTCGAGCCCACCGCCTGGGTGTTCTGGCAGCCCGTCGAGGACTGGGACAACATGAAGCCCGGCGGCGAGTCCGCGAAGGGCGGCAACTGGGGCGAGGTCCAGGTCTCCTTCAGCGCGGGTCCGGACGACACCCTGGAGACCTGCCCCGTCTACACGAACACGAAGTTCGACACCGCCCGGAACTTCACCCACTACATCCGGCCCGGCGACCACCTCATCAAGACCGACGACACGAGCAGCACCGCGGCCGTCACGCGCGGCGGCGACGGCGCCACCGTCGTGCACGTCAACAACACCGCGAGCACCCGCACGGTGACGCTCGATCTGTCGAAGTTCGCGACCGTACGCCGGGGCGCGACCGTCACCCCGGTCGTGACCAGCCCGGACGGCAAGCTGGACGAGCGGAAGCCGGTCGCGGTGACGGGCCGGAAGGCCACCTTCACGGTGCCCGCGCAGTCGGTGACCACGTTCGTGGTCAAGGGCGTGTCCGGGGTGGCGAAGGACGCGGCGGAGCTGCGCCGTGGACGCACCTACGAGCTGACGGGTGTGCAGAGCGGCAAGGACCTCACCGTCGCCGACGGCGGTGGCTCGCTCGTCATCAGGTCGGGGACGGGCGCGGCCGGACAGCGGTGGCGGCTCGCGCAGATCAGTGGCGACGGGACCGCGAGTCGCAAGCGGCACGTGTTCACCAGCGCCGCCGACGGCAAGCGGCTCGCCGTCCGCGACGGTGCGGCGGTCGTCGAACCCGACACGGGCGAGCGCGATCCGGCCGCCCAGTGGATCCTGTCGAGCACGGGCGACGGCACGTACACCCTCGTCAACGCCGGTACGGGCCGCCTCCTCGAGGTCGGCGGGCAGGCCACGAACGAGGGCGCGCCCGTCGGTACGTGGCAGCCCAACTCCGGTTCGAACCAACGGTGGCGGGTCACCGATGTGACGTCCTGATCAGCCGCTTCTCGTGCCCCACGGCCCCGCGCCGTGGGGCACGAGCTGCTCAGCGAGCCCCTCGATGAGGGCGGCCGCCCAGCAGGAGTAGTCGTGACCGCCGGTGTAGACGTTCAGCGAGACGTCGAAGCCGCGGGCTGCCATCAGAGCGTGCAGCAGGTGCAGATCGTCGACCATCCGTCCCTCGTTGGAGCCGACGTCCATGCGGATGTGGACGCCGCCGACCGGTGCCGTGGCGGCCTGCTCGTACAGCCAGGTGTCCACTCCTTCCGCGGGCCGCTCCGGCCGGGCCGTCATGCCGGGGCGCCACCAGGTGGAGGCCGAGTGGGCGAGCACCGTGCCGAAGGCGTCCGGTCGGCGCATGGCCGCCGCGAGCGCGGTCAGCCCGCCGAGACTCTGTCCGGACAGGACGGTGTTCCCGGGCGCGGCCCGGACGGGCAGGTCCCTCGTCACCGCGGGCAGCAGCTCATCGGCCAGCATGTCGATGAAGCGCGGGTCGGCGCCGAGCTGCCGCATCCGCGCCGCGGGATCGGCCCCCGCCTCGATCCCGACGACGGCCATGGGCGGGATCAGGCCCGCCTCGACGGCGGCGGTGAGCGCAGTGGTGATGCCGTACCGGTCGAACCACTTCTCGC
The DNA here is from genome assembly GCF_054871485.1 of Streptomyces sp. UC4497. NCBI lineage: Bacteria > Bacillati > Actinomycetota > Actinomycetes > Kitasatosporales > Streptomycetaceae > Streptomyces > Streptomyces sp. UC4497. The sequence goes on along the minus strand of NZ_JBTYHB010000005.1, from coordinate 258,716 downwards.
CGTCGAACACGACGAGCAGCCCCGGCGCGGGGCCGCTTTCGTCGGTGTCCGGCACGAACCGCCGTACGCGGTACACGGATCCGTCGGCGGCGGTGAAGCCGAGGGCCTCGCCGGGGTGCGGGCCCGCTGTCGTCGGCCACTGTGCCAGGGACGGCGCCCCGTCGAGTTCGATCAGGGAACCGAACGGCCCGCCCGCGTGCCGGTTCAGCGGGTCCGCGCGATCGTCCGGCAGCGCGCGGAACGTGCCGCCGCGCGGCCCGTCGGGCGTCATGTGGGGATCGTCCGCGCCGAAGGGATGAACGCGGTAGGTGGAGCGGAGGCCCAGCGGCAGCCGCAGGCCGACGTACCAGACATCGGTGCCGTGGAGGCGGCGCATCATCCCGTGGCGTACGCGGTGCTTGTCGGTGACGCGATTGGCCATGAGATACACGCCCTCGACGGGCCGGTCCTCGCGCCACACCACCGTGACCAGACGCACTCCCGGGAAGCCCGGAACGGGCTCGACCAACGGCGAGCCCGTACGGGCGAGTTCGCGCCAGAACCGGTCGAGCGCCGCTTGCCCGCGCGTTTTTACCTCATCCGACAGGCGAGCCAGCCGGGGGCTTTCGAGTGGCGCGGGCGCTGTCGGGTTCGCCATACGGGATCGCCTTCCAAAGGATCGTGTGACACATGCTCAGACGTGGTGCGCCCTGCGCTCCCGCAGCAGCAGCCACGCCAGGAACAGGCCGCCCGCCACGCCCGTCACGACGCCCACCGGCATCAGCGCCGAACCGGTCACGCGCTGCGTCAGCAGATCGGCCGCCGTCACCAGGAGGGCGCCCATCCACGCGGCGGGCAGGACGTTCGGCCCCGCGGCGCGGGTGACACGGCGGGCGAGTTGGGGGGAGGCCATGGCGAGGAACGGGATGGGTCCCGCGGCGGCGACCGCCATCGCGGTCAGGCCCGTGCCCGCGCACAGCAGGATCAGACGGCTGCGCTCCGGCGGCACACCGAGGGCGCCCGCCGTGTCGTCGCCCATCTCCAGCATCGTCAGGCGACGCCCGAACACCATGACCACGGGGACGCAGACGATCAGGCCGAGCGCGGCCGTCCTGGCCTCGGTCCAGCCGCGGTCGTTGAGCGAGCCGATCGTCCAGCTCGCGGCCTGGGCCGCCTTGCCGATGTCGGCACGGACGTAGAGGAAGCTGGTCGCGGCCCCGAGCACCGCGGAGGCCCCGATGCCGACGAGCACGAGCCGGTAGCCGTGCACACCCCGGCGCCAGGCCAGCAGATAGACGGCGATGGCCGTGGCGAAGCCGCCGACGAGCGCGCCGAGCGCGGTCTGCGCGGCGCCCGCATCGAGGAAGATGATGGCGACGAGCGCTCCCGCCGACGCGCCGTTGCCGAACCCGATGATGTCCGGGCTGCCCAGCGGATTGCGGGTGAGCGACTGGAAGACGGCGCCCGCCATGCCCGTCCCGAAGCCGACGAGAACCGCCACGACGGCGCGCGGCAGCCGCAGGTCGAGCACGATGAACTCGGCTCCCGGCGGACCGTTCCCCGCGAACGTCCGCAGCACCTCCATCGGCGACAGCTCGTACGTGCCCGTGCCGACGGAGAGCACCACCAGGCACGCCGTGACCACGATCAGCGCCAGGCAGACGAGCACCGTACGCGGGTCGAAGCGGACCGAGAACCGGCCGGCCCGCAGCCTTCCGCGGCGCAACTCGGCCTTGAGGAACCGGGGTTCCTCCTTCTCCAGGATCACCTGGGTCACAGCTGGGCCACCTTCCGCTGACGTACGAGGTGGACGAAGATCAGCCCGCCGATGAACGACGTGACGATGTCCGCCTGGATCTCCGAGGGCGCCACCACGACGCGGCCGATGACATCCGCCACGAGCAGCAGGGTGGGCGCGAACAGCGCGCAGTAGGGCAGCATCCAGCGGGGATCCGGTCCGGTGAACGCGCGGACCGCGTGCGGGATCATCAGGCCGACGAAGCCGATCGGCCCGCACACGGCGGTGGCGCTGCCGCACAGCAGCGTGATGGCCACGATCGACAGGACTCGGGTGCGCCGCACCGAGGTGCCGAGCGCGCGGGCGTGGTCCTCGCCGAGCGAGAGGGCGCCGAGCGGCCGGGCGAGCGCGAACGCGAGGAGCGCACCGGCGATCAGCAACGGCAGTGCCTTGAGCAGGAGTTCGGGGTCTCGCTTCTCCAGTGTGCCGACGGACCAGAAGCGCATCGAGTCGAGCGTGCTCAGGTCCCACTGCTGGAGCCCGTTGACGTAGCCGAACAGGGCCGCGTTGACGGCCGTGCCGGCGAGCGCGAGCCGTACAGGTGTCGCCGAGCGGGTGCCACCGAGGGCGTTGACGACGATGGCGGCGACGGCGGCGCCGAGCAGTGCGAACCACAGATATCCGGTGAACGACGTGATGCCGAACACGCTGATCGCGGTGACGACGGCGGCCGAAGACCCCGCGTTCACCCCGAGCAGTCCGGGGTCGGCGAGGGGGTTGCGGGTCAGTACCTGCATCACGCCGCCCGCGAGCCCGAGCGCCGCGCCCACGGCGATGCCGATGAACGTCCGGGGGAGCCGCAGTTCGCGAACGATGTTGTCGTTCGCGGAGCCGGACGGCGAGACGAGCCCGCTCCAGACCTGGCCGAGCGTGAGGTGTTCCGTGCCCACCGCGAGCGAGAGGGCGGCCGCCGCGAGGAGCAGCACCAGGCCGATCACGAGTCCCGCGGTGCGGGGTGGGCGGCTGCGTGGCTCGGTGGCCGGGAGTTGCTGTGTTCCGCCGGGGCGGAGTCGTATTCCTGCGGGCATGTGATTAGCTTAGGCTAACCTAACTTCATCTGCTAACAATTACGTCGACAGAAAAGCCTGGGTCACTTCCGGGGCGCAGGCCGTTTCCGGAGAACGCAGGTCGCTTCCGGAGGAAGAGAAGACATGAGCGTCCAGTCCGTTGCCGCCCTGCCGGACCACCGGCCGGACCGCGTCACCGGTGCCCGCGTCGCGCGCCTCAAGGAGTGCATCGCCGCGGCCGACGACGCTCAACGCGCGCACATCGCCGAGGAGTTCTGGCAGGAGGCCGCCGCCCGCGGCACGCCGCTCGTCGAGGAACTCGACGGCGAACCCGACCACCGGGCGGTCACCTTCCTGTGGCGCGGCCACCGCGCCACCCGGCAGGTGCTGCTCATGGTCAGCCACCTCGGCGACCGCGCCCACCTCGCGGGCTCCCTCATGGAGCAGATCCCGGGCACCGACATCTGGCACTTCGGCCTGCGGCTGCGCGCGGACCACCGCGCCTCGTACCGGATCGCCGCCGACGTCTCGGCCAAGGAGCCGCCCGAGGACCCCGAGGTGCTGCAGGCGCGGCTGCGCTCCCTCGCCGTGCACGCGGCGCACGATCCGCTCAACCCCCGCCGCCTGCCCACCCGTTGGGGCGCGGGCGACAACTCCGTCTTCGCCCTGCCCGAGGCCCCCGCCCCGGCGTGGACCGAACAGCGGGGGACCGTGCCCGCCGGGCGCGTGGAACGTCACAGCATCGGCGCGGCCGCGCTGGGCAGCAACCCCGACGTACGTAACGAACGTGATGTGTGGGTGTATTTGCCCCCGGGTTCTCGCGGTGACACGGAACGTCCGGGGCCTCGCGGTGACACCGAACGGCTGCCCGTCCTCGTGCTCTGCGACGGCGACATGTGGTTCGGCCGCGTGGGCCTGCAACACACCCTCGACTCGCTGATCGCCGACGGGCTGCTGCCGCCGCTGGCCGTGCTCGCGCCGGACGCCGTCGACCGGCACACCCGCAACCGTGAACTCGGCGCGCGGGACCCCTTCGTGGAGTTCCTCGCGGACGAGCTGCTGCCGTGGGCGGCGGGCCGCTGGCCCCTCGCCACGGACCCGGCGCGCACCGTCGTCGCGGGACAGAGCCTCGGCGGCCTGGCCGCACTGCACGCGGGGCGGCTGCGACCGGACCGTTTCGGCCATGTTGTCGCCCAGTCGCCCTCGTTGTGGTGGCGGCCGACACTGGCGCCGGGCGTCGTGCAGAAACACATCATCGGCGTGCCGTGGCTCGCCGCCCGGTACGCGGAGACCGAACCCGCGCCGATCACCGTCCACCTCGACGCGGGTCTGCACGAGGGCACGATGGTCGACCACTGCCGGGCGCTCTACGACACGCTGCACTCGGCCCGCTACGAGGTCACCCGGAACGAGTTCAACGGCGGTCACGACTACGCCTGTTGGCATGTCGCTCTCGCCGACACGCTGATTCGTCTCCTGGGTGCCGGCCCCGGCACCGCCCCCGCCTAGCGCGGTCCCTCGGACTTCCCCCACGCATCACCTTCCCCCCCCCCACGCATCACCTCTCTCATCTCATTGCCCTAAGGAGCCCTGCGAACATGTCCTCCCCGAGAATCCGCCGCGCCGCCCTCATACCGGCCGCCGCCGTCACGGGCGCCCTGCTCCTGAGCGCCTGCGGCAGCGACAGCGGAGACGACGCCGGCGGCGCCGAGAAGGCCGGCTCCGCGTCGAAGACGCGGCAGCTCACCGACGCCCAGGGCCGCAAGGTCAAGGTGCCGAGCGACCCGAAGAAGGTCGTCGCGCTGAGCGAGCCGACCCTCGACGCGGCGCTCGCCCTGGGCGTCGAGCCGGTCGGCACCACCGCGGGCCGCGGCCAGAAGGGCGTGTCCTCGTACCTCGCCGACAAGGCGTCCAAGGCGCAGGTCGTCGCCTCCGTCGCCGAGGCCGACATGGAGAAGCTCGCCGCGCTCCAGCCCGACCTGATCCTCCTCGACGAGACGACCGGCGCGAAGAAGACCGTGGACAAGCTCCAGGAGATCGCGCCGACCGTCGTCACCGCGAAGCTCAACGAGAACTGGAAGACGGCCTTCACGGACACCGCGGACGCCCTCAACAAGAAGTCCGACGCCAAGAAGTGGCTCGCCGACTTCGACACGCAGGTCGCCGAGACGAAGAAGAAGCTCGGCGACAACGCGGGCAAGTCCGTCTCGGTCATCCGCTGGCAGGACGGTGCGCCCTCCGTCGTCGGGAAGGGTGAGGGGCACGTCGGCTCGACGCTCAAGGCGCTCGGCATGGACCGGCCCAAGGACCAGCAGGGCGCGAGCACCGGGCACAGCGAGCCGGTGTCCCTGGAGAAGCTGTCGACCATCGACGGCGACTGGCTGTTCTTCGGCGCGCTCGGCGCCAAGGCCGACAGTGAGAAGGCGTACGGCGAGGCCCAAAAGGTCACCAACTTCGGCAAGTTGAAGGCCGAGAAGGGCGACCACGTCGTCGTCATCGACGGCTCCGCCTGGAACAGCGCGGGCGGCCCGCTCGCCGCGCGGATCGTCCTCGACGACATCAAGGGGGCGCTGGCCAAGTGATGTCCCCGGACACTGGTCAGGACCTGGCCGGCCGGCTCGCCCTCGTCACGGGGGCGGGCCGGGGGATCGGCGAGGCGGTCGTCGCCGCGCTCGCCGGGCGCGGTGCGCGTGTCGTTGCCACGGACCTGGATGCCGAAGCCGTCGCGAAGGTCGCGGCCCCTTACGCCGGAGGGCGGGTCGTCGCCCGGGGCCTCGATGTCACCGACGCGGGGGCCGTGGAGGCGCTCGTCGGTGACGTCGAGGACACCCTCGGCCCCCTTGATGTCGCCGTCAACGTCGCCGGGATCCTGCGGGGTTCGGCCGTCGTGGACCTTGCCGATGAGGACTGGGCGGCGTGTTTCGCCGTCAACACCAACGGTGCCATGCACGTCTCGCGTGCCGCCGCGCGGCGGATGACGCGGCGGGGGGCCGGGAGCATCGTCACCGTCGCCTCGAATGCGGCGGGGATTCCGCGGCAGGGCATGGCGGCGTACGCCGCGTCGAAGGCGGCCACCGCGATGTTCACCAAATGCCTTGGGCTGGAGGTGGCCGTGCACGGGGTGCGGTGCAACAACGTGTGTCCGGGGTCGACGCTCACTGACATGCAGCGTGGCATGTGGGAGGCGGCGCCCGGGGGTGACGCGGAGGCCGGTGCGCGGTCCGTGATCGAGGGTGACCTCGCGGCTCACCGGACCGGTATTCCTCTCGGGCGTATCGCTGATCCCGAGGACGTCGCGGAGGCGGTTGCGTTTCTCGCGTGCGATCGGGCTCGGCACATCACGATGCAGGACCTGTACGTCGACGGGGGCGCGACCCTCCGGGGGTGAGCGGGGTTTTCCCCCACCCCACCCCGCCCCTTCCCGAAACCGGGGCTTCGCTCCGGACCCCATTTGTCCTCAAACGCCGGACGGGCTTGATGGGCCCGACGGGCTTGAAGGCCCCCACTCTTGGAGACATCCATGACCACGTCTCTGACCGGTCCGATCACGGTCAATCGTCCCGACGCGCCCGCGTCCGTGCCCGAGCTCGTGGAGCCCGGGTCCGCCACCGCGCTGCTCGAGGAGTACGCACCCGTCACCGATCGATTTCTCGCCACACCGCATCGCACCCTCCTCGGGCGTGGTGTTGTAGCTGAACTACCGCACAGAGAGGGGCCGTTGAGCCCCCGTGTGCGGGCGTTGCTCGATGCCCGGCGGAGTGCCGGGGATCCGAATCCCGTGGTGATGGGTGCGCTGCCCTTCGCCCCGGACGCGGCTCCCGCCCTCGCCGTTCCGGAGACCGTGCGGTGGGCGCCGCCGTTGCGTGAGGACCCGCTCATCGCGCTGCCCGTGCCGTCGGCCGGGGACGCCGCCGACTGGACGGTGCGCGAGGTTCCGGAGCCGGGGGTGTACGGCGCCGCCGTCGCCGCGGCCGTCGAGCGGATGAAGGCCGGTGAGTTCGACAAGGTCGTGCTCGCCCGGACCCTCGAACTGACCGCAGCCAAGGCCCCCGACCTCTCTGTCATGCTGCGGCGCCTCGCCCGCCGCGACCCGGCCGGCTACACCTTCGCCGTGCCCAGCGCCCCCGGCCGTACGCTCATCGGCGCGAGCCCCGAACTCCTCGTCTCCCGCAGCGGGTCGATGCTCACCGCCAACCCCCTTGCCGGCTCCGCGCCGCGTTCCGCCGACCTCGCCGAGGACGTGCGTCGCGCCGCCGCGCTCCTCGAATCGGCGAAGGATCTGCACGAGCACGCCGTCGTCGTGGACGCGGTGCGGGCGGCCCTCGCCCCGTTCTGCCGGACCATCGACGTTCCCGTCCGGCCCACCCTCGTACGGACCGCCGCTATGTGGCACCTGTCCACGACCGTGACCGGTGAACTCGCCGACCCCGAGCGGACGACCGCCCTCGACCTCGCCTCCGCCCTGCATCCCACCCCCGCCGTGTGCGGCACCCCGACCGACCTCGCGCGTCAAGTCATCGCGGAGTCCGAGCCGTTCGACCGCGGCGCCTACACCGGCATGGTCGGCTGGCAGAACGCGGACGGCGACGGCGAGTGGGTCGTCACCATCCGCTGCGCCGAGGCCGAGGGCAGGCTGCTGCGCCTGTTCGCGGGCGCGGGTGTCGTCGCCGAGTCCTCGCCGGAGGCGGAGACCGCCGAGACCGGTGCGAAGTTCCGTACGTTCCTGAACGCCGTGGGAGCCACCCTGTGACCAGCCCCATCACCCCCGGTGTCGACGCGCCCACCTGGCCCGCCGAGTACGCCGAGCGTTATCGCGCCGCCGGGTACTGGCGCGGCGAGACCTTCGGCGGCGTGCTGCGCGAGCGTGCCGAATCGCATCCCGATCGCGTCGCCCTCGTCGACCCCGCGCCGTCCAGACGTACCTGGACCTATCGCCAACTCGACGAGCTTGTGGACCGGTTGGCCGCCGGGTTCGTGGCGCGCGGCATACGCAAGGGCGACCGCGTCGTCGTGCAGCTGCCGAACGTCGGCGAGTTCGTCGAGGTCGTCTTCGCCCTGTTCCGCATCGGCGCGCTGCCCGTGTACGCGCTGCCCGCGCACCGCGAGAGCGAGATCTCGTACTTCTGCTCCTTCACCGAGGCCGTCGCCTACGTGATCCCCGAGCGGCACGCCGGATTCGACCACCGGGCGCTCGCGAGCAAGGTGCGGGCCGAGGCCCCGAGCCTGAAGCACGTGTTCGTGGTCGGGGGCGACCCCGGCGAGCACACTTCGCTGTCCGAAGTTCCCACCAAGCCGGTCGAGTTGGATGGCCCCGAGCCGCACGAGCTCGCCTTCCTTCAGCTTTCCGGTGGCACCACCGGGCGGCCCAAGCTCATCCCGCGCACCCACGACGACTACATGTACTCGCTGTGGGGCTCGAACGAGATCTGCGGCGTCGACGCCGACACCCGCTTCCTCGTCGCCCTCCCCGCCGCCCACAACTACCCGATGAGCAGCCCCGGTTGGCTCGGTGTGCTGTACGCGGGCGGCACCGTCGTGCTCGCGCCCGCGCCCGACCCGGACACCGCGTTCCCGCTCGTCGCGAGCGAGCGGATCACCATGACCGGGCTCGTCCCGCCGCTCGCCCTCGTCTGGACCGACTCCGCGGACGGTACCGCGCACGATCTGTCGACCCTGGAACTCGTCCTGGTCGGCGGCGCCAAGTACAGCGAACAGGCCGCGCGCCGCCTCGAACCCGCCCTCGGCTGCAAGCTCATGCAGGTCTTCGGCATGGCGGAAGGGCTCGTCAACTACACGCGCCTGGATGATGATTCGGAGATCGTCGTCTCGACGCAGGGGCTGCCGATCTCCCCGGACGACGAGGTCCGCGTCGTCGACGACGCCGACCAGGACGTCCCCGACGGCGACTTCGGGCACCTGATCACCCGCGGTCCGTACACCATCCGCGGCTACTGGCGCGCCCCCGAGCACAACGCCCGCTCCTTCACCGCCGACGGCTTCTACCGCACCGGCGACATCGTGCGGCGCACCCCGACCGGGCACCTCGTCGTCGAGGGCCGGGCCAAGGACCAGATCAACCGGGGCGGCGAGAAGATCGCCCCGGAGGAGATCGAGAACATCCTCCTCGCCCACCCCGCCGTGCACGACGTCTCCGTCGTCGGCGTCCCCGACGAGTATCTCGGCGAGCGCTCCCTCGCCTACGTCATCCTGCGCGCGGACGCCGAACCCCTGAGGTCCGTCGCCGTGAAGCGGTTCGTACGGGAGCGGGGCGTGGCCGGGTACAAGGTGCCCGACCTCGTCGAATTCGTCGACGCCTTCCCGCAGACCGGCATCGGCAAGATCAGCAAGAAGCACCAGCGGTCCGCCGCCGAGCAGCACTGAGAGGTACCCCCCACCATGGCCCTGCCCGCCATCGCCGCCTATCCGCTCCCGACCCCCGAGGAGCTCCCCGCGAACCGTGTCCCGTGGACCGTCGACCCGGCCCGCGCCGTGCTGCTCGTGCACGATCTCCAGCACCACTTCCTCGCCAAGTACCCCCAGGCCGAACAGCCGTTGACCGGCATGCTCGACAACACCGCCCGGCTGCTCAAGGAGAGCCGTGGGCTTGGCATCCCCGTGTACTACTCCGCGCAGCGTGGCGGCCAGACCCCCGAGGAGCGTGGCCTCCAGCTCGACTTCTGGGGGCCCGGTGTCGCCGACGACCCTGCCGTCCTCGCCATGCCCGAGGCCGTGGCGCCCGAGGACGGTGACACGGTCCTCACCAAGTGGAAGTACAGCGCGTTCGTCCGTACCCAACTAGAGGAACTGATGCGGGAGTCGGGACGTGACCAGCTGGTGATCGTCGGTGTGTACGCGCACATCGGCGTCATGATCAGCGCAGCCGACGCGTGGATGCGGGACATCCAGGCGTTCGTCGTCGCGGACGCCGTCGCCGACTTCACGCGCGAGGACCACGACATGGCGCTGCGCTGGGCGGCGGGCCGCTGCGCCGTCGTCACCACCACCGACACGTTCATCGAGGAGGTACGGGCCGCATGACCACGCTCACCGTTCAGAAGATCCGCGAGGACGTCGCCGACTGCCTGGGCGAGGACGACCCCGCCGAGATACCCCTCGACGAGAACCTCGTCGACTACGGGCTCGACTCCGTGCGCGTCATGACCCTCCTCGAGCGCTGGCGCAGGGACCACGGCGCCGAGGCCTCGTTCGTCGACCTCGCCGGGCAGCCGGCCATCGAGGCCTGGGTGAAGATCCTCGGGGTGGCCGGCTCATGACCGCACTGATCAGCGAGCCCACCGAGGCCCGTGACCTCGTGCTGCCGCTCACCTCCGCCCAGTACGGCATGTGGTTCGCGCAGGCCCTCGACCCGCTCAGCCCCGCGCAGAACACCGCCGAGTACCTGGAGATCGACGGCGACCTCGACCCGGAGCTCTTCGCCGAGGCGCTGCGCCGGGTCGTCGCCGAGGCCGACGCGCTGCGCGTCCGCGTCGAGGACACCGCCGACGGGCCGCGCCAACGGGTGTGCGGCAGCGTCGAGTTGCCGCTGACCGTGCGCGAGGACCTGAGCGAGGACGAGGCCCTGGCCTGGATGCGCGCCGACCTCGCCGAGCCCTGCGACCTGGCCAAGGGACCGCTGTTCGGGCACGCCCTGTTCCGTGTGGGGGAGCGGCGCTGGCTCTGGTACCAGCGCATCCACCACCTCGTCATCGACGGCTTCGGCTACTCCCTGCTCGTCGGCCGAACCGCCGCCCTCTACACGGCACTTGTGCGCGGCGAGGACCCAGGACCGCGCGCCTTCGAGACGCTCGCCGACCTGCTGGCCATCGACGCCGAGTACCGCGCGTCCGACGCCTTCGCCGCCGACCGCGCGCACTGGGGCGAGGCCTTCGCCGACCGCCCGGGGGCCCCCCGGCTCGCGGGGCGCGGCGCCCTGCCGTCCCGCACCTTCCACCGCCGTACGACACGGATCGCGCCGGAGACGACCGAGCGGCTCAAGGAACTCGCCGCGAGCACCCGTGCCACCTGGCCCGACGTCCTCATCGCCGCGCAGGCCCTCTACACCTCCCGCGCCACGGGCCGCTCGGACGTCGTCCTCGGCCTGCCGATGATGGGCCGGATGGGCTCGGTCGCGCTGCGCGTCCCCGGCATGGTGATGAACGTGCTGCCGCTGCGGCTGACCGTCACCCCGGAGGCCACGTTCGCGGAACTCGTCCGCCAAGTCGTCCTCGGCGTACGGAAGGTGCGCCGCCACCAGCGCTACCGCTACGAGGACATCCGCCGCGACCTCGGCCTGCTCGGCGAGAGCCGGGGCCTCGTCGGGCCGCTCGTCAACGTCATGCCGTTCGACTACGGCGCCGAGTTCGCGGGCGCCCCGGCCCGCGCCCACAACCTGTCGGCAGGCCCCGTCGACGACCTCACGGTCAACATCTACGACCGCGCCGACGGCCGCGGACTGCGCATCGACCACGACGGCAACCCGGCTCTCTACGCGGACGAGGACCTCGCCGCGCACCAGAACCGGTTCCTCGACCTCCTGGGGCGCCTCGCCGAGACCGACCCGGCGGCCCCGCTCGCCGCGCACACCATCGCCACGCCCGCCGAACTCTCCCTCGTCCTCGACGAGTTCAACCGCACCGAACGGGCCCTGCCGCCCACCACCCTCATCGGCCCCATCGAGGCGCAGGCCACCCGCACCCCCGACGCGACCGCGCTCGTGTACGACGGGACGGTACTGACGTACGCGCAACTCAACGCGCGGGCCAACCAGTTGGCGCGCCACCTGCAAGCACTGGGGGCAGCTCCGGGCCGCCTCGTCGCGGTCTCCGTGCCACGCTCGGCCGAGCTGATCGTGACGCTGCTCGCCGTCCTCAAGTCCGGTGCCGCGTATCTGCCGCTCGACCCGGACTACCCCGAGCAGCGCCTCACGTACATGCTCCAGGACGCCGAACCCGTCTGCGCCGTCACCGATGTCGCGGACCGTCTCCCGGACGACGCGGGCACACCGCTCGCCGTCCTCGAAGGGCTCGACCTCTCCGCGTACGCCACCGTCGACCCCGGCCGCGCGCTCACCCCCGCCCACCCCGCGTACGTCATCTACACCTCGGGCTCGACCGGCCGGCCCAAGGGTGTCGTCGTCCCGCACTCCGCGATCGACAACCGGCTGCGCTGGATGCAGCACGAGTACGGCATCGGGGCGGCGGACGTCGTCCTTCAGAAGACACCGTCCTCGTTCGACGTGTCGGTGTGGGAGTTCTTCTGGCCGCTGCGCGAGGGCGCGACGCTCGTCGTCGCCGAGCCGGGCGGCCACAAGGACCCGGCGTATCTCGCCCGGATCATCCGCCAACAGGCCGTCACCACGTGCCACTTCGTGCCGTCCATGCTCCAGGTGTTCCTCGCGGAACCGGACGCCGCCTCGTGCGCGGGCGCGCTGCGCCGCGTCTTCTGCAGCGGCGAGGCCCTGCCCCGCGAGACGGCGAACGCCTTCGCGCGGACGCTCCCCGGCGTGGCACTGCACAACCTGTACGGCCCGACGGAGGCCGCCGTCGACGTCACGTACCACGCGTGCGAGCCGTCCGGTACGGGCCCCGTGCCGATCGGTCGGCCGGTGTGGAACACCCGCCTGTACGTCCTCGACCCGGCCGGGCAGCCGTGCCCGCCCGGCGTGACCGGCGAACTGCACCTGGCAGGACGCCAGCTGGCGGACGGCTATCTCAACCGGCCCGAGCTGACGGACGAGCGCTTCGTCCCCGACCCCTTCAGCGCCTATGAGGGCGGCCGCATGTACCGCACCGGCGACCTGGCCCGCTGGACCGAACGCGGCGAGGTCGAGTACCTCGGCCGCACCGACCACCAGGTCAAGCTGCGCGGGCAGCGCATCGAACTCGGCGAGATCGAGGCCGAGTTGGTGGCGCTGGAGGGCGTCGACGGTTCGTGTGCGCTGGTCCTCGACGACCGCCTCGTCGGATACGTGACCGGGGCCTCGCTCGACCCCGCGCGGATGCGCGCCGCGCTCGCCCGGACCCTGCCCGAGCACATGGTGCCGTCGGCGATCGTGCCGCTCGACGCGTTCCCGCTCAGCCCCAACGGCAAGCTGGACCGCCGCGAACTCCCCGCGCCCGTGTTCGAGGGAAGCGGAACGGGCCGTCGCCCGTCGACCCCGCGCGAGGAGACGCTCACCCGCCTCTTCGCCGAAGTCCTCGACGCCGAAGGGACGGGCCCGGACGACGCCTTCTTCGACCTGGGCGGCACCTCGCTGCTCGCGGTGCGGCTCGTCAACCGGATCCGCGAGGAGCTGGGCGCGGAGCTGACCATCGGCTCCCTCTTCGAATCCCCGACCCCGGCTGCGCTCGCGGCCCGCATCGACGACGCGTCACCGGTGTCCACGGACGCCCTGGGTGTCGTGCTGCCGCTGCGCCGCGAGGGCTCCCGCCCGCCGCTCTTCGCGATCCACCCGGCGGGCGGCATCTCCTGGTGCTACGCCGGCCTGACCGCACGCCTCGACCGGGACCAGCCCGTCCACGCGCTCCAGGCGCGCGGCCTCACCTCGGACGATCCGCTGCCGGGCACCCTGTGGGAGCAGGCGGCGGACTACGTGGACGAGATCCGGCGGATCCGCCCGCACGGCCCGTACCGGCTCATCGGCTGGTCGGTCGGCGGCATCCTCGCGCACACGGTCGCCGTGCTGCTCCAGGAGGCCGGCGAACAGGTCGAACTCCTCGCGCTGCTCGACGCGTTCCCGGCGGAACAGTGGCGCGAACGCCCCGCTCCCGAGGAGGGCGACGCACTCACGGCCGTCCTGCGCATGGCGGGCTTCGAACGCACCGACGAGGCCACCCGCGAGGACGTCCTGGCCACCCTGCGCAAGGCGGGCAGCCCCCTCGCGGGCCTCAAGGACAGCACGCTCTCGCGGATCGTCGACATCGTCCCCAACCACGCCCGCATGATGCGCGCCCACGCACACCGCCGCTACGAGGGCGACGTCCTCTTCTTCACGGCCGCCGCGCCGCGCCCCGAGAACTGGCTGACCCGCGAGGCCTGGCGCCCGCACATCACGGGCCGGATCACCAACCACGACCTGCCGTGCACCCACCCTGAGCTGCTCAAGGAGGATTACGTGGACCGGATCGCGGAGGCCCTCGCGCACCGTTTGAAGGAGCTGGGCGACTGACGGAGTTGTAGCGTGCGGCAGATGACCGGCACCGACCGCGAACGCCTGCGCCGCACCTTCACCCAGGACGCCGAACTCTACGACCGCGCCCGCCCCGGCTACCCGCCCCGTGTGTTCGACGACCTCGCCGAACTGGCAGGGGCGGGGCCGGGGTGCCGCGTGCTGGAGATCGGGTGCGGCACGGGGAAGGCGACCGTGCCGCTGGCCGAGCGGGGCTGCCGGGTCGTCGGGGTGGAGCTGGGCGCGGAGATGGCGGCCGTGGCGCGCCGCAAGCTCCCCGACGCGACCGTCGACGTGGCGGCCTTCGAGGACTGGCCGCTGCCGCCCGAGCCCTTCGACCTCGTCCTCGCCGCGACCTCCTTCCACTGGATCGACCCCGCCGTACGCATCGCCAAGAGCGCGGACGCGCTGCGCCCCGGCGGCACCCTCGCCACCGTCTCGACCCACCACGTCGCGGGCGGCACCGAGGACTTCTTCGCCGAGGTCCAGGGCTGCTACGAGCGCTTCGACCCGACGACCCCGCCGGGCCTGCGCCTCACCCCGGCCGCCGACATCCCGTACGACAGCCAGGAGGCGCCGAACCGCAACGTCGAACAGGGCAACGCGGCGCTGCCCGGCGCCGACCGCTTCGAGCCGCCCGTCTTCCGCCGCTACGAGCGCGAACTCACCTACCGCACCGCGGACTACCTCGACCTGCTGTGCACCTTCTCCGGCACGCTCGCCCTCGCCCCGGCCGCCCGCGCCGGCCTGCTCGACTGCATCGGCACACTCATCGACACGCGCTACAGCGGCCGGGTCGCGAAGCGCTACCTGACCGAACTCCGCCTCGCCGTACGGCGGTAGCGGGCTCGCGTCCGTCTCGCGCGGCGCCCCGTACTCCGTGACGAGAAGCGCGGCCGGTCCAGCATGTGGGAACACATGTCACACGCATTGCAGGGTCGTGAAGCGATCCGGCGGAGCCTTGACCGGCCCTCGGGCCGCTGGCCAAGCTCCTGTTCATGACCGCGACGACGATGCAGCTCGTGACGCGGCTCCACGTCGACCTGGAGCGCCCGGCACCGTCGGCGTGTCCGCGCCGCTGCCGCCCGGCACCGTGCGCGTGTCCGTGCCGCTGACGCTCGCGACCTGCAGCTCTCGCTCCCACCGCGGCCTTCCGCCCCTGTGCTCGCCCTGTGCCGCAGCCTGCCGCCCCCGGCGGAGGCGGAAACCGCCCACCCACCCAGTGAAGGGGTCCCGCCATGACGTCCACCGCACCCGCCGCGCAGACCGCATCCGAAGTCACCGTTCAGAAGGTCGGCGGCCGGCTCGGCGCCGTGCTCTCCGGCGTCCGCCTCGGGGGAGACCTGGACGAGGCCACCGTGGCCGCCGTCCGGGCCGCCATCCTGGAACACAAGGTCGTCTTCTTCCGCGACCAGGACCACCTCGACGCCGGGAGCCACGAGGCGTTCGCCCGCCACCTCGGCACCCCGGTCGCCCACCCCACCGTCCCGTCCGTCGACGGCCGCTACGCGCTCGGCATCGACAACGAGCACGGCGGGCGCGCCAACCAGTGGCACACCGACGTCACGTTCGTGCCCGCGTACCCCGCCTTCTCCATCCTGCGCGCCGAGGTCGTCCCGCCGTACGGCGGCAACACCCTGTGGTCCAACACCGCGGCCGCCTACGCCGAACTCCCGGAACCCCTGCGGGTGTTGGCCGACAGCCTGCGCGGCGTGCACACCAACGACTACGACTACGCGGCCGCCCGCCCGGAGGCCCCCTCCGTGGCGCTGGAGCAGCATCGCAAGGTGTTCACGTCGACCAAGTTCCAGACCGAGCACCCGGTCGCGCGAGTGCACCCGGAGACCGGCGAACGCACGCTGATCCTCGGCAACTTCCTCCAGAAGCTCACCGGCTTCAACGCCCGCGACTCACGCGCGCTGATCGGCATCCTCCAGTCGCACGTCGAGCGCCCGGAGAACACGGTCCGCTGGCAGTGGCGCGCCGGCGATGTCGCCATCTGGGACAACCGGGCGACCCAGCACTACGGCGTGGACGACTCCGACGCCCACACGCGCACCCTGCGCCGCGTCACCATCGACGGCGACGTCCCGGTCGGCGTGGACGGCCGCCGCTCGACGCTGCTGCTGCCCGAGGCGGTCCCGGAGCCCGAGTACGGCATCGCCTCCGGCGCCTCGACGGACGGGGTGTTCGCGCAGGCGTAGGGCCTGTCTTCAAAACTCCCGTCTCGCGCGGAGGGAGGGTCAGCCGAGCCGCGGGATCTCGATGGCCGGGCACTTGTCCATCACCATGGAGATCCCCGCGGCCCGCGTCCGCTCGTACGCCGCCTCGTCGACGACACCGAGCTGGAACCAGACCGCCTTCGCACCGATGGCGGCGGCCTCGTCGGCGACGGGGCCCGCGAGGTCGCTGTTGACGAAGACATCGACCACGTCGACGGGGAAGGGGATGTCCGCGAGCGAGGCGTAGCCCTGCTCGCCGTGCACGGTCTCCGCCTTCGGGTGCACTGGCACGACCCGCTTGCCGAAACGCTGGAGCACGTCGGCCACCCCGTAGGCGGCGCGCGCCTGGTTCGAGGAGAGGCCGACCACCGCCCAGGTGTCCCCGGTCTCGGTGAGGATCTTGCGGACCGTGTCGTGATCGCCGTACATGGGACCTCCTGAGGAGCGGGACTGTATCCATACGGGGTAACTCCCCGCGCGGCGCGCGGATTCCGGGGGAGGGCTCAGCCCACGTGCACGCGCGGGCGGCGCTCCGGGTCGGGTTCCGCGCGGCGGAGCACCTCGCGGGTGACCGGGGCGACCTCGCCGTCGCCGAACACCAGGAAGCGCAGCAGGTGGCCGACGGGGTGGCCCTCGGTCCAGTTGAAGTAGGCGTGCGGGACGCTGCCGGTGCGGTCGCGCAGGTCCATGAGGACGGCGGCGGCCGTGTTCGGGACGCCGGGGCCGCGCACCCGCAGCCGGCGCACGCCGTGCTTCTCGTCGCCGTGGACGAGCAGGTCCTCGGTGAAGTCGGAGGAGTCCTGGATGAAGACCTCCAGGAACAGCACCCGCCCGTCGTCCGGCATGGGCGTGTCCTCGCGCTGGCAGTGCTCCTTGTCGCGGTACTCCGCGGTGGTGTGCTCCTGCGGCTCGTTCGCGATGATCCGCAGCGGGCCCTGCGCCGCCGCCTCGTCGATCAGGCGCAGGGCCGTCCCGTCGTACGTGACCGCGCCCGCGCGCAGTTCGAAGGCGCGGTGGACGCGGGAGGCGAAGGAGGTGAGGAGGATCGCCGCGATGAAGATGATGGCGATCTTGATGCCGTCGGGACGTTCCACGACGTTCGTGACCAGGGTGTAGGCGAAGACCGCCGTGATCGCGCCGAAGCCGATCGTCGACTTGCGGTGGCCGCGCCGGTGCACCGCGACCGTCGAGGCGAACGACGCGGAGAGCATGAGCACCAGCACGCCGGTCGCGTACGCGCCGGACTGGTCGTCGACGTTGGCGTTGAACCAGAGGGTGATGAAGACCGCGGCCGCCATGAAGACGAGGACCAGCGGGCGCACGGCCCGCGTCCACTCGGGAGCCATGCCGTAGCGGGGCAGATAGCGGGGGACCAGATTCAGCAGGCCCGCCATCGCGGAGGCGCCCGCGAACCACAGGATGGCGATCGTGGACACGTCGTAGACCGTGCCGAAACCCTCGCCGAGATAGGCGTGCGCGAGATACGCGAGCGCGCGCCCGTTCGCCGAACCGCCGGACTCGAACTCGTGCTGCGGGATCAGGATCGTGGTGGCGAGGCTGGACAGCAGCAAGAAACAGCTCATGATCAGCGCGGCCGTCGTGAGCAGCTTGCGGGTGTCGCGGATGCGCCCCGCCGGCTTCGCGTACGTGTCCGTGGAGTCGCCCTGGACCTGCGGCATCACGGCCACGCCCGTCTCGAAGCCGGACATGCCGAGCGCCAGCTTCGGGAACACGAGCAGCGCGACGCCGATCATCATGAACGGTGAGGAGTGCTCGGCCGTCATGGCGTCCCACCAGTTGCCGATCTTGACCGGCTCGGTGAACACATGGGCCGCCGCCGTGACCAGCACGACGATGTTGAGCGTCAGATACGCGGCGACCAGGACCACCGCGACGCGGATCGCCTCCTGGAAGCCCTTGAGGAAGACCGCGCCGAGCGCCGCCAGCAGCGCCAGTGTGATCCAGGTGTTCTCGCCGTGCAGGCCGGCGGGAGCGAACGGGTTCTCCACGACGTGCGCCGCCGCGTCCGCCGCCGAGAGCGTCATCGTGATCATGAAGTCGGTGGCGGCGAAGCCGAGCAGCACGAGGACGAACAGCTTCCCCGCCCACCAGGGCAGCAGCCGCTCCAGCATCGCGATCGACCCCTCGCCGTGCGGCGACTCCTTCGCGACCCTGCGGTACACCGGCAGCGCGCCCAGCAGGGTGAGCGCGATCAGGACGAGCGTCGCGAGCGGGGACAGCAGTCCCGCGGCGAGCGCCGCGATGCCCGGCTGATAGCCGAGCGTGGAGAAGTAGTCCACGCCCGTCAGACACATCACGCGCCACCACTTGTGGCCCTTGTGCTCCTCGGGGGCGTGCCCGTGCGGACCCTGATGGCGGGCCGTCTGCTCGCTCAGCCCCTCCAGCAGCCAGGAGCGGAAACGGCTCGTGGGGGCGGCGGGGGCGGCAGGGCTCTCGGCCTGGATGCCGGTCATGTGCGGTGCTTCCTGGTCGGGCGACTCGGGGACTTGGGCGGCGTGGGTGCCTGTCCTGGGACGACGAGCGAGTATCCACCACATCGTCACCTGTGCCCCGGGCGGGGGCGAGTCCTGTGTCACCTGCGCATACGCTGGTCCGATGCAGGACGAGTACCGCACGGTGGCCCGCGAGGGCGTGCACGAGACAGAGATCAGCCGCTCCCGGTTCCTGTGCGCGCTCGCGCCCGCCGCGACCGAGGAGGAGGCCCAGGCCTTCGTCGCGCGCGTCCGCAAGGAACACCCGACGGCCAACCACAACTGCTACGCGTACGTCATCGGGGCCGACGCCTCCGTACAGAAGGCGAGCGACGACGGAGAGCCGGGCGGCACGGCGGGCGTGCCGATGCTGCAGATGCTCACGCGGCGCGACATGCGCTACGTCGTCGCCGTGGTCACCCGCTACTTCGGCGGCGTGAAGCTCGGCGCCGGCGGTCTCATCCGCGCCTACGGAGGCGCGGTGGGCGAGGCACTCGACGCGCTCGGCACGGTGACGCGACGCCGCTTCCGCCTCGCCACCGTGACGGTCGACCACGCGCGCGCGGGCAAGATGGAGAACGACCTGCGGTCCACCGGGTGCGAGGTCCGTGACGTGCGCTACGGAGAGGCGGTCACCATCGAGATCGGCCTCCCGGAGTCGGACATCGACCGCTTCCAGGGCTGGCTCGCGGACGCGACGGCGGGCGCGGCGGGGTTCGAACTGGGCGGGGAGGCGTACGGGTGAGCGGTCCGAGCCCCGCTCTTCGGACGAGAGCCCGCGGGGTCCGGGGCGGAGCCCCGAGACGTGTGCCACTGCGACCGCACCAAGAGAAACGCCTCCCGCAACAGGCCCCCCGGCCATAACCACCCGCCATGTCAGACCCACCCGTTAGCCTCGTGTGACATGAGGCTGCTCCACACATCCGACTGGCACCTGGGTCGCTCGTTCCACCGCGTGAACATGCTCGACGCCCAGGCCACCTTCATCACCCACCTCGTCGACACCGCCCGCGAGCGCGGCGTCGACGCCGTGGTCGTGTCGGGTGACGTGTACGACCGCGCGGTCCCGCCCCTCGCGGCCGTGGAGCTGTACGACGACGCCCTGCACCGCCTCGCGGAGCTCGGCGTGCCGACCGTGATGATCTCCGGGAACCACGACTCGGCCCGCCGCCTCGGCGTCGGCGCGGGCCTCATCGGCCGGGCCGGCATCCACCTTCGTACGGCACCGGCCCGCTGTGGCGAGCCGATCGTGCTGCCGGACGCACACGGCGACGTCGCGTTCTACGGACTTCCCTACCTCGAACCGGCCCTGGTGAAGGACGAGTTCGGGGTGGCGAAGGCCGGGCACGAGCAGGTGCTCGCCGCCGCCATGGAGCGGGTGCGGGCCGACCTCGCCGCGCGCCCGGCCGGCACCAGGTCCGTCGTCCTCGCGCACGCCTTCGTGACCGGGGGCGCGCCCAGTGACAGCGAGCGGGACATCACGGTGGGCGGCGTCTCGGCGGTCCCGTCCGGCGTCTTCGACGGGGCGGACTACGTGGCGCTCGGGCATCTGCACGGCAGCCAGGTCATCAGTGACCGGGTCCGCTACTCGGGTTCCCCGCTCCCGTACTCGTTCTCGGAGGCGGACCACCGCAAGAGCATGTGGCTGATCGACCTCGACGCCGAGGGCGCGGTCACCGCGGAGCGCCTCGACTGTCCGGTGCCGCGTCCGCTGGTCCGCCTCCGCGGCGACCTCGAGGACCTCCTCGCCGACCCGGACCTCGACCGGCACGAGGACTCGTGGGTGGAGGCGACGCTCACGGACGCGGTCCGGCCGGACGACCCGATGGCCCGCCTCACCGACCGGTTCCCGCACACCCTCAGCCTGCTCTTCGACCCGCTCCGCACGGACGACGAGGAGCCGGACGCCAGCTACGCCGAGCGCCTCAAGGGGCGCGACGACCACGAGATCGCGGAGGACTTCGTGACCCACGTCCGGGGCGCAGGGCCCGACGAGAGCGAGCGGGTGGTGCTGCGGGCCGCGTTCGACGCCGTACGCGCGGACGATGTGGTGCGCGAGGTGGCCAGGTGAGGCTGCACACACTCACGATCACGGCGTTCGGCCCCTTCGGTGCCACGCAGAAGGTCGACTTCGACGACCTGTCGGCGGCGGGACTCTTCCTCCTCCACGGGCCGACCGGCGCGGGCAAGACCTCCGTCCTCGACGCGGTCTGCTACGCGCTGTACGGGTCCGTGCCCGGCGCCCGGCAGAGCGGCAGCGGCCAGGGGCAGAGCCTGCGCAGCGACCACGCCGAGGCGGGTGTGCGCACCGAGGTCGCCCTCGACCTGACCGTCGCGGGCCGCCGCCTGGAGATCACCCGGCAGCCGCCGTTCGCCCGCCCCAAGAAGCGCGGCACCGGCTTCACCACGGAGAAGGCGCAGAGCTGGCTGCGTGAGTACGACGCCGTGGCGGCGAAGTGGAAGGACCTCAGCCGCTCCCACCAGGAGATCGGCGAGGAGATCACGCAGCTGCTCGGCATGAGCAAGGACCAGTTCTGCCAGGTGGTCCTCCTCCCGCAGGGCGACTTCGCGCGCTTCCTGCGGGCCGACGCCGAGGCCCGCGGCAAGCTGCTCGGCCGCCTCTTCGACACGCACCGGTTCGCGGCGGTGGAGCAGCGGCTCGCCGAGGACCGCAAGGCCGCGCAGAAGCAAGTGGCCGCCGGGGACTCGGAGTTGCTGGCGGATGCCCACCGCATGCAGCAGGCGGCGGGTCACGTCGTGGAGCTGGACCCCGTTGAGGCGACGCCGGGCGACCCCGGTATCGCGGACGCCGTCCTGACCTGGGCGGCCACGGCCCGCTCGACCGCGCGCGAACACTTCACGCACGCCCATCTCGCCCTGGACGCGGCGGAGTCGGCGCGGATCGCGGCGCAGCACGACCTGTCCGACGTGACGGAGACCCACCGCCTGCAGCTCCGCTTCGCGCAGGCCCGCGAGCGGGAGGCGGCCCTGGAGGAGCGGGCGGGGGAGCACCGCGCCCTCCAGGACCGGATGGAGCGCGCCCGCAAGGCGGCGACGGTGGAGCCGGCGCTGGCCCTCCGGGACGAGTCGGAGGCGGCGCATCGGGAGGCGTTGGCGGAGGACGGTCGGGCCCGGCGGGAGCTGCGGGCGGCGTGGCCGGGTGCGTCGGGCGTCGGCGGTCTCGGCTCCGGGAGTGAGCAGTCGTACGCCGCTGATGCCGATGCGGGCTCCGATGTCGATACCGATACCGACTCCGACATCCCCACCTCCCCGGAAGCGCTCACCGAAGCCGCCCGGCGTGTCGCTCAAGAACTCGGCGGGCTCGACGCGGCGCGGCGGGCCGAGCGGCGGCTCGCCGAGCTGACGAGGGAGCGCACCGACCTCGACCGCGAGGAGCGCGCCGACACCGACCTGCTCGCCGACACCGAAGGCTGGCTCGACGGCTGGGAGGCCCGCCGTGCCGACCTCCAGGCCAAGGTCGACGAGGCCCAGGAGGCCGCCACCCGCGCCGAACACCTCGCGGGACAGCTGGAACCGGCCCGCAAGCAGGCCCGCGCCGCCGTCGAGCGCGACCGGCTGGCCGAGCGCGCCGAGACCGCCGACGCCGACGCGCTGCGGGCCCGCGAGCAGTCGGCGACCGCGCACGAGCACTGGCTCGGCCTGAAGGAGCAGCGGCTGCGCGACGTCGCGGCCGAACTCGCCGAGGCCCTCGTCGACGGCGAGCCCTGCACCGTCTGCGGCGCCAGCGAGCACCCCGCGCCGATGCGGAAGTCCGAGGGGCACGTCGACCGGGCCGCCGAGGAGTCCGCGCTCGCCGCCTACCGCGCCGCCGACGAGCGCCGCACCCGGGCCGAGCGCGCCCTGGGCGACGTACGGGAGGAACTGGCGGCGGCGAAGGCCGCGGCGGGGGAGGCTCCCGCCGCGCAACTCGCCGAGACCGCCCGCGAATTGGCGGAGCGACACGCCGAGGCGCACGCCCTCGCGTCCACCGCGCATCCCGCCCGCGAGACCCTCGCCCGCGCCGACGGCGAGCGCGACCGCCGCCTCGCCGCCCGCCAGGAGGTGGCGCAGCGCACCGCCGCCCGTACCTCGCTGCGTGACGCCCTGGACCGTGAACAGGCAGGTCTGGAGAGGGAGTTGGTGAAGGCGCGGGGCGCGGCCGAGAGCGTCGAGGCGCGCGCGGAGCAGTTGGAGCGGCAGGGCGCGCTGCTCACCGAGGCGGCCGACGCGGCCCGCGCCGTCGAGGACACGGCGCGGCGCCTCAAGGAAGCGGACGCGCGACTCGCCGACGCGGCGTTCCGGGCCGGGTTCGACACGCCGGAGGCCGCGGCCGCCGCACTGCTCGACGACGCCCAGCACCGGGAACTCCAACACCGCCTGGACGCCCGGCAGTCGGAGGAGGCGGCCGTACGTGCGGTGCTCGCCGAGGAGGACACCGCAGAGGCCGCCCGGAGACCCGCGGCCGACGTCGACGCGGCCCGGGCCGCCGCGCAGGCCGCCGACGCGCGCGTACGGACGGCCGGATCGGCGCGCGACGAGGCCCAGCGGCGCTGCGCCGAACTCGACCGGCTCTCGCGGCGCGTCGCCACCGAGGCCGCCCGCCTCGGCCCGCTGCGCGAGACGTACGACCGGGTGGCCCGGCTCGCCTCCCTCGCGGCCGGCACCGCCGCCGACAACGAACGCAAGATGCGCCTGGAGTCGTACGTGCTGGCCGCCCGCCTGGAGCAGGTGGCGGCCGCCGCGACCGCGCGCCTGCGCCGCATGTCGTCGGGCCGCTACACCCTGGTGCACTCCGACTCCCTCGCGGGGCGCGGCCGTTCGGGCCTCGGTCTGCACGTCGTCGACGCGTGGACGGGCCGCGAGCGCGACACGGCGACGCTCTCCGGCGGTGAGACCTTCTTCGCCTCGCTCGCGCTGGCGCTCGGCCTCGCGGACGTCGTCACGGACGAGGCGGGCGGCGTCCGCCTCGACACCCTCTTCATCGACGAGGGCTTCGGCAGCCTCGACGACCAGACCCTCGACGAGGTCCTCGACGTCCTCGACTCCCTGCGCGAGCGGGACCGCAGCGTCGGCATCGTGAGCCACGTCGGCGATCTGCGGCGCCGGGTGCATGCGCAGCTGGAGGTCGTGAAGGGGCGGGAGGGGTCGATGGTGCGGCAGCGCGGGGTCCAACAGGCGTGACCCGCAAGGGTGTCGGCGTGGTTGTCAGTGCCCGATGGCCCGTCGCGGCAGTGGCGACGAGTACACGACGCTCGTCGTCACCGAGCCCAGCGCCCCGATCCTGCCGGAGACCTCCTCCAGGTGCTTCATGGAGCGCGCCGCGACCTTGATGACGAAGCAGTCGTCGCCGGTGACGTGGTGCGCCTCCAGGATCTCCGGTGTCACCTCGACGAGGTCGTGGAACGGCTTGTAGTGCCCGTTCGGGTAGCGCAGCCGGACGAAGGCCAGGATCGGCAGGCCGAGCCGCTCCGGCACGACCACGGCCGTGTACCCGGCGATCACGCCCGCTTCCTCCAGCCTCCGGACCCGCTCGGTCACGGCGCTGGCCGACATGGACACGGCCCGTGCCAGCTCCGCGTAGCCGGCGCGGCCCTCGCGCTGGAGGACCTCCAGGATGCGCCAGTCGGTGGCGTCGGGGACGTAGGGCGTGGAATCGGCGGTCATCCCTGAGGAATAGCAGGGGAATCCCCGGCCGGGCAAGGTGTTTGCCGGGGATCGCGCCTTCATCCGGCGGGCCGGCGACCGTAGATTTCCGGTCATGACCACCACCACGCCGGTCGCCAACCCGGTTCTCCGTGTCGCCCCCGCCGCGCCCTCCGCCGCTGTCGCCCACTTCGGCGCGAGCCTCGCGTTCCACGCCGATGTGTCCGACGTCGCCGCCGCGCTCGCCGCCGACGGCGACCCCGGGTTCGTCGTCCTCGACTCCCGCTCCACCGAGTCCTGGGACCAGGGCCACATCCCCGGCGCCGTCCATCTGCCGACCGCGCTCATCCCGGAACAGGCCGAGCGGCTCCTCGACAGGTCCGTGCCTGTCGTCACGTACTGCTGGGGGCCCGGCTGCAACGGGGCCACGCGCGCTGCGCTCGCCCTGGCCCAACTCGGCTTCCAGGTCAAGGAGATGCTCGGTGGGTTCGAGTACTGGGCGCGGGAGGGCTTCGCCTACGAGACGTGGGAGGGGCCGGCGCGCCGGGCCACGGATGTGCTTACCGCGCCGCTCGACGCGGGGGCCTGCGGCTGCTGACCGGTCCCTGTTGCGGCCACCCGGTCCTACGCCTCGGGGCTCTGCCCCGGACCCCGCTGCTCAATCGCCGCAGGGGCTGGATTTGGCCACTCGCACGCCATGACATGCGCACCCGGCCCTACGCCCCGGGGCTCTGCCCCGGACCCCGCGCCTCAAACGCCGGCGGGGCTGGAATTGCTCACCCGAGCGCCGGCAGGGCCCGAATTGCAGTCCCCGGAAACCGCATGCGCGCGCCGTAGGGCACCCGGCATGATCCATGGCATGCCGAAGATGCCGCACCCCACGTCCGCCGAACTCCGTCGCGACCCCCTCCCGCTGCGCGGCCGTACCGCTCTGGTCACCGGGGCGAGCCGGCGCGGCGGCATCGGGTTTGCCGTGGCCCGGCGGCTCGCCGCGTATGGGGCGAGTGTGTATCTGCACCACCACGTGGCGCACGACGAGGCCATGCCGTGGGGCGGGGACCGGCCCGCCGAGGTGGCCGACGCCGTGCGGGCCGTGCGCGGCGCGCCGGATGCCGTCGTGGCGCACGGACCGGCGGACCTCACCGAAGCCGACGCCCCCGCGCGCCTGATCCGGGACGCCGCCGAAGCGCTCGGCGGACGGCTGGACATCGTCGTCGCCAACCACGCCCTCAGCGGGAGCGACGGCACGCTCGACACCATCGACGCCGCCATGCTGGACGCCCACTGGGCCGTCGACGCGCGCTCCGTGGTGCTGCTCGTCCAGGCCTTCGCCCGGCACCGGACGGCTGTCGAGGAGCCCCGGGAAGGAGGCCGCGTCGTCATGATGACCTCCGGTCAGGACATCGCCGACGGGATGCCGGGCGAGATCGCGTACGCGCTGCAAAAGGGCGCGCTCGCCTCCATCACGCGCTCGCTCGCCACGACTCTCGCCCCGCAGTACGTGACCGTGAACACCGTCAACCCCGGCCCCGTGGACACGGATTACCTGGACGGGGAGACGTACGACGCGATCGCCGACCTGTTTCCCGCCAAGCGGTGGGGGATGCCCGATGATCCCGCACGGCTCATCGCGTGGCTGGCCACGGACGAGGCCGCGTGGATCACCGGGCAGGTCATCGACTCGGAGGGCGGCTTCCGCCGAACGTAGTGACTACAACTTGGAGAGTTCGTCCACCAGGTCGTCGAGTCCCAGCGACCCCTGCGACAGCGCCGCCATGTGCCATGCCTTCGCGTCGAAGGAGTCCCCGTGCGCGGCCTGCGCGCCCGCGCGGCCGAGCAGCCATGCCCGTTCGCCCAGCTTGTAGCCGATCGCCTGCCCCGGGATCGACAGGTACCGGGTCAGCTCGCTCTCCACGAAGTCCGCGGGACGGCTGCTGTGCGCCCCGAAGAACTCCTGCGCCAGCTCGGGCGTCCAGCGCTCGCCGGGGTGGAACGGCGAGTCCGCCGGGATCTCCAGCTCCAGGTGCATGCCGATGTCGACGATGACCCGGCAGGCCCGCATCATCTGCGCGTCCAGGTAGCCGATCCGGGTCTCCGCGTCCGTGAGGAAGCCCAGTTCGTCCATCAGCCGCTCCGCGTACAGCGCCCAGCCCTCCGCGTTCGCGGAGACGATGCCGAGCGTCGCCTGGTAGCGGGAGAGGTCACCGGCCACGTGCGCCCACTGGGCGAGCTGGAGGTGGTGGCCCGGAACGCCCTCGTGGTACCAGGTCGACACCAGGTCGTAGACGGGGAAGCGGGTCTGCCCCATCGTCGGCAGCCAGGTGCGGCCGGGGCGCGAGAAGTCCTCCGACGGCGG
The DNA here is from genome assembly GCF_054871485.1 of Streptomyces sp. UC4497. NCBI lineage: Bacteria > Bacillati > Actinomycetota > Actinomycetes > Kitasatosporales > Streptomycetaceae > Streptomyces > Streptomyces sp. UC4497. The sequence goes on along the minus strand of NZ_JBTYHB010000005.1, from coordinate 232,052 downwards.
CGTGTAGTACGGCGCGGCGGCGCTGCCGGCGGGCGCGATGCAGGACTCCACCTGCCGTACCCGGTCGGCGAGTTCGAAGTGGGTGCCGTCGAGCGCGCCGATGGCCTCGTCCATCAGCTTCTGCAGCCACTGCCGCACCTCGTCGACGCCCTCGATGTGCCGCCCGTGCTCGTCGAGGTGCGCGAGCGCCACCCACGGCGTCTCGGCGCCCGGCAGGATCTTCTCCGCCTCCGTGCGCATCTCGGCGAGCAGCCGGTGGAACTCGCTCCAGCCGTACGCGTACGCCTCGTCCAGGTCGAGGTCCGTGCCGTTGTAGTAGCGCGACCAACGCGCGTAGCGCTCGCGGCCCACCACGTTCGGCGCGCCCTCGACGGCGGGTGCGTACACGTCCCGCATCCAGTCGCGCAGTTCGACGGTCGCGGCGTCCGCGGTGCGCGCCGCCTCGGTCAGCTCGGCGCGCAGCGACTCGGGGCCCGCGGCGGCGAACTCCTCGAACCAGCCCTGCCACTCGCCGAGTTGGCCGATGAAGGTCTCGGTCGGCCGCGGCGCCGCGTGCAGCTTGCGGTCCAGGCCGAGCGCGAGCGTCTCCCGGTAGCCGGCGAACGCCGCGGGCACCGCGCGCAGCCGCTCGGCGATCGCCGCCCAGTCCTCGTCCGTGTCGGTCGGGGTGACCGTGAACACCTCGCGCGCGTTGTGGATCGGCGAGCCGAGGTTGGAGACCTCGCGCAGGTGCTCGTCCGCCTCGTGCACCGCGAGCGCGGCGGTCAGGCGCTCGCGCAGCAGCCGGGCGCAGCGCCGCTCGACGTCGCTGTTGGCACCGGGCGCGCGCTCCGCCTCGTCGAGCTTCGCGAGGGTCTCGCGCATGAGGTCCGCGACGGCGGTGAGGCCGGCGGGGGACAGGTCGGGCAGCTTGCCGTGGGCCTCCCGGACGCCCAGGAAGGTGCCCTCCACGGGGTCGAGGTCGACCATCGCGTCGACGTAGGCATCGGCGATCTGCCGGGGCAGTAGGGCTGCGGAGTGCTGAGAGCTCGGGATGTGTGGCATGCGACACATCCTCGTACGAGTCAGGGGGTCGCGTCACCATGATTCGCCGCGGGCGGAAGCAGTGGCCCGCACTCCCACTGCTGGAAGATCAACCGGGTCTCGACGCGCGCCACTTCGGGGCGCGCCGTGAACGAGTCGAGCACCAGCCGCTGAAGGTCCGCCATGTCGCGGACGGCGACGTGCACCAAGTAGTCGTCGGGGCCGGTCAGATGGAAGACGGTGCGCGCCTCGGGCAGGGCCCGGACCCGCTCGACGAACGGCCCGACGAGCTCCCTGCGGTGCGGGCGCACCTGCACCGACAGCAGTGCCTCCAGGCCGCGCCCCAGCTTGGCCGGGTCGAGCCGCAGCACATGTCCGAGGATCACGCCGCCGCGCCGCAGCCTGTTCACCCGGTCCAGGCACGTGGAGGGCGCGACACCGACCTGAGCCGCCAGATCCCGGTACGTGGTGCGGGCGTCGTTCTGCAGCAGCCGCAGTATGTCCAGGTCGACCGGATCGAGTACGACGGAGTCGGTCATCCGCCGAACGTAGCACGGGAGTTGAACCACACACCCCGCCCGTTGTTCAGGATGCCGGCCATGGATACGCACTGGGACACGAGCGGGGCCCGCACCCGCACCCGCGCCTTCGCCACCGAGGCCGTGCACGCGGGCCGCGACGACCTCGCCGCTCTCGGCCTGCACGCCCCGCCCCTCGACCTGTCCACCACCTACCCGTCCGCCGACACCCGCGCGGAGGCGGCCCGCGTCGACGCGTTCGCCGCCGACGGTGCCCTCGACGGCGGGCCGCCCGTCTACGGCCGCCTCGGCAACCCGACCGTCGCCCGCTTCGAGACCGCGCTCGCGCGTCTCGAGGGCACGGACAGCGCGGTCGCGTTCGCGAGCGGCATGGCGGCGCTGACGGCCGTGCTCCTCGTACGCGTCGCGGCGGGCCTGCGCCACGTCGTCGCGGTCCGCCCGCTGTACGGGTGCAGCGACCACCTGCTGACGGCGGGCGCGCTCGGCTCGGAGGTGACATGGGTCGACCCCGCGGGGATCGCGGACGCGATACGGCCCGACACCGGCCTCGTCATGGTGGAGTCGCCCGCCAACCCGACGCTCGCGGAGGTCGATCTCGCGGCCGTCGCGCATGCCTGCGGATCGGTGCCGCTGCTCGTCGACAACACGTTCGCGACGCCCGTGCTGCAGCAGCCCGCGCAGAGCGGGGCCCGGCTCGTCCTGCACAGCGCCACGAAGTACATCGGCGGACACGGGGACGTCCTCGGCGGCGTCGTGGCCTGCGACGAGGCGTTCGCACGGGAGCTGCGCCAGGTGCGGTTCGCGACCGGCGGGGTGCTGCATCCGCTCGCCGGCTATCTGCTGCTGCGCGGGCTCTCGACCCTGCCGGTACGGGTGCGGGCCGCGTCCGCGACGGCCGCGGAGCTCGTCCAACGGCTCGCCGGGGACCCGCGCGTCACCCGCGTCCACTACCCGCGGATCGGCGGCGCCATGGTCGCCTTCGAGGTCGCGGGTGACCCGCACGCGGTGACCGCCGGGGTCGAACTGATCACCCCGGCGGTCAGCCTCGGCAGTGTCGACTCACTGATCCAGCACCCGGCCTCGATCAGCCACCGCGTGGTCGCCGCCGACGACCGCAGGGCGGCGGGCGTGAGCGACCGGCTGCTGCGGCTCTCGGTCGGCCTGGAGGACGTCGAGGACCTGTGGGCGGACCTGGACCGGGCCTTGGGCGCCGGAGCCGCCCACCCGGTCAGCCGTGCTGCTCGGCCCGCTCGTACTCGTCCTCGTGCGCGGACGTAATCGCGGACGGAAGCAGGGACGCCACCGGGGCCGCATCGAGCCGGGCGGTGATCACCAGCGTGCCCTCCTCGATCTGGTAGTCGAGGGGCAGGCCGAGGCCGCGCATCGCCGCGACCATGCCCGTGTTGGCCGACTGCGTCACCGCGTACACGCTGGCGCAGCCCGCCTCGATGGCCATCGCAACCAGGCGGCCGAGGAGTTCGGCGCCGATGCCGCGGCGCTGCCAGTCGTCCTCCACGAGCAGCGCGACCTCGGTCTCGTCGCCGTCCCACAGCAGATGGCCGAGGGCGACTATCCGGCCGGAGGCCGTCTGCGCGGCGAGGGTGCGGCCGTGGCGCGGGCTGAGCAGGTGGTTCAGATAGCGGTCCGCGTCGGCGACGGGCCCGTGGTAGCGGCGGGCCAACGTGGCCTGGGAGCACCGCTCGTGCATCGCCCTCGACAGGGCGAGGTCGCCGCTGTCCGCGCGCCGCACGGTGATGTCGTTGCCCTCGGGCAGCGTCAGGACGTCCTCGCCGTTCGGCACGCGCGGGCCGAGCCGGGTGTCCAGCTCCACGAGGGCGCGGGCGCGCGCGAACTCGGTGGGCGTGAACGGCAGATACGGCCGCTCCACCGTGATCATCCCGCCTTCCGGGGTGCGCAGCCGCAGCTCGGTGTCGTCGAAGCCGCCCTCGACCGGCGCGCCGCCGGCGGCGGTGGCCGCCTTCGCCGGCAGCGACCTGATCGTGCAGCGGCCCAACAGCTGGCGCAGGGCGAGCGGGAGTTCGGCGGCGTCGAGTGCCGTGCGGGTGGCGAGGCCGAGGACGCGGGTGGGGGCGTCCACCAGGTCGTGGGCGTCCGCCCGCTCGACCCAGGTGTCGGCGCCGCCCGCGCCCGCGACGGCCTCGGTCAGCGCGCCCGAGGTCAACTCCTCGGGCGTGCGCAGCAGGAACTCGTCGACGGTGCCCTCGGCGAGCGGGTGCGTCTGCAGGCTCAGGATGTCGACCCGCTCGTGGGCGAGGACCGTGCACAGCGCGGCCAGCGACCCCGGCTCGTCCCGCACGGTCGTCCGCATCCGCCACAGCGTGCTGCTCGCCGGGTCGAGCGGCCCGGCCGCGGCCTCCGGGGAGGCGGGCGGCCGGGCGCCGGTATCCGCCGTGGGTGGCGCGTGCTCCTGGCGTCGTGACCAGAGCATTCGGAGCCCGGCGGCGGACGTGGCGAGCAGGGCCGCGGCGCAGCAGAGGATTACAGCGACAACATGCGTCTCGTTAGTCATGCATCCACTGTGCAGGACCGGTGTTGCGTGATCACAAACGCTTTGTGACCGACGGGTTAAGCGTGCTTATGTCGGATTTTGGCTGGGTGGCCGACGGGTCACTGCCCCACCCGTCCCGGCTGCAGCGTCTGCGAGAACAGCACGTCGCCGCCCTCCTGCCGCAGCCGTACGGTGAGTTCCCCGCTGCCACCGTCGATCTCGACCTCCCCGAAGTACGGCGGGGTCTCGGCCGGCGAGGTGTTGTTCCGGTCCGGCGCCTTGATGAAGGCCTGCCGCGGGCCGAACGTCCCGTCCAGCTTCAGCGCCTTGAACCCGCCCGCCGCGAGCGGCCCCGACACGAACTCCCAGAACGGCTCGAAGTCCTGATACGCGGCGTTCGACGGCTCGTAGTGCTGCGCGGACGTGTAGTGCACATCGGTCGTCAGCCACAGGGTGCCGGTGATCCGCTCGTGCTTGATGTGCCGCAGCAGCTCGGCGATCTGCAACTCGCGGCCGAGCGGCGCGCCGGGATCGCCCTGCGCCACCGCCTCGAAGTTCGTGCTGCCGTCCGGGACGACGAGCCCCAGAGGCATGTCGGAGGCGATCACCTTCCACACGGCGCGCGAGCGCGACAACTCCCGCTTCAGCCACGCGAGCTGCTCGGCCCCGAGAATCCCGGTGGCGTCGTCGGCCTGCCGCCCCGGCGAGTTCGCGTTCCGGTACGTCCGCATGTCGAGCACGAACACGTCGAGCAGCGGCCCTTGCCGCAGCACCCGGTACACCCGGCCGTCGGCGTCGCCCGGCGGCAGCGTGGAGATCGGGAAGTACTCGCTGAACGCGCGCAGCGAGCGGGCCGCCAGCACGTCGACGTTCTTCTCGGTGTAGCGCTCGTCGCTGAGGATCTGGCCGGGGTACCAGTTGTTGCGCACCTCGTGGTCGTCCCACTGAGTGATCGTGGGCACCTGGGCGTTGAAGCGGAGCAGGTTCTCGTCGAGCAGGTTGTAGCGGAACGCGCCACGGAACTCGGCGAGCGTCTCGGCGACCTTGGACTTCTCCTCGGTGGTCACATTGCGCCACACCCGCCCGTCCGGCAGCGTCACGCTGGGCAGGATCGGGCCGTCGGCGTAGATGTTGTCGCCGCTGCACAGGAAGAAGTCCGGGTCGAGGGCGCGCATGTCCTCGTACACGCGCCAGCCGCCACGGTCCGGGTTGATGCCCCAGCCCTGCCCGGCGATGTCCCCGGACCACAGGAACCGCACCCCGTCCCGGCGCGACACGGACGCCGTACGGAACGTCCCCTCGACGGGCTCGCCGGTGCGCCGCGGGTCGTCCGGGTCGGCGAGCCGCACGCGGTAGTGGATCTGCTCGCCGGGCGGCAGGCCGCGCAGCCGGGTCGTCCCGGTGAAGTCGGTGTCGGGGCCGATCAGCGGCCCCCGCCATCTGGTGACCTTCTTGAACGACTCGGTGGCCGAGGTCTCCACGACCATCCGCGCGGGCCGGTCGGAGCGCACCCACACGAGCCCCGAGTGCGCGCCCACGTCACCCGCCTGGACGCCCCAGCCGGCCTTCGGGCGCCCGGAGAGTGCGAACGCGGGCGCGGCGGCCCCGCCGATCGCCGGAAGTGCCAGCGCCGCCGACGTGGCGAGCGCGCCGCGCAGCACCCCGCGGCGGCCGGGCTGGGATGTTTGCGGACGGTCTGACATGGACGCCTCCAGTGACGGTCTCGACGACAGCGCGGTGCCATGGCCTGCGCGCGGCGCCGCGCTGCCACTCCTACTGCCGTGCCACGGCGCACACGCGAACCCCAAGTGAACAACTGCCCCCACCATCAAGGGAACCTGGCGCGCAGGGCGGCCTGTGCCAGGAGGCGTACCCCTTCGGCGATCCGGGCCGGGGGCAGGTGCGCGTAGCCGATCACGAGGGACAGGCCGCCGGTCGTGCCGCCTCCGTAGTGGCCGAGCGGGCGGACGGACACCCCGGCGGTCGCGAAGCGGTCCAGGAGCTCCTGGTGCGGGCCGAAGCGGTCGGGGAGCGTGGCGATGGCGTGCAGGCCCGCCGCGATGCCGGAGACCTCGGTGCCGGGCAGGTGCTCGTGCAGCGCCGTCACCAGGGCGTCGCGGCGTTCCTTGTACGCGCGTTGGCAGCGGCGCAGGTGCCGGTCGTAATCGCCGCGCTCGACGAAGCGGGCGAGCACCGCCTGGTCGAGGGCCGGGTTGCCGAGGTCCATGTAGCGCTTGCGCGCGACGACGTCGTCGGTCAGCGCGTCCGGCACGATCAGCCAGCCGAGCCGCAGCCCCGGCGCCAGCGACTTGCTCACCGATCCGGTGTACGCGACGTGCTCGGGGTCGAGTCCTTGCAGCGCGCCCACGGGGGCGCGGTCGTAGCGGAAGTCGCCGTCGTAGTCGTCCTCCACGATCAGGCCGCCCACCCGCCTGGCCCAGGCGAGGGGTTGTGTCCTGCGGGGCGCCGAGTACGCGATGCCCGACGGGAAGTGGTGCGACGGAGTGGTGATCACCGTGCGGACCCCGGACTCCCGCAGAGGCCCCATGGCGAGCCCCTCGTCGTCCATCGGGAGGCGCACCGCCCGTGAGCCCACCGTCGCGAACAGGTCCTCGAACTGCGGGCTGCCGGGTTTCTCCACGCCGATGGCGTGCTGCCCGCGCGCGCGGAGCACGATGCCGAGCAGCGTCACCGCCTGCGTCACCCCGGAACACACGATGATCCGCTCCGGGTCCGCCACCACGCCGCGCCGCCGGACGAGCAGCTCGGCGAGGGCCGTACGCAGATGGGGGAGGCCGCGTGGGTCCGGGTAGCCGAGGGTGTGGTGCGGAAGGTCGAGGAGTACCGCGCGCTGCGCCGCCGACCACGCCGCGCGCGGGAACAGCGACAGGTCCGGGGTTCCCGCCACGAAGTCGGCCCGGACGCCGGTCGAAGGTCGTGGCGCCAGGTCGCTCGCGCCCGGCGCGGACGCCCGCGCCGCCTCACCTACCCACGTGCCGGCACCCCGCCCGGCGCGCAGATACCCCTCGGCGGTCAACTGCTCGTACGCCTCCGTGACCAGGCCCCGCGACACCCCGAGGTCCCGCGCCAGATCCCTGCTCGACGGCAACCGGGTGTCGGGCGCGAGCCGCCCCGAACGCACCGCCTCCCGCCGCGAGGACTGGAGGGCACGGCCACGCGCGCGTGCCGGGGCGGACGACGCGGGCAGCAGCAACTCCCAGGCGGGGGTGGGTGATTCGCGGCTTCCCGGAGCGGGCGGCTGTGTCATACCGGGACCCTACGGTGGCCACCCGGGTGTCCGTGATCGGCCCGCGATCGACCCGCGATTGGTCCCCGATACGGCCGCGCGAATGGACCTCGTGACGGACCACCCGCCCTCCCTAACGTCGCCTCCATGAACGCCACTTCACTCCGAGGCTCCCTGCTCGCCGCCCTCGCCTGCGTCCTCGTGGGCGGCTCCTTCACCGCCAACAGCGTCCTGGGCCACTACCCGTACGCCGGGGGCCAGTTCATCCGCTACGCCGTCGCGTGCCTGCTGCTCCTGCCGCTGCTCGGGAAGGGCAGCCTGCGCCCGCTGCGGCGGCTCACACCGCGCCAGTGGGGCCGGCTCGCGCTGCTCGCCGCCGTCGGCATGGTCGGCTTCAACCTCGCGGTGCTCGCCGCGGAACGCTCCGCCGAACCCGCGGTACCCGGCGTCTTCGTAGGATGCGCGCCCGTCGTGGTCGCCGTACTGGTACCCCTGTTGAGCGGAGTGCGGCCGCAACGGGCCGTGCTGTACGGGGCGTTGCTCGTGGCGGCCGGGGCCCTGACGGTTCAGGGGTGGGGGCGTACGGACGTCGCCGGGATCGTCTTCTCCGTGTGCGCCCTCGCGGGCGAGGTCGGCTTCGCGGTGCTCGCCGTGCCGGTGCTGCGCCCGCTCGGCCCCCGGCTGCTGGCCTGCACGGTCTGCGGGATCGCCGCGCTGGAGGCCGCCGTCGTGGGGATCGTCGTGGACGGCGGCTCCTGGCTGCGCAGGCCGGACGGCGCCGAGCTCGCGGCCCTGGCCTGGCAGGCCGTGATCGTCACCGTCGTCGGCTTCGTGTGCTGGTACATGGGCATGCAGCGGATCGGCGCCGAGCGGGCCACGCTGTTCTCGGGGCTGATCCCCGTCGCGGCGGCCTGCACCGCGCCTCTGGTCGGCTCCGGGACGTACGGCATCGCCCAGGGCGCGGGCAGCGTGCTCGTGGCCGCCGGTGTCGCCCTGGGCTCGGGTGTGTTCGCTCGGCTGTCCCGTACGTCAGCGGCTGCCGCCTCACCGGCTCCCGCCTCACCGACTCCCGCCTCACCGGCTCCCGTCGAGGATCACCCGCGAGACGAGCGCCGGGTCGTCGTTCATCGGGACGTGCCCGCAGCCGGGAAGCTTGATCAGGCGGGCCTGCGGGATGACGTGCTTGGCACGGATGCCCTGGCGGCGCACGAGGATGCGGTCGCTGGTGCCCCACGCGATCGTGACCGGCAGCTCCTGGATGTCGTGGGCGTACTGCACCGCGCGCCCCGCGTCGAGCGTCTTCCGGAATCCGACCGCATCCCGCAGGGCCAGCGTCTCCGCGACGACCGCCTCGGGTGAACGGCGGCCGGGCCGCGCGTAGATGGTGCTGGTGAGCGCCGCGCGGCCCGCCGCGGAGCGGGAGAGCCGCTCGATCACCGGCACCGGCAGGGCCCGCGCGCCCGCCCGCATCGCGAGCAGCGTCCCGAACGCGTAGCGCCGCTCGGCCCCGTTCCAGAACCCGGCGGGGGAGAGGGCCGTGACGGACCGTACGAGCTTCTCCCGGCCGAGGTCGAGGGCGAGCAGCCCGCCCAGCGAATTCCCCGCCACATGCGGCCGCTCGACCCCTATGTGGCGGCAGAACGCGTCGAGGACGGGGATCACGCCCGCCAGGTCGTACGCGAGCCCGTCCGGCAGCGCGGGCGACTTCCCGAACCCCGGCAGATCCACCGCGATCACGTCCCGCTCCGCCGCGAGGATCGGCAGCACCGGCTGCCAGGCCTCCCAGTGGTGCCCGATCCCGTGCAGCAGAAGCAGCGGCTCACCGGTGCCCGCGCGCTCGTACGCGAGGCGCACGGTGTGGGTCCCTCCGGCGCTCTCGATGCTGAAGGACGCCTCTGTCACCATGTCGCTCGCTCCCTGTCCCCGCCACGCCGCGACGGTCTCCTCAGGGCCTGTCTTCAAACTCCCGTCTGCCCGGCGGCGCCTGGCACGCACGCTCGCTGCGTTGCCGAAAAGCCCGAGTAGCTCCGCTACTAGGACTCTCCGGCGCCTTGCGATCGCACGCACCAGGCGCCGCCGGGCCGCCCTCCGGGCGACGACGGGAGTTTGAAGACAGGCCCTTAGACTCCTTGTCAGCAACAATTACCGCTCAGTAGCCCGCAGTTCAAGGGGCACAGCCGAACCGAAGTGGCGGGGCGCCCGCTGGACAGCGCCCGACGCGTCCTATGGGATGGGTGGGTGGCCACCGACACAGAGATCGATGACTTCGAAGAGCACCGCCCCGTCCTCATGGGCGTGGCCTACCGCATGCTGGGCCGGGTAGCCGACGCGGAGGACGTGGTGCAGGACGCCTGGCTGCGCTGGTCCCGCGCGGACCGGGCCGACGTCCGGGAACCGCGCGCCTACTTGGTGCGCATCACCACCCGGCTCGCCATCGACCGGCTGCGACAGGCCCAGTCGCGCCGCGAGTCCTACGTTGGGCCGTGGCTGCCCGAGCCGCTCGTCACCGACTTCGGGCCCACGGTGCCCGACACCGCCGAGCAGGCCGTGCTCGCCGACTCCGTGTCGCTCGCGGTCCTCGTCGTCCTGGAGTCCCTCTCGCCGCTGGAGCGCGCGGTGTTCGTGCTGCGGGAGGCATTCGGCCTCTCCTACGCGGAGATCGCCGGCACGCTGGAGAGGGGCGAGGCCGCCGTGCGGCAACTCGCTACGCGCGCGCGTAAGCACGTGGACGAGCGCCGGCCCCGCTTCGACGTCGACCCGGTCCAGCAGCGCGACCTCACCGAGCGCTTCCTGGCCGCCGCCACCGAGGGCGACCTCGACGGGCTGATGGCCATGCTCGCCCCGGACGCCCAGCTCGTGGGCGACAGCGGCGGCAAGGCCAGGGCGCCGCTGCGGGTCATCGAGAGCGCCGACAAGGTGGGCCGGTTCGTGCAGGGCGCCGTGCGACAGGGAGGTGCGGAGGGCTTCGAGCTGCACATCGTGGAGTTCAACGGAACGCTCGGTGTGCTCGTCACCGTCAACGGCAAGCCGGACGCCGTCCTCCAACTCGGCGTGGGCGAAGGCCGGATCCAGCAGATCTACATCGTGCGCAACCCGGACAAGCTCGGCTCGCTCCGCTAGCCGCCGCTCCGCACGCCCGGTCAAGGCCCGCTCCCGTTGCGCAAACGGGGGCGGGCCTTCCGCGTTCCGCTCTGTGTGCGCCGCGTTCCGCCCTGTGAGAACCGGACGACGATTGGTATTGACCAAGTTCCGAGAGCAGTCCTACGCTCGCAGGGATAAGGCAGGAACCTTTAATAAACAAGGTCGATAAAAACCTGCCAGGGCGCGGCTGTTGCGGAGGACAGGGTGGGGACCACGCAGTTGGAAGCGGCTCCGGAGCCGAAGTACTGGCACCTGAAGACCGTGCTGACCGATGCGCTCGACTCCGAGTTCACGGTGGGCGAGATCCTGCCGAACGAGCGGGACCTCGCGGCCCGCTTCGGCGTCGCCCGCGCCACCCTCCGTCAGGCCCTGGAGCAGCTGGAGCTGGAAGGCCGGCTGCAGCGCCGCCGCGGCGTCGGCACCACGGTCGCGCCGCCCCGCATGGGCGTCGCCGTCGCGTCGAACGACCGGGACTGGCCCGGTGGCAGCGAGGACGCGTGGCAGGCCGTCGACTCCACGTTCGAGGTTCCGCCGGGCGCCGTCGCCGCGGCCCTGGAGACCGCGCCGGACACCGAGGTGCACGTCCTGCGCCGCACGCGGGTCTCGCACGGCCAGCCGGTCGCCGCCGAGCTGCTGTACGTCCCCGTGGGCTCGGCCCCCGACCTGACGGCCATCGACGCCGCGTCCGGCGCCGCACGCGCGCGTGCGGTCGTGCGGGAGCTGCAGCGCCTCGGGCTCGACGGGGAGGACCGCGCGGTCGAGCTGGGCTCGGCGCGCGCCGACGACGCGAAGGAGCTCGACCGGCTGCCCGGCGCCCCGGTGCTCGTCGTGACGACCCGCTACTTCAGCCGCGGCACGACCGCCGCCGTCTCGGTGGCGACCTACCGCGCGGACACCTGCCGGCTCACCTTCGGTGACACGGCGGGCGTGGAGATCCACCACGCTCCGCAGACGCGGGCTTCGTAGGACTCGGGGTTCGTAAGCCTCGGGCTTCGTAAAGACGGGGGCTTTGGTACGGAGCGCGCCGGTGCCTACCGGCGTGCGGTCACCGTGCTCTCCGTAGCGAAGAGTTCCTCTTCTACATGGTCGAGTGCGAGCCGCAACGCCCCCGTGGCCACCGCCGCCTCGCCCAGCGTCGACAACGTCACCCGCGGGGGCCGCAGACAGTAGCGCTCCAGCTCCCGCCGCAGCGGTTCGAGCACGCCGTCGAGCCCCGCGGCCCAGCCGCCCACGACGACCAGCTCCGGATCGAGCGCGAGCACCAGCGCCGCGACATCGTGCACGAGCCGCTGAAGGAACCGCTCGACCGCGGCGGCCGCCCGGTCGTCGCCCTCGCGCGCCAGCGTGAACACATGCGCCACGGCGAGCTCGTCCAGCGGGTGCAGCGGTTCGCCCGTGGTGGACAGCAGCGCCTCGGGCCGCACCTCGCGGCCCAGCAGGTGCAGCGCGCCGATCTCCCCGGCGGCGCCCCCGAAGCCACGGTGCAGGCGGCCGCCGATCAGGGCGCCGGCCCCGGGGCTGAGCCCCGCGAGGACGAACACCATGTCGTCGGTCTTCGCCCCGGCGCCCTGCCAGTGCTCGGCCACGGCCGCCGCGTTCGCGTCGTTCTCCACGAGGACCGGGCACTTGAAGGAGCGTCGCAGCCGCTCGCCGAGCGGAAGCCCGGTCCAGCCCGGCAGCGCGGTGCCGAGCCGCACCGTGCCGTCCGCCTGCACGATCCCCGGGCTGCCGACGCCGACCGCCCACAGCGAGCCACGGGCCACGCCCGCGCGGCGCAGCAGATCGGCGACGGTGCCGCGCAGCTTCTCCAGTCGCTCGTCCACCGACGCGGCCTCGTCGACCTCCTTGGACGCCGAACCGAGCACCCTGCCGTCGAGCGCCGAGAGCACCGCTGTCACCCGGTGCGCGCCGATCTCCAGGCCGAGCAGATGCCCGGCCTCGGCCCGGAAGCGGAACTTGCGCGCGGGCCGGCCCTGCCGCCGCGCACCCGGCTCCTCGACCGTGGTCTCCACGACGAGCCCGGCCACGATGAGCCCCTCGACGACGCCCTCCACGGTGGGCCGCGACAGGCCGGTGACGCGGGTGACCTCGGTGAGCGTCGCGAAATCGGTGGAGCGCAGCGCGTGCAGCACCACCGCGGAATTGATCCGCCTGAGCAGAGAGGGGTCTCCGCCGGTCAGCCGCCCCACCGTCGTCCTCCCCGCAGTCGCGCGTGTTCGCCGGATGGTACCCGCAGCCGCCGACACCGGCGAGAGTCGGGTGCACCTCTGTGACGTACGTTGCTCACCCGCGCGCGCCCGGAACGGTGCAGGTCGGGCTTCAACAACGATGCAGGTCGGGACTCAACTCGGTGCCACGAACCCCGACTCGTACGCCGCGATCACCGCCTGCGTCCGGTCCCGCGCGCCCAGCTTCGTCAGCACCGCGCTCACGTGGGACTTGACCGTCTCGGTGCCGACGACGAGGTCCGCGGCGATCTCCGCGTTCGACAGGCCGCGCGCCATGAGCCGCAGCACCTGCTCCTCGCGTTCGGTCAGCGCCGCGCGCTCCAGAGCCGCACGGGCCACCGAACTCCCGTACTCCGCCGCCAACTTGCGGACCGCGGCCGGGAACAGGAGCGACTCGCCCGCCGCGACGAGGCGCACCGCGTGCACGATCTCCTCGGGGCGTGCCCGCTTCAGGAGGAAGCCGTCGGCGCCCGCGCGCAGCGCCCCGTACACGTACTCGTCGTTCTCGAACGTGGTGATCACGAGGATCTTCGGCGGCCGCTCGGCGCCGCGCAGCACCGCGCGCGTGGCCTCGATCCCGTCGAGCAGCGGCATGCGTACGTCCATGGCGACCACGTCGGGCCGCAGCTCGCGGACCAGTGGCACGACCGCCGCACCGTCCGCGGCCTCGCCCACCACCGTGATGTCCGGCTGCGCTTCGAGGACGGCGCGCAGGCCCGCGCGGACGAGCGGTTCGTCGTCTACGAGCAGAACAGTCAGCGGCACGCCGCCAGACTAGATCACGCGACGGATCAGGCGATCGGCAGTTCGACGTGAACCTGCCACTCGTCGTGGAGCGGGCCCGTCCGTGCGTGGCCGCCGAGCAGTGCCGCGCGCTCCCGGACGCCGCGCAGGCCGCTTCCCGTACCGCCGTGACCGGACCCGCGTTCCGGCGGCAGCGGGTTGCGCACCTCCAGGACGAGGTGCTTGTCGGCGACCTGGAGGGTCACGGTGACCGGCACGGTTCCGCAGTGCCGCAGCACGTTCGTGAGCGCCTCCTGAAGGATGCGGTAGCCCTCGCGGGACACCGGCCCCGGCACCGTCTCCAGCGGGCCCGACACCGTCACCTCCACCTTCGCCCCCGAGGCCCGCGCCGAGTCGAGCAGTCGGTCCGCCTCCTGGAGGGTGGGGCGGCTGCCCACCGGCTGCTCCGCCTCGCGCAGCACCAGGAGCACCCGCTCCAGCTCCTCCAGGGCGGCCCGGCCGGTCTCCTCGATGGCGCCGAGGGCCCGGTCCGTGAACGCCGGATCGCCCGCCGCCCGCGCCGCACCCGCCTGCACGACGGCGACGGTGAGCGCATGGCCGATGGAGTCGTGCAGCTCGCGGGCGATACGATTGCGCTCCAGGAGTTGTTCGGTGCGCTCCTCCAGGGCGGCGAGCCGCTCCGCCCCGGACGGCCCGAGGAGCACCTGGGCCGCGCGGGCCGTCAGCCACCCCGCGCCCGCCACCGCGTACACCATGAACAGCAGGACGAGGGGGATCGTCACCGCGCACGACCAGCGCCCCTCCGGCACGGGCAGCGGCGAGAACGACTCGGGCCGCATGCCCATGACGTTGCCGGTCAACTCCATTGTCAGGGCGGCCATTTGGCCCGAGAACAGGCCGACCGTGAGCCCGAGGAACAGTCGGAACACCATCCATACCGACGTGCGGCCGCGGTCCTGCCACGACGCCGAGGGCGCGACCGAGATCTCGCGCTCCGCGCCGGTGTCGGCCCCACGCACGTGATCGGTCCCGCCCGCGTGATCGGCCCCGCGCGCGTGCTTCCCCGGAAACAGCATCATCCGGGCCTGCAGCCCCTCCGAGCGCCGGATCACCGGAATCGAACCGAGCAACAGGAGCAGCGGCACCGGTGTCACGTAGACGAGCACCCAGTCGCCCACAGTGGGAGAGGAGAGCCCCGGGTAGACCATCGCGAACACGAAGGCGATCACCGACGAGCACAGCAGATGCAGCCAGCGGGTGTAGGTGACCGCGCGCGCGAGCGGTCTCAGGAAGCGGGGCATACCGTCATCGTGCCAGCCGCCCCGCGCCCGACGGCTCCCCCGCACGGGGGAGGCGAACTCCCCGGGCGGGGGAGGCCCGAGCACCCTGACGCGGACGATTCTGAGGCCATGACCAGTATCGACGTCCAGGACCTCACCAAGGAGTACGGCACGACGCGCGCCGTCGACGGGCTGACCTTCCAGGTCGGCCCCGGCCGCGTCACCGGCTTCCTCGGCCCGAACGGCGCCGGCAAGTCCACCACGATGCGCCTCGCCCTCGGCCTCGACCGCCCCACCTCCGGGACCGCGCTCATCGGGGGCCGCCCGTACGCCACGTACAACGAACCGCTGCGCGTGGTGGGCGCCCTGCTCGACCCGCAGGCGGCGCACGGCTCCCGCACCGCGCGGGAGCACCTGCGGGCGCTCGCCGTCAGCAACCGGATCCCGACGCGACGGGTCGACGAGGTGCTGGAACAGGCCGGGATCGCATCCGTGGCGAAGAAGCGGGTCAAGACGTTCTCGCTCGGTATGCGGCAGCGGCTCGGCATCGCGGCGGCGCTCCTCGGCGACCCCGAAGTCGTGCTGCTCGACGAGCCGTCCAACGGGCTCGACCCCGAAGGCATCATCTGGATCCGGGAGTTGCTGCGCGACCTCGCGCGCGCCGGACGCACGGTGCTGGTCTCCAGCCACCTCATGAACGAGACCGCGACCTTCGCCGACCACCTCGTCGTCCTCGGCCGCGGCCGGCTCCTCGCCGACACCCCCATGCCGGACTTCATCGCCGCGCACAGCACCCGCCGCGTACGGGTGCGCTCCACGGACCCCGCCCGGCTGCGCGCCGCACTCGTGCGCGCGGGACACACGGTGACGCTCGCCGACGACGGCCGCTGCGACGTGGAGGGCGTCACCGCCGCCGACGTGGGCGCGCTGGCCGCCGCCGAAGGTGTCCCCGTCCTCGAACTCGCCGACGAACAGGCCTCGTTGGAGCAGGCCTACCTCGCCCTCACCGCGAACGACGCCGAGTTCGCCGCCACGCCCCTCCAGGAGGCCTGACCCATGACCGCCGTGTCCGCCACGCCCGCCATGTCGACCACCGCCGTACTGCACTCCGAGTGGATCAAGATCAGATCGCTGCGCGGCAGCTTCGGCTCGCTGCTCGCCGTCTTCGTCGCGACCCTCACCATCACCACCCTCACGTTCTCCACCATCGGCCAGGAAGAGGCAGGCAACGGCGGCGACCTCCTCTTCGAGGCGTTCTACGCCCTCAACTTCGGCCAGATCGCGGTGCTCGCCTTCGGCGCCACGGCCGTCTCCTCCGAGTACCTGAACAACGCGCTGCGCGTCTCGCTCGCCGCCGTGCCGAACCGGAACCTCTTCTACGCCGCGAAGACGGCGGTCATCGGCGGCTGCGGGCTCGTCGTCGGCCTGCTCACGACCTTCACCGCGTTCCTCGTGGGCCAGGCGTTCATGGGCCCGTACACGCTCGGCCTCGGCGACCCGGGGGCGCTGCGGGCCTGCGTCGGCGGCGGGGTGTATCTGGCGCTGATGGCGCTGTTCGCGGCGGGGCTCACGGCCGTGCTGCGCAGCGCGGTGGCGGTGCTGAGCATCCTCGTGCCGTTCCTGCTGATCGTGTCCTTCGTCATCGGGGACATCGCGGGCTCGGTCGCCGACTTCCTGCCCGACCGCGCGGGCCAGCAGATCCTCCACCAGCACGCGGAGGGCTCCCTCGGTCCTTGGGCCGGGCTCGCCGTGACCGCGCTGTGGGCGACGGCCGCGCTGCTCGCCGGATGGTGGGCCGTGCGGCGCAGGGACGCATAGAGCGGCGGGCCTGTCGCGCACATCATCGAACTCCCGTGCCAAGATGGGATCTTGAGTGGAGCCCGGCAACGTACGAGGGAGATCGCATGACTGACACCGACGGGTCCAGGCCGGAGGGACGGATCTCCAGCCACATCGCGCACAACGCGCGCGTGTGGAACTACTGGCTGGGCGGCAAGGACCACTACGAGGTCGACGAGAAGGTCGGCGACATGGTGACGTCCATGTACCCGAGCATCGGCGAGGTCGCCCGCGCCGACCGCGCGTTCCTGGGGCGCGCCGTCGGCTTCCTCGCCGGCGAGGCGGGCATCCGCCAGTTCCTCGACATCGGCACGGGCCTGCCGACCGTGGAGAACACGCACGAGGTCGCCCAACGCATCGCGCCGGACGCGCGCGTCGTCTACGTCGACAACGACCCGATCGTCCTCACCCACGCCCGCGCGCTGCTCACCAGCTCCGCCGAGGGCCGCACCAACTACGTGGACGCGGACGCCCGCGACCCGAGGGCGATCATCGACGCGGCCTCCGAGACCCTCGACTTCGACCGCCCGGTCGCGATCATGCTCCTGGGCATCCTCAACTTCGTGCTCGACACGGAGGAGGCCACGTCCATCGTGCGCGAGCTCGTCGACGCCGTCCCCTCGGGCAGCTACGTCGTCCTCACCCACCCCACCCTCGAACTGGGCGGCGAGGGCAACACGGAGGCCATGGCGTTCTGGAACGAGAACGCGAAGCCGCCGATCACCGCCCGCACGGGTGCCGAGGTGGCGGCGTTCCTCGACGGCCTGGACCTCGTGGAGCCCGGCCTCGTCTCGTGCGCGCGCTGGCGCGACGAGGAGGGCACGCAGGTCGCCCAGTACGGGGTGGTGGCCAGCAAGCCGTGAGCCAGGAACTCTTTATAGGGGCCTAGGCGTCGTCGGTGGCGGCCTCGCGGAGGCGTGCGTACTCCTCCGCCATGGTCGCCGCCGTCCAATGGGCGTTCAGGCCACTGGGGTTGGGCAGCGCCCACACCCGGGCGCCGCCGATCGTCCGCTCCTGCGGGCCGATCTTCGCCTTGGGCTCACCGAAGGCCGAGCGGTACGCGGTCACGCCCACCACGGCGAGCCAGCGTGGCCGCAGCTCGGCGACCTTCTCCTCCAGTACGCGCCCGCCCTCCCGGTACTCCTCCGCGCTCAGCTCGTCCGCCCGTGCGGTGGCCCGCGCGACGACGTTCGTGATCCCGAGCCCGTACGAGAGGAGCTCCTCCTGCTCGGACGGCTTGAGCTGCCGGGGCGTGAAGCCGGAGAGGTGGAGGACCGGCCAGAAGCGGTTGCCGGGGCGGGCGAAGTGGTGGCCGGTGGCGGCCGTCATGAGGCCCGGGTTGATCCCGCAGAAGAGAACCCGAAGGCCGCTCGCGACGACGTCCGGAACGAGACGGTCACGAGCGGCCTCCAGGTCCGCTTGGGTAAGCCGGGTCAGAGGATCGCCCCCGGCGTGTAACCGGCGGCCTCCGGGTGCTGCTTCACGATCTCCTCGACGCGGGCCACGATCTGCGCGACCTGACCGGCGGCGGCGCCCGTGAACGACAGCTTGTCCGCCATCAGCTCGTCGAGCTGCGCACGGTCCAGCGGGATGCGGGAGTCGGCGGCGAGCTTGTCGAGCAGCTCGTTGCGCTCGGCGCCCTGCTCGCGCATCGCGAGGGCGGAGGCGACGGCGTTCTCCTTGATCGCTTCGTGCGCTTCCTCGCGGCCGACCCCGGCCCGCACCGACGCCATGAGCACCTTCGTGGTGGCGAGGAACGGCAGGTAGCGGTCCAGCTCACGGGCGACGACGGCCGGGAAGGCACCGAACTCGTCGAGCACGGTCAGGAACGTCTCCAGCAGACCGTCGAGCGCGAAGAACGCGTCCGGCAGCGCGACACGGCGGACCACGGAGCAGGACACATCGCCCTCGTTCCACTGGTCGCCCGCCAGCTCGCCGGTCATCGACGCGTAGCCGCGCAGGATCACCATGAGGCCGTTGACGCGCTCGCAGGAGCGGGTGTTCATCTTGTGCGGCATCGCGGAGGAGCCGACCTGGCCCGGCTTGAAGCCCTCGGTCACGAGCTCGTGCCCGGCCATCAGCCGGATCGTCTTGGCCGTCGACGAGGGGGCCGCGGCGAGCTGGACGAGCGCGGTCACGACCTCGTAGTCGAGCGAGCGCGGGTAGACCTGGCCGACGGAGGTGAAGGCCTGCGAGAAGCCGAGGTGCTGGGCGATCCGCTGCTCCAGGTCGGCCAGCTTGTCGGCGTCGCCGCCGAGCAGGTCGAGCATGTCCTGGGCGGTGCCGACCGGGCCCTTGATGCCGCGCAGCGGGTAGCGGTTCAGCAGCTCCTCGACCCGGCCGTACGCGACGAGCAGCTCGTCGGTGGCGGTCGCGAAGCGCTTGCCGAGGGTGGTGGCCTGCGCGGCGACGTTGTGCGAGCGGCCGGCCATGACCAGCTCCGCGTACTCGCCGGACAGCTTGCCGAGGCGCGCGAGCACGGCGACGGCACGGTCCCGGATCAGCTCGAGGGACAGCCGGACCTGCAGCTGCTCGACGTTCTCCGTCAGGTCGCGGGACGTCATGCCCTTGTGGACCTGCTCGTGCCCGGCGAGCGCGTTGAACTCCTCGATGCGGGCCTTCACGTCGTGCCGCGTGACCTTCTCGCGCTCGGCGATGGAGGCCAGGTCGACCTGGTCGAGCACGCGCTCGTAGTCGGCGATGGCGGCGTCCGGGACGTCGATCCCGAGGTCCTTCTGGGCCTTCAGCACGGCGAGCCAGAGCTGTCGCTCCAGCTTCACCTTCTCCTCGGGGGACCAGAGGGTGGCGAGCTCGACGGAGGCATAGCGGCCGGCGAGAACATTCGGGATACGGGGCTTTGCAGGCGCAGTCACGTGTAGGGAGTTTACCGGGCGTCCCTACAGGCTCCGAACCGTCGTCCGAATGTAGGAACGTACAGGTCGGAGTCCTGCAGTGGGGCGGGCGTCGATCCCGCCCCGTTGCTCGGTCACGTGGACGCGGTCGAACCGGAAACGAGAAGGAGCACGCATGCGCACAGTGATCGTCGGCAGCGGGATCGCCGGAGCGGCCGCCGGGTACGAACTCGCCCGCGCCGGGGTCGACGTGACCCTCGTGGACTCGCGGATCGAGGGGCGCGCCACGTCCGCCGGCGCCGGCATCATCTGCCCGTGGTCGTCCCGGGTCGACGACCCGGACTGGTACCGGATGGCGGTCGCGGGTGCCGAGTACTACGAGGACCTGCGCGCGGCCCTCGCCGCCGATGGGGAGACCGACCTCGGGTACCGGAAGGTCGGCTCGCTGCGGCTCACCACCGAGGACGAGGCGGAGGACGTGCTGCGGCGGGTGTCCGAGCGTGCGGCCGGGTCCCCGCTCGCGGGCGACGTGGAGCTGGTCGACGCGCGTCGGGCCCGCGAGCTCTTCCCGCCGCTCGGGCACGGGGGCCCCGCCGTGCACATCCCCGGCGCGGCACGCCTCGACGGCCGCCTGGTGCGGGACGCGATGTGCCGGGCGGCGGTGCGGCACGGCGCCCGGATCGTCGAGGGCACGGCGGCGCTCGTCGCGGACGGGGCCGACTGCGCGGTGCGCGGCGTGCGGGTCGACGGCGAGACCATCGGCGCGGACTCCGTGATCGTGGCGGCCGGAGCCTGGGCGCCCGAACTGCTCGAACCGCTCGGTGTGCAGGTACGGGTCGAGCCGCAGCGCGGCCAGATCATGCACCTGCGCCTGCCGGGCACGGACACCACGGACTGGCCGGTCGTGCTGCCGATGTCCCGGCACTACCTGCTGGCCTTCGACGACTCGCGGATCGTGGTCGGCGCCACCCGCGAGGACGGCGCCGGATTCGACCACCGGGTCACCGCGGCCGGAATGAAGGAGGTGCTCGACGAGGCGCTGGCGGTCGCCCCCGGCCTCGCCGACGCCACGCACGTGGAGACCCGCATCGGGTTCCGCCCGGTGGGCCCCGGCATCCGCCCGCTGCTCGGCGCGGTCCCGAAGGTCCCCGGCCTGGTCGTGGTCAACGGCCTCGGCGCGTCCGGCCTCACCATGGGCCCGTACGCGGGCTCGGTCGCGGCCCGGCTGGCGCGCGGGGCGGAGCCGGGGACGGACCTGACGGCGTTCGACCCGCTGCGCTGAGCCTCCCAACGGGGTTGCGGGGCTGGGGAGTTGTCTAGCAGCGCCTCAGTCGTTGGACTCCCCGTCCCCGGTAGCCAGCACCGTCGTACGGAACGACGCGACGACCGGCCGCAGATCGATCCGGTGCCAGCTCGCCCACAGCCGAACGGACCGCTGGAACCAGGGGAGTTCGCGCACGGTGATCCCGGCGGTGCGGCCGGTCAGCATGCTCCGCTGGACGAACGCCATGCCCAGCCCCGACGCCACCAGACCCACCGCCGTGAGCGGTTCGGGTGCCTCGAAGCGGATGTCCGGGGTGAACCCGGCGGCGGCGCAGGCCGCGACGAAGTCGTCCCGCCAGACGTGGTCCTGACCGTCCTCGACCGCGATCCACGGCAGACCGTCGAGGTCCTCGGGCCGCACCTCGGCAGCGTCCGCCAGCGGATGGGTGCTGGGGACGGCCAGCAGCAGCGGGTCCTCCAGGAGGAGCGCGCTGCGCAGGTCCGGATCGTCCTCGGGCGGCGCCTCCGGGGCCAGGGCGATGTCGAGGCTGCGCTGGCGCAGGCCCTCGAACTGGTCGTGCGCGGTCATGTCGTAGAGGGCGACGTGGATGCCGGGGCGCTCCTCGTTGAGGGAGCGCAGCGCCTTGGGCAGCAGGCCGGTGTGCATGGCGTCGCCGACGTAGCCGACGCACAGGCCGCCCTCCTCGCCGCGGCCGAGACGGCGGCCGAGGTTCTCCAGGCGGGCGGCGTGCCGCAGCAGGGCGGTCGCCTCGGTGAGGAAGACGCGGCCGTCGGAGGTGAGCCGGATGCGCTGCTGGCTGCGCTCGAACAGGCTCAGGCCGAGGTTCTTCTCCAGCTGGGCGATCTGCCGGCTCAGCGGCGACTGCGAGATGTGCAGTCGTTCGGCGGCCCGGCCGACGTGCTCCTCCTCGGCCACGGCCACGAAATAGCGAAGTTGTCGCAGGTCAAGCATGTTGGACCTCGGGGGACTCAAGTGTGTCCAAGTGAGTCTTGGACGGTCTTACCCGTTGATCCTAACCTCGGAGGAGCAAGAGGCGCGGAGCAGGAGAAACCACAAGAAATTTCCGCAAGGCCGCGCACGCAGCAGCAGGCGTACAGCGCCAGGACACACCAGCACCAAGACACACCAGCACCAAGGCAAGGAAAGAGCTCCATGGGCATCAAGTCCCTCCTCCCCGGCCGGCTCGGATTCGGCACCGCTCCCCTCGGCAACATGTTCCGCGCGATCCCCGACGACGAGGCCCGCGCCACCGTCGAGGCGGCCTGGGACCACGGCATCCGCTACTTCGACACCGCCCCCTTCTACGGCGCGGGCCTCGCCGAGGAGCGCCTGGGCGAGGTCCTGTCCACCAAGCCGCGCGACTCCTACGTGCTGTCGACCAAGGTCGGCCGCGTCATCCTCGACGAGCACGAGACGGACGTCCCCGACTTCGGCGAGAAGGGCGGCCTGTTCGAGCACGGCAACCCGAACAAGATCCTCCACGAGTGGACCGCCGACGCCACCGAGCGCTCCATCGAGGGCAGCCTCAAGCGCCTCGGCACCGACCGCCTCGACATCGTCTGGGTCCACGACATCGCCCAGGACTTCCACGGCGACCAGTGGATCCAGAAGTTCGAGGAGGCCCGCACCGGCGCCTTCCGCGTCCTGTCCCGGCTGCGCGACGAGGGCGTCATCAAGGCCTGGGGCCTCGGCGTCAACAAGACCGAGCCCATCGAGCTGACCCTCGCCCTCGACGAGCCGCAGCCGGACGGCTTCCTGCTCGCCGGTCGCTACACCCTCCTCGACCACGAGCACGCCCTCACGCGTCTGCTTCCGATGGCCCAGGAGCAGGGCGTCGACATGGTGGCCGGCGGCCCCTACAGCTCCGGGATCCTCGCCGGTGGCACCCACTTCGAGTACGCGGAGGCGCCCGCCGAGATCATCGAGCGCGTCGGCCGGCTCAAGGCCCTCACCGAGAAGCACGGCATCGGCATCAAGTCCGCCGCCCTGCAGTTCTCCCTGGCCCACCCGGCCTCCGCCGCCGTCATCCCCGGCGCCACCCGCCCCAGCCGCATCGCCGAGGACACCGCCGCCCTCGCCGAGGAGATCCCGGCCGCGTTCTGGACCGAGCTGCGCGCCGAGGGCCTCGTCAGCCCTGCCGCCCCGCTCCCGAACAACGCCTGAACCCGAACCAGTTGACCCAGTTGACCGTGAAGGAGAGGCCCACGATGGCTTCCACCACCGCATCCCTCGACATCCCGCAGAGCCCCGACCGCGTCTGGCAGCTCATCGGCGGCTTCGGCTCGCTGCCGGACTGGCTCCCGTACATCCCGAAGAGCGAACTCGGTGAGGGTGGCCGCGTGCGCCGCCTCACCAACGCGGACGGTGGCGTCATCGTCGAGCGGCTCGTCGAGTTCAACGAAGCCGAGCGCCGCTACAGCTACGCCATCGAGCAGGCCCCGTTCCCCGTCACCGGCTACCTCTCCACCCTGACGGTCCACCCCGTCCCCGGTAGCCCGGACACCTCCCGCGTCGAGTGGTCCGGCTCGTTCACCCCGGTCGGAGTGACCGACGCCGAGGCCGAGGAGCTCTTCCACGGCATCTACGTCGACGGGCTGGCCGCGCTTCTGGAGACGAGTTCGCTCAGCAAGTCCATGGCGCGGGGCCAACGTCCGTAGCCGGAGGTGGGGTTGAGGTGGCCGACCGGGCCGAGGTCCACGAGGCGGCTGCCCCAGTAGGCGGCCAGGGAACTCGCCCGGTCGAAGGAGGCCAAGGGGTCGTTCCTGCTCGCGGCGACGATGCTGGGGAAGGGGAGTCGCTCGCGCGGGACCGGTGACCAGCCGTGCTCGCGCAGCTCCTTGCGGGAGGGGTAGCCGTCGGGCAGTTCGGCGTCGAAGTCGGGCGGGGCGGCGAGCAGTGCTCCGACGACGCGTGCGCTGTGCTGCCGCGCCCAGTGGACGGTGGTCAGCACGCCCGCGCTGTGCGCCACCAGGAGGACGGGGCCGGACGTCTCCATCAACTCCCTTTCCAGTGACGTCACTTGGGCGGCGAGGCTCAGGCGGTCGTGTTCCAGTGGTGGGACCGTGCGGGAGCGGGGGAGTTCATGGGCGAGGTAGGTCTGCCAGTGGTCCGGGACGTGGTCCCGCAGGCCGGGGACGATCACCACGGTGGGCTGTTCCGGGTTGTGCATGTTGTTCGTGCCGCTCACGTTGTTCATGGGGAGGGCCCCAAGGTGGTCGGTCGGCGCAGGTCCTTCTCGTACGTGCTTCTGCCGATGGCGAAGGCCGTGGCGCCCAGGAGTGCGACCAGCGGGATCACGCGCAGCGCCCCGGCCAGGCCCAGGTGGTCGGCGAGCATGCCGGTCAGGGCGGGGCCGGGCGCGAGGCCGATGAGGCTGTTGGCGAGGGTGAGCGTGGCGAGCGCCGTCGCCGCGAGGGCGGCGGGCGTCAGGCTCGCCACCATCGCCGCCGCGGGGCCCGACGTGCCACCCGCGAGCAGCGTGCCGAGGCCGACCAGCGCGAGCTGCGCCGGGCCGGTGGGCAGTAGGAAACCGGTGGCCAGGAGGGCGAGGGAGCCGAGGCTGCAGACGATCGACACGGTCCAGTTGCGGATCGGCGCCGACCGGCTGAGGCGGTCCGCGACGGCGCCGCAGGCGATCATGCCGATCCCGCCGATGAGGGCGAACACCCCGGCCGCCAGGCCCGCCTTGCTCGTCGGCAGGCCGTACGCCCGGTCCAGATAGCTGGGCATCCACGTCAGCAGCGCCATCGCCAGGAACATCTGCAGACCGCTGCCGACGTAGGCGCAGATGACGGAGACCGAGTTGAAGAGGTGGGGCAACTGTGGGCGGATCGAAGGGCGTTGGGTGCGTTTGGACCGTTGGTCGGTGCCGCCGATCCGGCGTTCCTTGACGACGAGTCCGTAGACGACCGCGAGCACGAGCCCGTACAGGCCCATCACGCCGAACGCCCAGCGCCAGCCGTGCGCCTGGGCCACGACGCTGCCGACCGAGACACCGAGGACGGACCCGAACGAGCCTCCGGCCATGAACGCGCCGGCCAGCGTCGCCCGCAGGGCCAAAGGGAAGACGCTGAGCACCACCGCGATGCCGACGCTGCCGTACGCCGCCTCCCCGATGCCGACCACGAAGCGGGCCAGGAACATCTCGCCGTAGCCCGCCGCGACGGCGCAGCCCAGGGTTGCCAGGCTCCACACCGAGGCGGCCGCGACCAGGATGCGCACCCGCCCCCAGCGGTCCGCGAGCAGCGACAGCGGGAAGGTCAGCACGCCGACCATGAGGGCGACGACACCGCTCAGGGTGCCCAACTGGCCGTCGGACAGCAGCCATTGGGCCTTGAGCATCGGGAAGACGGCGTTGAGCACCTGCCGCGACATGTAGTCGGACAGCAGCAGGGCGAAGCTCAGCGCGAACACCAGCCACGCGTAGCGGCGTGAGACGACCGGCGGGGTGTCCGCGGCCTCCGAGGCCTCCGACGTCAGTACCGACCCCGTCATCAGAACGGTCGGTCGCCGGTGATGCCGGCGCGCTCCATGCGGCGCACGGCGGGCCAGTAGTCCTGGACGGCGTAGTGCTGAGTCGAGCGGTTGTCCCAGATCGCGACGGAGTCCGGGCTCCAGCGCCAGCGCACCTGGTACTCGGGGACGGCCGCCTGGCTGATCAGGTAGCGGAGGAGGTCGGCGGCGCCGGGCGCGTAGTCCTGGCCGAAGCGTACGTTCTCGGGGCGGTGGTAGTTCACGAAGTGTGTGGTGAACGCGTTGACGAAGAGGATCTTCTCGCCGGTCTCCGGGTGTGTGCGCACCACCGGGTGCTCCGCGTCAGGGAAGCGTTCCTTGAGCGCGTGTCGCTCCGCCGTCGGCAGGGCCGCGCCGAACGTCGCCTCGATGCTGTGCCGGGCGCGCAGCCCCTCGATGCGCTGCTTGACCCGGTCGGGCAGGCGCCGGTACGCCTCGGCCATGTCGATCCACATGGTGTCGCCGCCGACCGCCGGGCCCTCGACGCAGCGCAGCACCGCGCCCATGGGCGGGCACTCGCGCCACGTCGCGTCGCAGTGCAGGGCGTTCTCGTAGTGCTCGGGCTTGCTGTCGAGGTCCTTGTAGATGCGGACGAGGCCGGGGTGCTCGGGGTCGCTGCCCGCCACCGGATGGTCCTCCAGCGGGCCGAAGCGGGAGGCGAAGGTGACGTGTTCGGACCGCGACATGTCCTGGTCGCGCAGGAACAACACCTTGTACTGGAGGAGGAGTTGACGGATCTCGACGAACAACTCCTCGTCGCGGGCGGCGTCGCTGAGCTGAACCCCGTGCAGCTCGGCGCCGAGTGTGCAGGTCAGGGGTTCGACGGTGAGGGCGGTACGGACAGGCATGGGGACTCCCGGAGAAGCGCGGAGAGGTTCGGAGGAGGTTCAGAGGACGAAGACGGACGAGCCCGTCGTGCGGCCCGACTCCAGGGCGCGGTGCGCGTCCACCGCGTCCGGCAGCGCGAACCGCTGCGGGATCCGGACCGTGATCCGGCCGGCCGCCACGTGGTCGAACAACTCCCCGGCGAGAGCGGCCCGTTCGGCCGGATCGGCGATGTAGTCGGCGAGCGCGGGCCGCGTCACGAACAGCGAGCCGTGGACGGCCAGTTGCATGGCGTCCAGCGGTGGCACACCCGACGCCGTACCGAAGCACACCAGCAGTCCGCGGCGGCGCAGCGAGGCCATCGACGCCTCGACGGTGTCCTTGCCGATGCTGTCGAGGACCAGCGGAACGCCTTCCCCGTCGGTGAGTTCACGCACCCGCTCCGCGACGTTCTCGCGCCGGTACAGGATGGTGTGGTCGCAGCCGTGCTCGCGGGCGACGGCCGCCTTCTCCTCCGTGGAGACCGTGCCGATGACCCTGATGCCGAGCAGCTTCGCCCACTGGGTGAGGATCAGCCCGACGCCACCGGCCGCCGCGTGCAGCAGGATCGTGTCCCCCGACTGCAAGGGGTGGATGCGGCGCAGCAGATACGCGGAGGTCAGGCCGCGCATCGTCATGGCGGCGGCCGTGTCGAAGCCGATCGCGTCCGGCAGCTTGATCAGGGACCCCGTCGGCATGACGCGCTCGGTGCTGTACGCGCCGAGCGGGCTGCCCGTGTACGTGACCCGGTCGCCCGCGGCGAAGCCCGTCACACCCGGTCCCACGGCCAGGATCACGCCCGCGCCCTCGACGCCGAGCCCCGCGGGCAGCGGCGCCGGGTACAGGCCGGTGCGGAAATAGGTGTCGGCGAAGTTCAGGCCGACCGCCTGATGCCGGATGCGCACCTCGCCGGGGCCCGGGGCGCCCACCGCGACCTGTTCCCAGCGCAGCACATCGGGGCCACCGGTCTCCTGGAAGCGGACCGCGTACGCCATCAGCGACCGCCCCCGGACTCGGAGACGGAGCGCAGCATCGAACCCCGTTGCCCGGGGCGGCGGTTGGGCACCATGCCGAGCTGCGCGAGCGTCTCGTCCGTGCTGTCGTACCACTCGCCGAGCCGGTAGATCTCCCGCGCCTCCGGCCCGGAGGCCACCTCGCGGCCGACCGCGTCGGCGATCCGCACCATCTGCTCGACCTGCTGCACCGACGACATCCGCTCGCCCTTGCGGCTCCAGAGGTTGTCCTCGTTGCCTACGCGGACATGGGCGCCGAGCGCGATCCCGACCGCGTTCATAGGAGCCACCGCGCGCATAGACGCCTCGATGGTGAGCACGGCGCCGTCCGGCACACGACGTATGAACTCGACCAGGTCGGCGGGGTGCCGGCCCGCGAACCCGCCGCCGATCGCCACGTAGTTGAGGACGAGCGGGCCGTGGTACTCGCCCTTGCGGACGAGGCGCTCGACCGTCTCCAGCTGGGACAGGTTGGCGAGCTGGAAGTGCGGCTGGATGCCGTTCGCCCGCAGCCGCTTGAGGTGCTCCAGGTAGAAATCGGGGCCCGCCTCGACCACCATGTCCCGGTACGCCTTGTAGTAGCCCGGCTTGGCGATGGACGTGCCCTCGATGTCGGCGTCGTCGAAGATCTCGACGATGTTCATCTGGTTGGTGTTGATGGCGATGGTGACCTGGTCGGGGCTCGGCGAGACCTCCGCCAGCATGTGGCGGGTGTCGTAGCTGAGCCACTGCGCGTCGCCGCCCTCGTCCTCGGGGGCGAAGGAGATCGAGCCGCCGATCTGGAGCACCATGTCCGGCACGGCCTCGCGCAGCCTGCCCATCAGCTCGTTGAACATCGACAGGCGCTTCGAGCCGTGCCCGTCGAGTTCGCGTACGTGGATGTGCAGCACGGTGGCGCCGGCGTTGTAGCAGTCCACGGCGGCCTGAACGTGCTCGTCCATGGTCAGCGGCAGGTCGTCGGCGTCGCCGGGCAGCCACTCGGGGCCGTACGGCGCCGCCTGGATCACCAGCTTCTGCTGGTTCTCGGGGTAGAGGGAGTCGTCGTGGAAATGCATGGATTCGTACCCTTCGGTGCGGTTTCTCGCCTACCACCGCCACGTTAAGGACGGGTTACGCGGCCCGCTTAACCCGAAGGGACAGCCAACTTGTCACTTGGGGACAGGAGTTGATCTCCCCGCTGTTTCCGAATTCCCCGCCGTTTCCGACCTCCCTGTACGTTCCGAACTCTCCGTACGCCGGGCCCGCCAGGCCCGCGGCGTGCAGCCGAACTGCTCGCGGAACCAGCGCGAGAAGCCGCTGGGCGCGGAGAAGCCGAGGAGGAGCGAGATCTCGGTC
The DNA here is from genome assembly GCF_054871485.1 of Streptomyces sp. UC4497. Lineage (NCBI taxonomy): Bacteria > Bacillati > Actinomycetota > Actinomycetes > Kitasatosporales > Streptomycetaceae > Streptomyces > Streptomyces sp. UC4497. Next base: position 203,641 of record NZ_JBTYHB010000005.1, on the reverse strand, counting down.
AGCGTTTGGCGCGGGTTCGCCACCAACTGCTCGGCGAGGCGGGCGCGGGTGGCGTTGAGCAACGAGGAGAACGTGTGCCCCGCCGACGCCAGATGCCGGTGCACCGTCCTGCGGTCCACACCGAGACTGTGCGCGACCTCCTCGATGGAGCAGCGCCCCGTCGGCAGCAGCGCCTCGATCAGCTCCCGCACCTGGTCGACGAGGGCGGTCCCGCGCGGCTCGGTGACCGAGTCGAAGAACTGGCGGGCGTACGCGTGCAGGAGCGGGTCCGAGTGCGGATTGGGGGCGTCGAGGTCACGCGTGTGCAGCACCAGGCCGTTGAACGCGCGGCCGAACTCCACGGCGGGGCCGAACAGACGGTGGTGGGTGCCGGGTTCGGTGGGTGCCGGGTGGGTGAAGCAGATGGCGGCGGGGCGGCAGCGGTCGCCCAGGATCTCCCGCACGACGTGGTGGAAGACGCCCACGGCCAGCTCCGTCGCCTGCCGTGCGGGCTCCGGCTCACCCGATTCGAGCCACACCTTCAGGACCGACCGGCCCTCCGTCTCGTCGAGCCGGCCGTGCAGCATCTCGTTGTAGGCGTCCTCGTGGCGGATCAGCAGATCGAGCGCGCTGCGCAGTGTCGGCTCCTCGCGCGCCACCAGGCTGATCGGTCCCAGGTTCGCGAACCGGCGCCGGCCGGCGAGCAGCAGCCCGAAGTCCTCGCGGCCCGCCACGGCGGCCGACCGTTCGAGCAGCCGGGTCACGGCGGGCCCGGGGATCCACCGGTCCTGTACGGAGAGTTCGGCGGGGCGCAGGCCCACCTCGCGCAGCAGCGGTTCCGGTGCGATGCCGAGTGAGCGGGCGAGGGGGACGTAGCCGCTGAGCGCGGCGCTGCGGACGCGGGGCTTCATGGGCACGCTCCTTGCCTGTCCCCGTTGGATAAGTCGCACGTCACGAGGGGGCAAGCGGAGGGCCGGACCGCGACCTAGCGCGGCAGCGCCGCGACGGTCCCCGAGGCCACCTGGTCACGGAGTTACCGAACGCCAGGAAACCGGCCGGACAGCGCGTTGACAAGCCACCGGCCGAAGATCAGCCCTCGAAGGAGCCGCATGACCAACCTTGCCACCCTCCTCGTCGCAGCCGCCCGGGAGCACGGCGACCGGCCGGCCGTGCGGCAGGGCGGGGGCCGTCTCACGTACGAGGAGCTGGGCGACGCCTGTGCCCGGTTCGCCGCGCGGCTGGGGGAGCGGGGCGTGCGGGCCGGTGACCGGGTGGCCATGGCCGTGCCCAATGTCGTCGACTTCCCTGTCGCCTACTACGGCATCCTCGCCGCGGGCGCCGTGGTGGTCCCGCTGAACCCGCTGCTGAAGTCCCGGGAATTCGCCTACGTGTTGGGGGACTGCGAGCCCCGTGCCGTGGTGACGGCGGCATCGTGTGCGGACGAGGTCGCTGCCGCCGCCACGCCGACGGGTACGTCCTGCCTGACCGTGGGGACGGAGGAGTTCACTCAACTGCTTTGCGGTATCGAGCCGTTGATGTCGATCGTCGAGCGCGCCGACCACGACACCGCCGTGATCCTCTACACCTCGGGGACGACCGGAGCGCCCAAAGGGGCCGAGCTCACCCATCGCAATCTCGCCGCCAACGCGCGCACCGTCGCGCGCGACATCCTCCGGATCGGCCGGGACGACGTGGTCCTCGGCGGACTCCCGCTGTTCCACGCGTTCGGCCAGACCTGCGCGCTCAACGCCGCCGTGAGCGCGGGCGCGACGCTCACCCTGCTGCCCCGGTTCGACGCCGGCGCGGCACTGGAGACCATGGCGCGCGACGGAGTCACGCTCTTCCTCGGTGTGCCGACGATGTACGCGGCCTTGCTCCATGGAGGCGTGCGGGTGCGGCCCGGACGGCTGCGGCTCGCCGTCTCGGGCGGCGCCTCCCTGCCGGTCCGGACGCTGCACGCCTTCGAGCGCGCGTACGGGGTGCCGATCCTGGAGGGCTACGGGCTGTCCGAGACGTCCCCGGTCGCCACGTTCAACCCGCCGGACGGGCCCCGCCGACCCGGCTCGATCGGGCTGCCCGTCGACGGCGTCGCGCTCCGCCTCCTCGACGACGCCGGGCAGCCCGTCGAGGTCGGTGAGGTGGGCGAGATCGTGATCCGCGGCGACAACGTCATGAAGGGCTACTGGAACCGCGCGGCGGCGACCAGCGAGGCCTTCACGGACGGCTGGCTGCGCACCGGGGACCTCGCCCGCGTCGACGACGACGGCTACTACTACGTCGTCGACCGGAAGAAGGACCTCATCATCCGCTCCGGCTACAACGTCTACCCGCGGGAGATCGAGGAGGTGCTCCACGAGCATCCCGCCGTCGCGGAGGCCGCCGTGTTCGGCGTCCCGCACGAGACCCACGGCGAGGAGGTCGTCGCCGTCGTCAGCCTGCGCGCCGGCGAGCGCGCCGAGGCGGACGCCATACGGGAGTTCGTCCGGGAGCGGGTCGCCGCCTACAAGTACCCGCGCCGCGTGCGGATCGTGGCCGCCCTGCCGAAGGGGGCGACCGGCAAGATCCTCAAGCGCGAGCTGGCCAACGGTTAGTTGAGCTCGTCCGGGTGCGGACCCGTGCGCAGGTCGCGGTCGAGGGTGGCGAGGGAGGCCAGTTCGTCGTCCGTGAGCGTGAAGTCGAAGACGTCGAGGTTCTCGCGGATGCGGGTCGGCGTCACGGACTTGGGGATCACGACGTTGCCGAGCTGGAGGTGCCAGCGCAGCACGACCTGGGCGGGCGACTTGCCGTGGCGGGCGGCGATCGTGGTGATCGCCTCGTCGCCGAGGACCGCGCCCTGCGCGAGCGGGCTCCACGCCTCGGTGGCGATGCCGAGGTCGGCGTGCACGGCGCGCAGCTCGTTCTGCTGGAGGCCCGGGTGCAGCTCGACCTGGTTGACGGCGGGCACGAGCGACGAGTCCGCCAGGAGCCGCTCCAGGTGCGCGGGCTGGAAGTTGGAGACGCCCGCGGCGCGGATCCGGCCGTCGGCGACCAGCTTCTCGATGGCCTTCCAGGTCTCGCGGTAGAGGTCGCGCTCCGGGGTCGGCCAGTGGATGAGGTACAGGTCGACGTGGTCGAGGCCCAGCTTCTCCAGCGAGGCGTCGAAGGCCGCGAGCGTGGCGTCGTAGCCCTGGTCGGCGTTCCACAGCTTGGTCGTGATGAACAGGTCCTCGCGGGCGATGCCGGAGGCGGCGAGCGCGCGGCCGACGCCGGTCTCGTTCCCGTAGATCGCCGCGGTGTCGATGCTGCGGTAACCGGCCTCGAGCGCGGCGGTCACGGCCGCGGTGGTCTCGTCGTCCGGCACCTGGAAGACGCCGAAGCCCAGCTGGGGGATCTCGACGCCGTTGTTGAGGGTGACGGTGGGGATGGTGGACGGTGCCATGGTGTGGGTGGCCTCTCGGGTGGTACGGGCCCTACGGGTGCTTACGCCGCCCGACGGTAATTGCAGGCGCGGGTTAATTGCAAACGCACGTATCGGGGGCTTGCATTTACCGCCGTGTGCAACCATTGGTCGGATGAAGGCCATCACTCTGAACGGATACGGCGGCCCCGACGCGCTGCGGCTCACCGACCTCCCCGACCCGAAGGTCGCACCTGGTGAGGTGCTGATCCGGGTCCGGGCCGCCGGGGTCAACCCGGTCGACTGGAAGCTCGCCGCGGGCGGCCTCGACCCGATCATGGAGACGCACTTCCCCCTCGTTCCCGGCTGGGACGTGGCCGGAGTGGTCGAGCGCGTCGGCTTCGACGTCGAGGAGTACGCGCCCGGGGACGAGGTCTTCGGCTACATCCGCAAGGACGTCGCCCAGCTCGGCGCCTACGCCGAATACGTCTCCGCGCACGTGCGCATGCTGGCCCGCAAGCCCGCAGCGCTCTCCTGGGAGCAGGCCGCGGGCGTCCCGCTCGCCGGGCTCACGGCCCACCAGGCCATCAAGCGCGTGGGGGTCGGCGTGGGTGACACGGTCCTGGTGCACGCGGCCGCGGGCGGCGTCGGCTCGTTCGCCGTCCAGATCGCGGTGGCGCTCGGCGCCCGCGTGATCGGCACGGCGAGCGCCCGCAACCACGACTTCGTACGGGAGTTGGGCGCGGAACCCGTGGCCTACGGTCCCGGCCTCGCCGACCGTGTCGCGGAGCTTGCGCCCGAAGGCGTCGGCGCGGCCCTCGACTTCGTCGGTGGCGAGGAAGCCGTCGGGGCCTCGCTGCGGCTGCTCGACCGGCCCGACCGGTTCGCGTCCATCGTCGAGGCGGAGGCCGCGGAGAAGGGCGGCCACTACGTGTGGGTCCGCCCGGACCCGGCCGACCTCACGGCGCTCGCCGGCCTCGCCGACGCGGGGAAGCTGACCGTGCCCGTCGCGCGGGTGCTTCCGCTGGCCGAGGCGGCGGAGGCCTGGCGGCTCAATGCCGAGGGGCATACGCGGGGCAAGCTCGTGCTGTCCGTGGACTGAGCTGCGATGCGGCGGGGCGCCGCTGTGTGCCGCGTTGCGCCGCGCGGTGTCGCGGTGAGCCCGCCCGGGGCGCTTATGCGGAGTGGTTCCGCGACCCGTCCACGTACGGCGCCAGCTCCGCCCGCTTCGGGGCCCGGCCGTCGCCCGAGGACCTTCCCGTCAGGCGGCGGCCGATCCACGGCACGAGGTGCTGCTTGGCGAAGCGGGCGTCGGCCACCCGGCGCGACAGCCAGTTCGGCGGGAGTGCGGGCGCCAGCTCGGCGCGCCAGTTGGACTCCGCCTCGTAGCCGAGGCCCTGCCAGACCGCCTCGGCGACCCGGCGGTGGCCCTCCGCGGTGAGGTGCAGCCGGTCCACGTCCCACAGGCGCTGATCGCCGAGGACCGGCGCCCCGTACAGGTCGACGACGAGGGCGTCGTGCTTCGCCGCCAGTTCGTCGATGCAGGTGAACAGCTCCTCCATGCGCGGCCGGAAGCGCTCCATCACCGGGCCGTTGCGGCCGGGGCTGCGCATCAGGACGAGCTGCTCGCAGGACGGCGCCAGCGTCTCCACGGCCTGTGTGAGCAGATCGCGGACGCGGACCATGTCGCACTTGGGGCGGAGGGTGTCGTTGAGGCCGCCGACCAGGGTCACGACATCGGCCTTCATCGCGGCGGCGACATCGATCTGCTCGTCGACGATCTGGCCGATGAGCTTGCCGCGCACGGCGAGGTTCGCGTAGCGGAAGTCCTCGGTGCGCGCGGCCATCCGGGCGGCCAGGAGGTCGGCCCATCCTCGGTAGGAACCGTCCGGCAGCAGGTCCGACATGCCCTCGGTGAAGGAGTCGCCGACCGCGACGAGGCTGGTGTGGTGGGGGTTCGTGTGCATGACTGCGTAGATCGTATCCCGAGGCAACGAAGTGGTGGGCGCCGCGGGGCTGGGCAGCGGCGCCCGGCGGCGGTATGCCAGGAGCGCGTACCGGCTCGCCGGGCCGGGCGGGCGCGACGAACGGGGGAGTGCGTCATGTGGAGCATCGGATTCTGGAAGGCCACCGCCGAGCGGGCGATCAGGACGTTCGCGCAGGCGCTCGCGGCGGTGCTGGTCGCGGGCGCGACGAACCTGCTGGACGTCGACTGGGCCGCGGCCCTCGGCACCGCGGGGCTCGCCACGCTGCTCGCGGTCCTCACGGCGGTCGGAACGGCGCGCATCGGTCCGCACGGGCCGGGCATCCTGGAGGCCCCGACGTCGGATCCCGCGGCGCCGCGCCCGCAGGCCACGAAGCCCACTCAGCCCACGACCGACCCACCCGCCACGCGCACCTGACGGCCCTCGAAGCGGTCCCGCAGCCTGCGGTCGTGGGAGACGACGACGAGCGTGCCCGCGTAGCCGGCCAGCGCCTCGTCCAGGTCCTCCGCGAGCGCGGGCGAGACGTGGTTCGTCGGCTCGTCCAGGAGCAGCAGATCGGCGGGGCGGGTGACCAGGCGCGCCAGATCGAGCCGGCGGCGCTGGCCGACGGAGAGGTCCCGCACCGGCACGGCGAGGTCCTCCTCGCGGAACAGGCCCAGTCCCAGCAGGGTCTCCGCGTGCTCTTCGGGCAGCCCGCCGAGCCCGGCCGCGAACGCGTCGAGGAGCGGCTGCGCGGCGCCGTCGTGTGCGACCTCCTGGCTCAAGTGGCCGATGCGGGGCGGGCGTTGGACCGTTCCGCGATCCGGCGCGAGATGCCCGGCGAGCAGGGCGAGCAGCGTCGACTTGCCCGCACCGTTCGGCCCGGTCACCAGGGTGCGCGACCCGGGCTCCAGCACAAGGCGTTCGACGGTGAGCCGTCCCTCGACGGCCACATCGGTCACCTCCACGGGGCGCAGGAAGGGATGGTCACCACCTTCCAGGGCTCCACCTTCCGGGGCTCCGCCGTCAGGGCCCCCGCCCACCCGGAACCGCAACGGCTCCGGCGGCTTCGGCACCGGGTCGGCGCGCAGCCTCCGCAACCGCTCCCGCGCGTTGCGCACGACGCCGGAGACCTGGCCCTCCACGGAGCGCTGGTGCTTGGAGAACTTGGCGAAGGCGCTGCTGTCCCGCATCCGCCAGCCGCCGGAGAGGCGGGCGGAGGTGTCCTCGGCGATCCGCTCCTGCCGGTCCACCTCGTCGGACCACGCCCGGTACCGCTCCTCCCAGCGGCGCCGCGCCGTGGTCCGCTGTTCCAGGTAGCCGTCCCAGCCGTTGCCGTAGCGGGCGACGGAGTGCCGGTCGCCGTCGACCTCGACGATCGCGCCGGCCACCCGGCCGAGGAAGACGCGGTCGTGGGTGATGGCGACGACGGTGCCGCGGTGTGCCCGGAGCCGCTCCTCCAGCCAGGCCAGCGCCTGATCGTCGAGGTGGTTCGTCGGCTCGTCCAGGAGCAGCAGCTCGGGCCGCGGGGCGAGGACGCACGCGAGGCCGAGCCGCGCCGCCTCGCCGCCCGACAGGGAGCCGAGCGTGCGCGTGCGCTCCAGGTGCGGGACGCCGAGCCCGTGCAGCGCCGCCTCCAGACGGGCGTCGGCGCGGTAGCCGTCGCGCGCCTCGAAGGCCGCCACCAGATCGGCGTACTCGGTCAGCGCGCCGGGCCCCGCCGAACCGAGGGACGCCTCCGCCTCGGCAATCCGCCGCTCCAGGTCGCGCAGCTCGGCGAGCGCCGCGTCGACCGCGTCCTGCACCGTGGCGTCGGGCGGCAGCGGCTGCGTCTGGGCGAGGTAGCCGGTGCCGCCGTCGGCGCCGACCACGACGGAGCCCTCCGCGGGGACCAGCTCGCCCGCGAGCAGCCGCAGCAGCGTCGACTTGCCGGAGCCGTTCTCACCGATGACGCAGGTCTTCTCGCCGGGCCGCACCGACAGCGAGATCCGGTCGAGGACCGGCCGGTCCGGGTACCCGTACGACACGTCCTTCAGGACGAGCTGACTCATGCCTCCCCTTTCCCGGCCCCACGAGGCTCCCGGCCCCGCGAGGCTCCCGGCCCCCTCAGGCTGAGCGGCTCACACCGGCTGGCCGAACAGCTCCCGCAGTACGTCCTCCATCGTCACGAGCCCGGCCAGCCGGCCGTCGGAGCCGAGCACCGCCGCGACGTGCGTACGGCTGCCGCGCATCGCGGTCAGCACGTCGTCCAGCGGCGTCGTCTCCCGCACGCGCGCGATGGACCGCATGTCCGGCACCCGGAACGGCAGGTCGCGCGGCATCGCGTCCAGGGCGTCCTTCACGTGGAGGTAGCCGACGATCCGCCGGCCCTCGTCCACCACGGGGAAGCGCGAGAAACCGGACTCGGCGGAGAGCCGCTCCAGCTCCTCGGGCGTGACGCCCACGCGCGCGTAGACGACGCTCTCGATCGGCAGGACGACGTCCTTGATGGGCCGCCGCCCCAGTTCGAGCGCGTCGTGCAGACGCTCCTGCGCGCGGTCGTCGATCAGGCCCGCGTCGGAGGAGTCCTTGACCATGCGGGCCAGCTCGTCGTCCGAGAACGTCGCCGTGACCTCGTCCTTCGCCTCCACACGGAGCAGCTTGAGCAGCCCGTTCGCGAAGGCGTTGATCGCGAAGATCACCGGGCGCAGGGCGCGCGCGATGGCGACCAGCGGCGGGCCGAGCAGCAGCGCCGAGCGGACCGGCTCGGCGAGCGCGATGTTCTTCGGCACCATCTCGCCGAGCAGCATGTGCAGATACGTCGCCACGGTCAGCGCGATCACGAACGAGATCGGGTGGACCAGGCCGTGCGGCACGCCGACCCCGTCGAACACCGGCTCAAGGAGATGCGCGATGGCCGGTTCGGCGACGATGCCGAGCACCAGCGTGCACAGCGTGATGCCGAGCTGCGCCGCGGCGAGTAGCGCCGACACGTGCTCGAGGCCCCACATGACGCTGCGCGCGCGCCGGTCGCCCTCCTCGGCGTACGGCTCGATCTGGCTGCGGCGCACCGAGATCAGCGCGAACTCGCCGCCCACGAAGAAGGCGTTGACGAAGAGCGTCGCCAGGCCGATGAGCAATTGGATCGCGGTCATCGGGCCGCCCCCTTCTCCTGAGAGGCCTTGTCGGCCCTCTTCTCTTGAGAGGCCTTGTCGGCCTTGCTCGCCGCCCTCGCCTTCGCGGCCGCCCGGCCGCTCCTCGTCTCGTCCGCCGTCCCACCGTCCTCGGTGTCCAGGACCAGCGGCGCGTGCAGCAGTACGCGGGCCGCCCGGCGTCCGTGCGCGTCCACGACGTCGAGCCGCCACCCGGTGACCTCGACGCTGTCGCCGATGTCCGGGATCCGGCCCAGCTCCGTCGCGACGAGCCCGGCCAGCGTCTCGTACGGTCCGTCGGGCGCGCGCAGTCCGACCCGTGCGAGCTGGTCGGTGCGGGCGGCGCCGTCGGCGGAGTAGAGCGTCCGGCCCTCCGGGTCGGTGCCGGCGGCCGCGATGTCGGGGGTCTCGTGCGGGTCGTGCTCGTCGCGGACCTCGCCGACGACCTCCTCGACGATGTCCTCCAGGGTGGCGACACCGGCCGTGCCGCCGTACTCGTCGATGACCACGGCCATCGTCCGCTTGCCGGAGAGCCGGTCGAGCAGCCGGTCCACGGTCAGCGTCTCCGGCACCAGCAGCGGCTCGCGCAGCAGATCGGCGACGCCCTTGCGGGCGCGCTGCTCGTCCGGCACGGCCAGGACGTCCTTGATGTGCACGACGCCGACGACCGAGTCGAGGCTGCCGCGGTAGACGGGGAAGCGGGACAGGCCGGTGGCCCGCGTCGCGTTCGCCACGTCCTCGCAGGTGGCCTGCAGGTCGAGGGCCATGACCTGGACGCGCGGCGTCATCACGTTCTCCGCGGTCAGGTCGGCGAGGTTCAGGGTGCGCACGAACAGCTCGGCGGTGTCCGCCTCCAGCGCGCCCTCCTTCGCGGAGTGCCGGGCGAGCGCCATCAGCTCCTGCGGGCCGCGCGCGGAGGCCAGCTCCTCGGTGGGCTCGATGCCGAAGCGGCGCACGAGCCGGTTCGCGGTGTTGTTGAGGTGCGTGATGAACGGGCGGAACGCGGCGCTGAACCAGCGCTGCGGCGTCGCCACCTTCTTGGCCACGGCCAGCGGCGAGGAGATCGCCCAGTTCTTCGGCACCAGCTCGCCGACGACCATCAGGAACACGGTCGACAGGGCGGTGCCGAGCACCAGGGCGACCGAGGAGGAGACCCCTTCGGACAGCCCGATGGACGTCAGCGGCCCCGACAGGAGCTTGGAGATGGACGGCTCGGCGAGCATACCGACGACCAGGTTGGTGACGGTGATGCCGAGCTGGGCTCCGGAGAGCTGGAAGGTCAGGTTCCGTACGGCCCGCAGGGCGCCGGCCGCGCCGCGCTCACCGCGCTCGACGGCCTCTTCGAGATCCGCGCGCTCGACGGTCGTGAGCGAGAACTCCGCGGCGACGAACGCGCCGCAGGCCAGCGACAGCAGGACTGCGACGGCGAGCAGCAGTACTTCGGTCATCGGGACGTCACCTCCGTCCCATGATCGGCCAGGGGCGGGACGGATGCGCGCTCGTGGCGGCCACGCGGGGGGACGTAACGGGGACTGGGAGGCTCGCCCATGGGCGGACGCTCACACCTTTCGTAGGAGTTCGAGTGACTCATCCATGGTAAAGCGTCGGCAAAGGGTGTCGGTCCGTCGTACGGGTGCCCCCGCTCGCGGCCCCGTATGCCCCCGTTCACCGGTCGGCGTCGCCCTCGGCGAGGGAGCGCAGCAGCTCGACGAAGGCCGGCACGAGCGGTGCCGGGCCGGCGGCGGGGAGCAGCACGCCGTAGTCCAGCGTCGGACCGTCCCGGAACGGAACGAAGGCGACGCCGGGCCGTGCGTGGTACTCGGCGGCGCGGGCCGCCACGATCGACGCGCCGAACCCGGCGGCGACCAGCACGGGGATCTCGTGCCAGTAGGTGTACGAAGGCCCCCGAGGGATGGCGCGGCCCAGCGGGGTGAGCCGGGGGAAGTGGACGTCCACCAGGGCCTTCGGGTGGTCCCCCTTGAGCCTGAGCAGCGGCACCTCGGCCAGGTCCTCCAGCGACACGGAAGGGCGCTCGGCCAGCGGGTGGGCGGCCGGCAGCAGCAGTGCGCGGGGTTCGCGCAGCAGTACGGGACCGGCGGCGACGCCGGGTTCGAGCACGGGGAACTCGGCGATCTGCAGCTGGAGTTCGCCGCGGTGCAGCGGACCGTAGAGATCGTTGAACTGGATCTCGCGGATCCGCACGGACCATCCGGGGTGTCGAACGCGCAGCTCCGCGGCGGCCCGCAGCAGCAGGTCGGCGCACCAGGGGCTGGTGTAGCCGGCGTGCAGCTCACCGGCCTCGGCCCGGCCCTCGGCGGCGGTCCGGTCGAGCGCCTGGAGGATGCGTTGGTGGGCCGGGAGCAGCTCGTCGCGCAGCTGCCCGCCGAGCGCGGTGAGCCGTACCGTGCGCGACGTGCGCTCGAAGAGCTGAACGCCGAGCCGGCGCTCCTGCTTCTTGATGACATGGCTGACCCGGGACGGAGTGATGTGCAGCCGCTCGGCGGTCCGCCCGAAGTGCAGCTCGTCCGCCAGCGTCAGAAAGATCTCTATGTCCCGCAGCTCCATCGGTGCCTGTCGCCTCCCCCTGTGAGCGTGAACCTAGCGGTCAACTGGCGGTGACACAACGCACATTGATGCGTCGGCGGGCAACACAGCCTTGTCGAACTCGCCGTTGATCACCCGCCGGGCCCGGCGCAGGCTGATGACCGACTGGGCCCCGGACACCTCCGCGGTCCGCGATCGCATCGAGGGCGGGTCCGCGCGGGCGGGCCCGGAGGGGGCAGGCGGATGGGACACATCAGCGGCGGTTTCTCCGAGGCGGGGCAGCGCAGGGTCCGTGACCTGCTGGCGCGGCACGTCGAGTCCGGACGGATCCCCGGCGTGGTCGCGCTCTACAGCCGCGGCGAGGAGACGTACGTCGAGACGCTGGGGACGATGCGTCAGGACGGCGGCGGGCCGATGCGCCGGGACACGATCTTCCGGATGGCGTCCACCTCCAAGCCGGTCTCGATCGCGGCGGGCATGGTGCTGCTCGACGAGTGCCGACTGCGCCTCGACGACACGGTCGAGGAGTGGCTGCCGGAACTGTCCGACCGGCAGGTGCTGAAGCGGGTCGACGGGCCGCTGGACGACACCGTCCCCGCGCGCCGGCCGATCACCGTGCGGGACATCTTCACGTCGACGTTCGGGCTCGGCATGGATATGACCGCCATCGGCACCCCGGTCTTCGGGGCGATCGCCGAGCGGGGGATCATCCCGAACCTCCCGGAGCCGATGCCCGAGCCCGACGAGTGGATGAAGCGCCTGGGCACGCTGCCGCTGATGCATCACCCCGGCGAGCAATGGCAGTACCAGATCGCCAGCGACCTCCTCGGTGTGCTGGTCGCCCGCGTCTCCGGGCAGTCGTTCGACACGTTCCTGCGCGAGCGCGTCTTCGAGCCGCTCGGCATGAAGGACACCGGGTTCCACGTGCCCGCCGAGGACATGCACCGGCTCCCTCCGCTGTACGCCCCCGATCCGGCCACCGGCGAGTTCCAGGTCTGGGACGAGGCCGAGGGCGGACGCCACAGCGCGCCCCCGGCCTTCCCCGGCGGGGGCGGCGGGCTGAACTCCACCGCCGACGACTACCACGCCTACTTCCGGATGCTGCTGAACGGCGGAGTGCACGGCGGCGAGCGGATCCTGTCGAAGCCGGCCGTGCGGCTCATGACCACCAACCGCCTCAACGCCGAGCAGCAGGCCGCCCGCACACGCCTCGCCACCGAGAACGTCCATGTGTCGTTCGGCCAGGCGCAGCAAGGGGGTTGGGGCTTCGGCATGGCGGTGCGCACCTACATCGGCGACTACGCGCCGCTCGGCCAGTTCGGCTGGGACGGCGGCAGCGGCACCTCGACCTACGCCGATCCGGTCAACGACGTCACGGGCATCGTCCTCACCCAGGTCGGCGCGTCCGTGGGGCACGCGATCCGGCTGCACAACGACTTCTGGACGACGCTCTACCAGGTGATCGAGGACTGAGGTCACCACTGAGCAAGCTGCCGCCTCCGCCCGGTGAAAAGATCTTGGCCGGGCGGAGGCCGCCGTGTTCGAATCCGGGGGTGACTGATCTGAACATGCGCGCCGCGACCCCCGACGACATCGACGTGGTCCTCGCGTTCTGGCGCAAGGCGGCCGAAGGCACGAGCATCTCCGACGACCACGACGGGGTGGCGCGGCTCATCGCCCGCGACGCCGACGCCCTCATCCTCGCGGAACGCGACGGGCAACTCGTCGGCACCGTCATCGCCGGCTTCGACGGGTGGCGCTGCTCGGCCTACCGGCTCGCCGTGCACCCCGACCACCGTCGCCAGGGCATCGCGACGGCGCTCCTGGAAGCGGCCGAACGACGCTTCGCCGCGCTCGGCGGCCGTCGCGTCGACGCCATGGTCCTGGAGTCCAACTCACGGGCGCACGGCGCGTGGTCCGCTTCCGGGTACCACCGTGAGGACCACTGGCGTCGCTGGGTGAAGTCGATCTGACCCCGCAGGCGCGCGTTCAGTGCTCCCGCAGCTCCTCGATCACCGGCGCGAGCGCCTCCATGGACGGCTCCAGGACGGTGATGTACGAGAACCCGAACCGTTCGCGGCGCTCCAGAAGCTGCTCCGTGATCTGCTCGACGGTGCCGACGAGCAGCAGCGGCGAGTCGAGGACCTGCTCCTCGGTGAGCTGCGGCAGATGTTCGAGGAGAGGCTGGACGGCGGCGGGGCGGTCGTCCGTCACCGCCACCAGCTGCACGAGCAGGTTGAGTTCGGCGCTCTCCGCGCGGTCGGCGGCGAACTTCCGGTAGGTGGCCACGCGTTCCGCGAGCTCGTCGCCGGTCAGCGGTTCGAGGCCGCCCGCGTTCCCCGCCGGCGCGCGGGCACCGGTGAACGCGGCGATGTCGGCGTGCTCGGCGGTGATCCGCAGCATCCGGTCGCCGTTGCCGCCGATCAGTAGCGGGGGCTTGGGGCCCTGGTCGGGGGCGGAGAGCAGCCGGTCGAGCTCCGTGACGGTGCGCACCAAGTGGTCGACGCGGCTGCCGGGCGTGCCCCACTCCAGGCCGGCCTGCTCGAACTCCTCGCGTACATAGCCGGTGCCGAGGCCCAGTTCGAGACGGCCGCCGGTGAGGGCGACGGTGGTGGTGATCTCGCGGGCGAGCAGCACCGGATTCCAGAACGCGCAGTTGAGGACGAACGTGCCGACCTTCGGCCGACTCGTCGCATCGGCCGCCGCCACGAGCGAGGGGAACGGCGACGGGGCGCCCAGATGGTCGGGCACGAGGAGCACGTCGTAGCCGAGCTCCTCGGCCCTGCGGCACTTGGCGCGCCACGCGTCGTCGGGGGCGGGGGTGACCAGGTTGACGCCGAAGCGGAACGGGCGCGTCGCTACCGATCCCATGAACTCTCCTTGAACCGCGGACAGTTGTCCCCGCCAACGTATCCGCTACTCGTGGGCGATCGCCGCCAGCACGTTCAGCCGCGACGCCCGCAGCGCCGGCAACAGCGCCGCCGCGAGCCCCACGATCACCGAGCCGACCACCACCGTGGCGATCGTCGGCCACGGGATCGCCAGCGCCTCCATGCCCTCCAGGGCCAGCACCCGCTGCGCGACCACGCCCCATACGAGCCCGAGCGCGAGCCCGAGCACCGCCCCGAACACGGCGATCACCACCGACTCCAGCCGGATCATGAGCCGCAACTGGCGCCGCGCCAGCCCGATCGCCCGCAACAGCCCGATCTCCCGGGTGCGCTCCACGACGGACAGGGCAAGCGTGTTGACGACGCCGAGCACCGCGATGACGATCGCCAGGCCGAGCAGCGCGTACACCAGGTAGAGCAGCACCGCGATCTGACCGTGGATCAGCTCCTTGTAGTCCGCGAGGTCGCGCACCTGCACCTGCGGATACGCGTCGAGCGTCTTCTCCAGGCGCTCGCGCAGCACGTCGGGCGACGTGCCGGGCGCGGCGTTCACGTACACCGCCGAGTCCTGGCCGCCCGGCGCGTACCGCACCAGCGTGGACATGCCCATCGCGAAGCCGCCGGTCATGCCGAAGTCGTTGGCCTCCTGGTCGGTCAGGGCGCCCACGGTCAGCTCGGTGCGCTTCTCGCCGGGGAACTCCACCGCCAGTACGCTGCCGATCCGCGCCCCGTGCTCGTCCGCGAACTCCTTCTGCAACAACAGGTGTTGAGACGCAAGACCCCTGGCGCTGCTGCCTCCCGCGTACGTGACGTGCGCGACGTCGTCGACGCGCCGGTCCCACCCGGCGGCCGTCGTCTTCACCCGCTTCCCGTCCGGCATGCGCACCGCGAGCGCGGTGAAGCGCTGGCGCACGACGAGGCCGACACCGTCCGTCGCCCGGATCTTCTGGGTGACCTCCCGGGGGAACGGCATGAAGTTGGCGTTCTGCACGGTGAAGTCGGCGCCCAGCGTCTTGTCGATCTGCTCGTCGAACGACTTGCTCATCGACGCGCTCGCCACGGACATCCCCGCCACCAGGGCGAGGCCCACCATCAGGGCGGCGGCGGTGGCCCCGGTGCGGCGCGGGTTGCGCAGCGCGTTGCGCTGACTCATCCGGCCGATCGAACCGAACACGGCGGGGAACGCGCCGCCGAGGATCCGGATCACGGGCCGTACGAGAAGGGGCCCCGCGACGACCGTCGCGATCAGCGTGAGGGCGATCCCGAGCCCGAGCAGCGAGGACGCCGTCCCGGTCTCGTCCGCCATCCAGCACCCGACGAGGGCGGCGGCGCCGACCGCGCCGATCACCGATCCCACCAGCGCCCGTATCCTCAACGGCCGTCCTACACCGGCGATTTCGGCGTCTGCGAGCGCGGCCATCGGGGAGACGCCGGCCGCGCGCCGCGACGGCAGATAGGCGGCCACGAACGTGACCCCGACGCCGACCGCGAACGAGATCACCGGCGTGGTCCAACCCACGGCCATCTCCGTGGACTTGAGGTTCATCCCGAAGATGCTCATCAGCTTGATGAGGCCGATCGCGAGCCCCACCCCGAGGGCGAACCCGATCGCCGAACCGACGAGCCCGAGCAGTACCGCCTCCGTCAGGACGGAGCGCCGCACCTGCCGGCGGTCCGCGCCGAGCGCCCGTAGCAGCCCCAACTCCCGGGTCCGCTGGGCGATCAGCATCGAGAACGTATTGACGATGAGGAACACACCGACCAGGACGGCGATCCCGGCGAAGCCCAGCATCACGTACTTGATGACGTCGAGGAACCCGCCCAGGTCCTCCGTGGCCGACTTCGCGTCCTCGTCGGCCGTCTTCAAGTCGTAGGCGCCGCCCAGCTCTTGGCCGATTCGCTTCTTGAGGGTCGCGTCGGCGACGCTCGGCGCCGCGTCCACCGCGATGCTCGTCGCACGGCCGGTGCCGCCGAGCAGCCTGCGCTGCGCGGTGCCCGTGTCCAGGAAGACGAGGGCCGCGCCCGGATTCGTCGTACGGAACGTGGCGATGCCCACGACCTCGACCTTGAACGAGCCGGGCTTGGCCAGAATGGTCAGCTGATCGCCGATGCCCACGTGCTTCTTGTCGGCGGTGTCCGCGTCGAGCAGCGCCTGGTGGGGGCCGCGCGGCGCGTGCCCCGACGTGAGACGCACCGGACTGCGGTCCGTGGGCTCCCAGTTGGTGGCGATGGTGGGCGCGCCGGTGGTCGGGCCGACCGACTTGTTCTTCCGGTCGACGACCGTGACGTTCTCGACCCCGGCGTCGATGTGCGTGGCGGCCACCCCGTCGACCCGGTCGATCCGCCCGGCCAGCGAGGCGGGCACCGTACGCACCGTGCCCGACGGCACGGACTCGTCGAAGTCGTCCTCCTCGGGTCCGACCCGTACGTCCGCCGACGTCGACGCGAAGAGGCGGTCGAAGGTGCGCGACACGGTGTCCGAGAAGATCAGGCTGCCCGCGACGAACGCCACCGACAGGACGACGGCCAGCGCGGACAGGACGAGGCGCCCCTTGTGCGCGAGGAAGCTCCGTAACGTTGCTTTCAGCATGATGGCCTCGTCGCTTTCAGGACGACTGCGTCCGGGGGCTCGGCTTGTCGATGACGGCACCGCGCACGCTGTCGAACTGCTTCATGCGCTCCAGGACCCCCTCGGCGGTCGGCTCCCGCACCTCGTCCACCAGACGGCCGTCGCCGAGGAAGAGGACCAGGTCGGCGTGGGCGGCGGCGCCCGGGTCGTGGGTCACCATGACGACGGTCTGGCCGAGGTCGTCGACGGACTGGCGCAGGAACCCGAGAACCTCGAGCCCGGCCCGCGAGTCGAGGTTCCCCGTCGGCTCGTCCGCGAAGATCAGCTCGGGACGCGCGGCGAGCGCCCGCGCACACGCGACGCGCTGCTGCTGCCCGCCGGACAGCTGGGCGGGCCGGTGCCCCAGCCGGTCCCGCAGGCCCAGCGTGTCGATGACCTGCTCCAGCCACTTCTCGTCGGGGGCCTTGCCCGCGATGTCCATCGGCAGCGTGATGTTCTCCGCGGCGTTCAGGGTCGGGATCAGGTTGAAGGACTGGAACATGAAACCGATGCGGTCCCGCCGCAGCCGCGTCAGCTCGCGCTCCTTCAGGCCCGTGATCTCCGTGTCGCCCAGCCACACCTGTCCCGCCGAGACCGTGTCGAGCCCCGCCAGACAGTGCATCAGCGTGGATTTCCCCGAGCCCGAGGGCCCCATCACGGCCGTGAACCGGCCGCGCGCGATGTCCACGTCCACCGAATCGAGGGCGAGCACCTGCGTCTCACCGGACCCGTACGCCTTCGTCAGGCCCTTGGCCCGCGCGGCGACCGCCTCCTTGACCACACCCGGATCCCCCACCCCAACTCCCTTACCCTGTAAGCCAGTTGTGCTTCGGGTTCTGTGTCAGGGTCCGAGGATAGCGGCTCGCTGTGACATCGGGTCCGTTCCGCCCGCTTGCCGGTGCTAGCGCAATGGCGCTAGCTTGGAGGTATGGCCAAGACGCAGCTGAACGTCAGGGTGGAAGAGGGCACCGCCCGCGCCGCCCGCGAGCGCGCGCTCGCCCAAGGGGTGAGTGTGAACCGGTACATCGAGGAACTGGTGCGGCGTGATGCCGGTGAGCAGGGGCGGACGTTCGTCGACGCCGCCGCCGACTTCATGAAGCAGTACGAGTCGGTGTTCGCCGAGGAATTCGGCTCGGACACCGAAGGTCGGCGCCGCCCCGTTGAGTGATTCGTCGAATGGACCGCTGAACGAACCGCCGCATCTCACCATCGACCTCGCCTGGCTGCTCATGGTCGCGGAGCAGAAGACGCCCGGCGATCCGCAGGTCACCGACTGGGGCGCCCTCGTGAGCGCCGTCGCCCGCCACCGCGCCGCGATATTCGACGTGCCGGTCTACGATTCGCCGCACGCGCGCGCCGCGTCGCTTCTTCAACTCCTCATCCACGTACCGGCGTTGGAGCGCTCCAACGCGATGTACGCGACGGCCGTCGCCTACGCGTACCTCGTCGCCAGCGGGCTGAAGATCGTCACGTCGCCCGAGCAGATCCGCGATCTGGCGCGCCTGGTGAAGACGGGCACGGCGACGGTCCACGACATCGAGAAGGAACTCCGCAGCTGGAGCCTGTGAGGCTACGAGCGGTCCCCGGAGCGTGCTGGGCACCTAGCGGTGCCCAGCACGCAGTACGACATCGGCTGCCGGGGTCCGTGCCCCGGCATGGTCAGCGCCCGGTGGTCGCCCAGCTCGAAGCCGGCCGCGCACAGCGCGCCGAGGGCGTCCCGCCGCAGGTGGCAGCCGCCGACGCAGAGTGGCCACACGGTCCGGTCGAGGGCGCCCTGGACGAGGCGCATGCCGCGCCCCGGGGCCCGCACATGTTCGAAGAACCGCACCTCGCCGCCCGGCCGCAGCACGCGCCGCACCTCACCGAGGGCGCGGTCCACGTTCCGTACGCTGCACAGCACGGTGCAGAGCACCACGGCGTCGTACGCCTCGCTCTTCACGGGCAGCGCCTCCGCGGCGCCCGGCACCACGTCGACCGGCACGTCCACGCGCTGCGCCGCGTCGACGGCGATGCGGCGCAGGGTGCGCTCGGGTTCGATGGCGACGACCTCGGAGACGGTGGGCGGATAGTGCTGGAAGCCGATGCCGGTCCCGGCACCGATCTCCAGTACGCGTCCGGAGAGCCCGGCGACGAGTTCCCTCCGTACGGGGGCCATGACGGGCTCGACCCGCTCGACGACCTGTGCGTAATACCGGGCGAACACGGGATGCCGCACGGCGTCCCGCCGATCGCGCCGGGCCGCCTTGCCGATCAACGATGCCTTGTCCACCACGGGGCCTCCTTCACTGGGACGCGCCCCCCACCCCAGTCTTCCCCGCCCACGAGCCCTGGACCCTACGCCACGGGGCTCCGCCCCGGACCCCGCGCCTCAATCGCCGGCGGGGCTGAAAAGACCGGGGCTCCGCCCCGCACCCCGCTCCTCAAACGCCGGAGGGGCTGGAAAGGCTCAATCGCCGACGGGGCTGGCAAGATCGGGGCTCCGCTCTGGCCCCCGCGAGTCTCGTCCCAGAGCGGGGCTTGATTTGCCCCGCCCATCTCCCACCACCCGCCCCCTCCGGGGGCGTCGGCCCGACGGCGTACTGCCACCGCCTCGGGCAATCTCCCGCCAACCACGCTTCCCCGCCCTTGGCGGTCGACGCCGCCCGACTTGGGCAATCTGCCGCCAACCACGCCTCCCCGCCCTTGGCGGTCGACGCCGCCCGACTTGGGCAATCTGCCGCCAACCACGCCTCCCCGCCCTTGGCGGTCGACGCCGCCCGACTTGGGCAATCTGCCGCCTTGGGCGGCAGGGTGGGCAAGGCGGCCCCCGGTGCCGCGCACCCTTCAAGAAGGCGCTCCGCCCGGTGCCGCGCACCCCGCTCAAGCCCCGGTGCCGCGCACCCCTTACGAAGGCGTCAACCCCGGAAAGCCCCGGGGGACTCGCTCCGCGCGAACGACCCCCCGTCCCACACCCCGCCCAACTCCGGCCCCAGCCACCCCTCCGCCCCGGCCCGAAACGCCCCCGGTGCCAGCGCCCCGGCCCCCTCAGGCACCGCGCCCAGCAGCCCCGCCCCCGCCACCACCGGCAGATCCGCCACATTGCAGCGTTCCGCGAGCCCCGGGTCGCGGGGCCAGCTGCCGATGACGACACCCGCCTGGCGAAGGCCACGTGACCGCAACGCCTCACCCGTCAACTGCACGGAGTTCAACGTCCCGAGCCCCGCCGCAGCGACCACCAGCACCGGCGCCCCCAGCAGGCCCGCCGCATCCGCCAACGTCGCGCCCTCCTCGTCGAAGCGCACGAGCAGCCCACCCGCCCCCTCCACCAGCACGAGGTCGTGCGAAGCCGCCAACTTCTCGACGGCGTCGGCCACGTGCCCCGGCCGCACCGGCGCAAGCCCGGCCCGCGCCGCCGCCGTCCCGGGCGCGAGCGGCTCCGGGTACCGCGCCAGCTCGACCCCCGTCACCGCGTCCCCCGCGAGCCGCACCACCTCGTCCACATCTCCCGGCTCCCCGGGCGCGACCCCCGTCTGCGCCGGTTTGAGCACGGCCACCGAACGCCCGGCCCGCGCCGCGACGGCCGCCAGCGCGGCCGTCGTCACGGTCTTGCCGACCTCGGTCCCGGTCCCGGTCACCACCAGCACACCCACCTCGGCACTCACCTTTCCCCTGAAGCGGCGGCAGCGACCGCGCACACCGCACGAGCGATCCGTGCCACGTCCTCGTCACTCGTGACGTACGGCGGCATCGTGTAGACGAGGTCCCGGAACGGCCGCAGCCACACACCCTCCGCGACCGCCGCCCGCGTCGCCGCCGCCATGTCGACCTCGCGGTCGAGCTGGACGACGCCGATGGCGCCGAGGACGCGCACATCCCGCACCCCGGCCAGCTCGCCGGCCCCCGCCAACCCCTCGCTGAGCCCGGCCTCGATCCGCTTCACCTCGCTGCGCCAGTCCTGCTCCAGCAGCAGATCGATCGACGCGCACGCGATCGCCGACGCCAGCGGGTTCCCCATGAACGTCGGCCCGTGCGCGAGCACCGGCACCTCGCCCCGCGAGATCCCCTCGGCGACCCGCGCCGTGCACAGCGTCGCCGCCATCGTCAGATAGCCGCCGGTCAACGCCTTCCCGACGCACATCACATCGGGCGACACCCCCGCGTGCCCGGCCGCGAACAGCTCACCGGTCCGCCCGAACCCCGTGGCGATCTCGTCGAACACCAGCAGCACATCGTGCGCGTCGCACGCCTCCCGCAGCACCCGCAGATACGCGGGGGAGTGGAACCGCATCCCGCCCGCGCCCTGCACCACCGGCTCCACGATCACCGCCGCCACCTCGTGCGCGTGTCGGCCGATCGCCTCCCGCAGCTGCTCCGCGTACGACTCCTCGTACGCGTCGAAGCCGCTCGGCGGCCCGGGCACGAAGATCTGCTCCTGCAGCACCCCCGCCCACAGCCCGTGCATCCCGCCCTCCGGGTCGCACACGGACATCGGCTGCCAGGTGTCACCGTGGTAACCACCGCGCCACGTCAGCATCCGCCGCTTCTCGGGCCGGCCGAGCGAGCGCCAGTACTGCAGACACATCTTCAGCGCGACCTCGACCGACACGGACCCCGAATCGGCGAGGAAGACGTGCTCCAGGCCCTCCGGCGACATGTCGACAAGGCGTTCCACGAGCCGTACCGCCGGCTCGTGCGTCAGGCCGCCGAACATCACATGGCTCATCCGGTCCAACTGGCCGCGCGCCGCCTCGTCGAGCACCGGGTGGCCGTAGCCGTGGATCGCCGACCACCACGACGACATCCCGTCCACCAGCTCGCCGTGCCCCGCGACCCGCAGCCGCACCCCGGCCGCCGACTCGACGACCAGGGGCTGCTGCGTGCCGGGCATCGGACCGTACGGGTGCCAGACGTGGCGGCGGTCCAGGTCGAGCAGTTCGTCCAGGTCCAGTTCAGGCATTGGGCGCCAGATCCGTCCCCGCACCCCGGCGACGTACGGTGACGAGATCGGTCCGCGCCTCATCGGTCCGCGCCTCATCGGCTCCGGTCCCGGCCTCGGTGTCGGCCTTGCTCTCAGCCTCCGGCGAAGGTGCACAGGCCGACCCGCAGCCGCCCCCGGCCCGGTGCTCCGGCAGCGTCACCTGCTCGGCGCCCTCCACCTCGAACCCCGCGTCCGCGATCATGTCGAGGTCGGCCTTCCCGGCCTGGCCCTCGCTCGTCAAGTAGTCGCCCAGGAAGATGGAGTTGGCGATGTGCAGCGCGAGCGGCTGCATCGACCGCAGATGCACCTCGCGGCCACCCGCGATCCGCACCTCCACGTCCGGGCACACGAACCGCACCATGGCCAGGATCCGCAGACACCGCTGCGGCGTCAGGTTCCACTCCTTGGCCAGCGGTGTCCCCTCGAACGGGATCAGGAAGTTGACCGGCACCGAGTCGGGGTCCAACTCCCGCAGCCCGTACACGACATCGACCAGGTCCCCGTCGCTCTCGCCCATGCCCGCGATCAGGCCGGAACAGGCGGAGAGCCCCGCCGCGTGCGCCTTCTTCACGGTGTCGACGCGGTCCGCGTACGTGTGCGTCGTGGTGATGTCGCCGTACGTCGCCTCGGAGGTGTTGAGGTTGTGGTTGTACGCGTCCGCCCCCGCGCCGCGAAGGCGCTCGGCCTGCCCCTCGTCGAGCAGGCCGAGGCAGGCGCACACCTCGACGTCCTCGTTCTCGGACTTGATCGCGTCGATCGTCTTCGCGACCCGGTCCACGTCCTTGTCCGTCGGGCCGCGCCCGCTCGCCACCAGACACACCCGCTTGGCGCCGCCCGCGACCCCGGCGGCCGCCGCCTTCGAGGCCTCGTCGGGCTTCAGCCACGTGTACTTGAGGATCTCCGCCTTCGAACCGAGGCGCTGCGAGCAGTACGAGCAGTCCTCCGGGCAAAGGCCCGACTTGAGGTTCACCAGATAGTTGAGTTTCACCCGCCGCCCGAACCATTGGCGGCGCACCTTGCCGGCCGCGGCCACCACATCGAGCAGTTCGTCGTCCGACGTCGCGAGCACCGCGAGCGCCTCTTCACGGCTCGGCAGTTCGCGCCGAAGCCCCTTGTCCACCAGCGTGTTCAGCAGGTCCATGGGCCCTGATCCTTACCTATCCCGTGCTCTCGGGGAAAGGAGACTCTCTACAAAGGACGGCGTACGGCGTGTGGGTATTGCCACATCCTGCCCGAGTGGCGCGGGCGCTAGTGTCTGTGCATTACCTACAAAGCACCGCTCACCCATTGCCGGACTCGCAGAGGGACTCATGGCCACGCCCCACACACCCGCGTTCGGCTGGATCGGTACAGAGCGGCGCGCCCGCGATGCCGCCGGGCTCGTCCGCGCCCTGCGCCCGCGCCCCGCGGAAAGCCCGATGCTCGACCTCGCGAGCAATGACTATCTGGGCCTCGCCCGGCACCCCGAGGTCGTCGAGGGCGCGGCCGGGGCCGCGCGCAGATGGGGCGGCGGGGCCACCGGATCCCGGCTGGTCACGGGCAGCACCGAGCTGCACGCCCAACTTGAGCGTGAGCTGGCCGAGTTCTGCGGTTTCGAGGCGGCCCTCGTGTTCTCCTCCGGGTATGCGGCGAACCTCGCGGCCGTCACCGCGCTCGCCCCTCACGGTTCACTGATCGTGTCCGACGCGGGCAACCACGCCTCGCTCATCGACGGATGCCGGCTCGCCCGCGGCGCCACCCAGGTGGCTCCGCACGCGGACCCGGAAGCCGTCCGCAAGGCGCTCGGTACGCACGAAGGACCGGCCGTCGTCGTCACCGACTCGGTCTTCTCGGTGGACGGTGACCGGGCGCCGATCGGCGAACTTGCTCAGGTGGCAAGGGAGTTCGGGGCCGGTCTGATCATCGACGACGCGCACGGGCTCGGCGTCGTGGGCTCCGGCGGGCGCGGCGTTCCGTACGCGGCGGGACTCGCGGGCGCGGCCGACACCGTCGTCAGTGTCACCCTCTCCAAGTCCCTCGGCAGCCAGGGCGGCGCGGTGCTCGGCCCGGCCCATGTCATCGACCATCTCGTCAACGCGGCCCGCACGTTCATCTTCGACACGGGCCTCGCCCCCGCCGCCTGCGGCGCGGCCCTCGCGGCGCTGCGTCTGCTGCGCCGCGAGCCGGAACGCGCCGCGCGCGCACGGGACGTGGCGACGTCTCTGCATCAACTACTGGAGAAGGAAGGCCTGTTGGCGGTCCGTCCCGATGCCGCGGTCGTCTCCGTGCGTGCCCCCTCGCCCGATGCGGCGGTCCGCTGGGCGGCGGACTGCCGGGACGCGGGGCTCTCGGTGGGGTGCTTCAGGCCGCCCTCCGTGCCCGACGGCATCGCGCGGCTACGGCTGACCGCCCGCGCCGACCTCACGGAGACCGAGGTCACCGAGGCCGTCCGAGTGATCAGCCGCACCGCTCCCAACGGGGCGGCTACCGAAGGGAGTTGACGAACGCCCGCCAACTAGCGGACGTGAACAGGAGCGCGGGCCCCGTCGTGCGCTTGGAGTCGCGGACGGCCAGCAGACCGGCCGGCGCACCCGACCTCAACGAGGCCGTCTCCACACAGTTGTTGGCGCCCGTGCTGCGGCTGCTGCGCCGCCATCGGACACCGCTCAGCGACGTGCTGCGGGCAATGGCCATGATGCCTCCTCACGCGGTGCCGGCGCACGACGAGGTGTCGGCGTCCTCGCTTACCCGGCAATCTCCGCGATGAATTCCAGTGAATCCTCGGGTGACCTGGCATGGAGCAGAAGAGCGTCGAAGGCGTCGGTGTACGCCTTGAGGTCTTCTTTCCGCTCGAGGTAGAGGCTACTCGTCAAATGGTCGAGAACAACCACATCCAGATCAGATGTGTTCGGAAAAGAGAACACAACGAAAGGTCCCGTCAAGCCGATATGGCCACCCGACGAGAACGGAAGCACATGGATCCGGACATGCGGCATTGATGCCGCCTCGGCCAGATGCACCAACTGCCGTCGCAGCACACCGTTCCCGCCCACCTCCCTGCGCAGCACCGCCTCGTCGAGCACGGCGGTGAGCCGCAGCGGCGGGTCGGCGCGCAACACTTCCTGGCGCGCGATCCGCACCTCCACCAGCGCGTTGATGTGCTGGTCCGGCGCCCCGTTCAAGACCGAACGTGTCACCGCCTGCGCGTACTCGGGTGTCTGCAGAAGCCCCGGTACGACGCTCGTCTCCAGGGTCCTGATGCGGCACGCCTGGGACTCCAGGCTGATGAAATCGCGGTACGCGGGCGGCAGCAGACCGCGGTACGCGTGCCACCAGTGGTGCCCGCCCGCCTCGTCCCCGCCGGCCAACGCGACCACCAGTTCGCGCAGTCGGGGATCACGGGCCTCGAAGGCGTCGAGCAGCCGCAGCACGTCCGAAGGCTTCACGCCGCTGCGTCCGGTTTCGATCCTGCTCACTTTTGACTGGTGCCAGCCGACGAGCCTGGCCGCCTCCCCGCTCGTGAGGCCGGCCTGGACGCGCAGCGTGCGCAATTCGGCACCGAGTTTGCGGCGGCGTACCGCGGGACCGTATTTCATGGAGGACTCCTCGGGGCTCCTCGCGCCACCCGGCCGGACTCCCTCCCGGCCCGCACGGGGCGCGTGTCTGAGCCGACGGTAGAGGACGGAGCGTACCTCGGCCCAAATACGGTCCACCGTCGCAGAGTTCACCGCATCGAGCGACAGATATATGCATATCTTGGGGGATCGGCACCACAGGGGTACGTCCAAGTGGCAATCTGGCGCGAAGCAGTTGCCGGGGGCCGCGCGCGAGCGATCCGCGAGGCCGGACGAGCCACCTCGGCGGGAAAGGGACACGTCGCCATGGCAGACCACCAGGAAGCATCCGTCACGCTGCCGAGCGATCCCGCCTCGGTCTCGGCCGCCCGCAGGTATGTCGCCACCGTGCTCGGGGAGTGGGGCATGGCGCCGGGGACCGACGCGGCGGACACCGTCCGCCTGATCGTGTCCGAACTCGCGACGAACGCGGTGCAGCACACCCTCGGGCAGTCGCCCACGTTCACCGTCGACATGGAGCTGGAGCGCGACGAGCAGCTGCGCATCGGCGTCACCGACAGTCACCCCCGCTACCCCAAGCGGCTGCCGGCGGCCGTCCAGCAGGACAACGGCCGGGGCATGGTGATCATCCGCTGCCTCACCGCGGAGTGCGGCGGCACGCTGACGGTGCGACCGACCCCCGAGGGCGGCAAGACGGTGCTGATCACGCTGCCCTGGGTGGCTCCGGTCACCCGCCCCGCCTGAGGACCGCCCGCCGCAACAGCCAGGGCAGCAGTCCCCACAGGCCCGTACAGACGAAGAACGTCCCCACGCCCGCCGCGATCCCACCGGCCCTGCCGGTCGTCACGTCGACCACGAGCAGCACGGACCCGCTCAGCGCGAGCACGAGCGCCACCATCCCGTACGCCGCGAGCCGCGAGGACACCCGCACTATCTGCGGTTTCGCACCCATGCTGAACAGCATCCGGTGCACCGCGGCCGGCGCCGTGAACAGCGCGGCCGCGATGACCGTGAGGAGCAACGTCGTTACGTACGTGGCCCGTTGCACCGAGTCGAGCGAGGGGAAGCGCGACGTGAACGCCAGGGTCAACAAGAACGCGAACAGGAACTGCACGCCGGTCTGGATGACCCGGAGCTCCTGAAGGAGTTCTCCGAAGTTCCGATCGGCGCGTTCCAACGGCGTCTCGTTGCGGTCGTTCATCCCCTACGAGTATCCGCTCGCGTGACGCTCAAGCGCGAGCGCGGCGGATCACCGCACCCGGCCGTACGACACGCTGTTCGTCCAGATCCGCTCGAGACGCACCACGGCGCCGGTCTTCGGGGAGTGCCAGATGCGGCCCTTACCGGCGTAGATGCCCACGTGGTAGATGCTTCGGCCGGAGCGGAAGAACACCAGGTCACCACGGGCGCGGTGAGACCTTGAGATGTGCTTGGTCCTGTTGTACTGCTGGGCAGCCGTGCGCGGCAGCTTCTTGCCCGCCCGCTTGAACGAGTAGAGCGTGAGGCCCGAGCAGTCGAACCGGTGCGGTCCGGCGGCGCCCCACTTGTACGGTGCACCCTTCTTGGACGCGGCAATGTGCAGTGCCTTGACGGATGCCGTGGCCGCTGATGCCTCGGAAGCGGCGCCGGGGACCATGAGCCCCGCGCCGGCGACGGCGATGGAGAGGGCGGAAGCGGTACCCGCCCGGGTCAGCAGCGACGGAACACGATTCAGCGCAGTCATGCGCAACCCTTCGTCAGCCGCCTGTGAAGGATGACCTGTCGGGTTCGGGCCGGCGAAGTTGCCCGGCCGCAAGCTGCGGCTTCACCCCAAGGACCGTCCGACGGCCTCTGACGAGGCGCGGCGGGGGCCCGTCGTGCTCGGGTCCTCCACTCCTGCCGATGCACTCCTGTCGACCTGGCATCCGCACGGCGGCAGGACTCGGCGTCCGTGCGGACCGCCCCGCCGCGGCGGCGGGGGCTTGTCGTCGCAACGGATCTTCACGCACGACACAGGTGAAAACCGAGGTGAACCGGCGGTAAGTGAGTCTCGTCACCCTTGACCCATTCAGGTGGACGGTGCGGCTTTCGCCCCGGCCCGACGAGCCCCGACGAGGCCCGCACCAGCGACGGAACGCCGAATTCCGGCAGCCGCCTACGGCTCGTGCGCAACTTTGCCGGGCTCATCAAAGGACCGGATGCTAGGCCGTACGGGGTACCTCGTTCGGGCCGTTTGGATCGCGCCGTAGCGGTTCTGGATGCTCGGTGAGTGGCCTCGACTTCTACTGATCGGTCCCCGACTTCAACTGATCGGTTCTGTCGGCAGGGTGACCCGCTTGGTGCGCCGCTCCCCATCAAGGACGCGCAGCGCCCGCGCCAGGGTGCTCGCGTGCACCCGGCTCTCGCCCCGCTGGTGCATCAGGTTCAGCGCGTCCCGCAGCTCCGCTGCCCGGCTCACCAGCGCCTGCGCCGCGCGCAGCCCGCTGTAGGTGTCGTCGCCGCGGGCCGGGTTGATGCGCGCGATGAGGTCGACCACCTCCAGGTAGCGGTCCACGAGCTCGCACTCGGCGCGGGTCATCGCGGGCAGCGGCGGAAGTTCGGGTGGGAACATCGGCCGATCACCTCGCGCCGGGGGAGCGCAGTGTGGCGGTCCGGTTCTCCACGACGTGGTCCACCAGGCCGTATTCCAGGGCCTGTTGCGCCGTCAGCACGGTGTCCCGCTCGATGTCGGCGCCGACCTGTTCCTTGGAGCGACCACTGTGCAGGGCGAGCAGCTCCTCCAACTGGTCGCGCATGCGCACCAGTTCGCTCGCGTAGATCTCCAGGTCGCTCGGCTGCCCCTGGGCCGGCTCGGGCAGCGAGGGCTGGTCGATCACCACGCGCGCGCCGGGCAGCGTCATCCGCTTCCCCGGCGTCCCCGCCGCGAGCAGCACCGCGGCCACGGACGAGCACTGCCCCAGGCAGGTCGTCGCCACGTCGCAGTCGACGTACCGCATCGTGTCGTAGAGCGCGGTCATCGCACTGAACGAGCCGCCCGGAGAGTTGATGTACAGGGAGATGTCCTGGTCGGGCGCCTGGTACTCGAGGTGCATGAACTGCGCCATCACATCGTTCGCCGAGATGTCGTCGATCGGCGTCCCGAGGAAGACGATGCGCTCTTCCAGGAGCTTCGAATACGGGTCGAGGGTGCGGCTCCCCGAACTGGTGCGCTCGGTGAACTCGGGCAGGACATAGCGGCCGGACGGACGGGTCATGGTGCCTCCTCAAGACGCTGCTTCAGGACCTGCTTCTTTAAAAATGTACAGGACGTACATGACGTACGATGGGGAGCATGGCCTACGAGATTCCGGTGACGCAAGCCAGGGCTGAGCTCGCCGACCTGATCAACCGCGTCGTGTACGGCAGCGAGCGCGTGGTCGTCACCCGGCACGGCAAGCCGCTCGTCGCCCTGGTCTCGGCCGCCGACCTGGAGCGACTCGAGGCGATGAGCGAGCCCGCCGGGGATGTCGCGGATGAACCGGTGATCACGTCCGTGTCACGAATTGGCACCCTGACGTCCGCTCCCGGCGAACAGCAAAGGTTTGGTATTGCCGCGGAACATCGCGGCCCCGAGATGAGGTAACGCGCCCGGCGTTCAGCAATAAGACGGTCAAGCGTCGGTTAACGCCGTTGAAACTCCGCTGAATTACCCTCCAGTCCCAGGTCATCGGCCGCTTTTCGCGGCAGGGTCCGCACGGATGTGCATCTTTGTTGTGTGTTACATCTAGACCCGTCGCGGTGGCCGCGGCAGCCGGGCCCGCACGGTCCGGCATGAAGGACTGTGAGGTGGATTCGTGCAACTGACCCCGCACGAGCAGGAGAGACTGCTCATCCATGTGGCATCCGATGTCGCCGAGAAGCGTCGGGCCCGGGGTCTCAAGCTCAATCATCCCGAGGCGGTCGCGCTGATCACCTCGCACATTCTCGAAGGTGCCCGGGACGGGCGCACCGTCGCCGAACTCATGGCGTCCGGCCGCAAGTTGCTCACCCGCGACGACGTCATGGACGGCATCCCCGAGATGATCCACGACGTGCAGGTCGAGGCGACGTTCCCCGACGGCACCAAGCTCGTGACCGTTCACGAGCCGATCGTCTGACGGGGGAGCGGCAGCCATGATTCCCGGAGAAATACTCTTCGCCGACGAGCCGGTCGCATACAACGAGGGCCGCGACGTCATCCGTATGACGGTGCTCAACGCCGCCGACCGCCCCATCCAGGTGGGCTCCCACTACCACTTCTACGAGGCCAACCCCGGCCTCGACTTCGACCGCGCCGCCGCCCGCGGCCAGCGGCTGAACATCGCCGCGGGCACCGCCGTTCGCTTCGAGCCCGGCATCCCCGTAGACGTCGAACTCGTACCCCTCGCAGGCAATCGCATCGTCACCGGCCTGCGCGGCGAGACCGGAGGTGCCCTCGATGCCTGAGCTGTCCCGTGCCGCCTATGCCGATCTGTTCGGCCCCACCACCGGCGACCGGATCCGGCTCGCCGACACCGACCTGCTCGTCGAGATCGAGGAGGACCGCTCCGGCGGCCCCGGCCTCTCCGGCGACGAGTCCGTCTTCGGCGGCGGCAAGGTCATCCGCGAGTCCATGGGCCAGTCGCGCGCCACCCGCGCCGAGGGCACCCCGGACACGGTCATCACCGGCGCCGTGATCATCGACCACTGGGGCATCGTCAAGGCCGACATCGGCATCCGCGACGGCCGCATCACGGCGATCGGCAAGTCCGGCAACCCGGACACGATGTACGGCGTCCACCCCGACCTCGTCCTCGGCCCGGACACCGAAGTCATCGCCGGCAACGGCAAGATCGTCACCGCCGGCGGCATCGACACCCACATCCACTTCATCTCGCCGACCCAGTTCGACGAGGCCCTCGCATCCGGCGTCACCACGCTGGTCGGCGGCGGCACGGGCCCCGCGGAGGGGTCCAAGGCGACCACCATCACCCCCGGCTCCTGGCACCTCGCCCGGATGTTCGCGGCGATGGAGAACAGCCCCGTCAACATCGGCTTCCTCGGCAAGGGCAACACCATGTCGAAGGACTCGATGCGCGCCCAGCTGCGCGGCGGTGCCATCGGCTTCAAGATCCACGAGGACTGGGGCGCGACCCCGGCCGTGATCGACGCCTGTCTCGA
Source organism: Streptomyces sp. UC4497 (assembly GCF_054871485.1). Classification (NCBI taxonomy): domain Bacteria; kingdom Bacillati; phylum Actinomycetota; class Actinomycetes; order Kitasatosporales; family Streptomycetaceae; genus Streptomyces; species Streptomyces sp. UC4497. Next base: position 173,480 of record NZ_JBTYHB010000005.1, on the reverse strand, counting down.
CATCTGCGAGGAGTCCGGCGTCCAACTCGCCATCCACTCCGACACGTTGAACGAGGCCGGCTTCGTCCAGGACACCTTCGACGCGGTCGCCGGGCGCACGCTGCACGCCTTCCACGTCGAGGGCGCGGGCGGCGGACACGCGCCCGACATGATCACCGCGGTGTCGCTGCCCAACATGCTGCCGTCGTCCACCAACCCGACGCGGCCGCACACCGTCAACACCGTCGAGGAACACCTCGACATGCTGATGGTCTGCCATCACCTCAACCCGGCGGTGCCCGAGGACCTGGCCTTCGCCGAGTCCCGCATCCGGCCCACCACCATCGCGGCCGAGGACATCCTGCACGACCTCGGTGCCATCTCGATCATGTCCTCCGACTCGCAGGCCATGGGCCGCGTCGGCGAGGTCATCATGCGGACCTGGCAGACCGCGCACGTCATGAAGCGCCGCCGCGGCTACCTGCCCGGCGACACCCGCGCCGACAACGCGCGCGCCCGCCGCTACGTCGCCAAGTACACGATCAACGCGGCCGTCTCGCAGGGCATCGAGCACGAGGTCGGCTCCGTGGAGCCCGGCAAGCTCGCCGACCTGGTGCTCTGGGACCCGAAGTTCTTCGGCGTGAAGCCGCAGCTCGTCGTCAAGGGCGGCCAGATCGCGTACGCGCAGATGGGCGACGCCAACGCGTCGATCCCCACGCCGCAGCCGATCCTGCCGCGCCCGATGTACGGCGCGTACGGCAAGGCGCCGCAGGCCAACTCGGTCAACTTCACCAGCGAGTGGGCGATCGAGGACGGGCTGCCGGAGCGGCTCGGTCTCGGGCGGCAGTTCGTGCCGATCCACTCCACGCGTGGGCGCGGCAAGTCCGACATGGTCAACAACGACGCCCTGCCGCGCGTCGAGGTCGCCGCCGACTCGTTCGCCGTGACCATCGACGGTGAGCTCGTCGAGCCCGCCCCGGCCGCCGAACTGCCGCTCGCGCAGCGGTACTTCCTGTTCTGATGCGGGTGCGTACGGACCGGGTGCGTACGTCATGACGCGCGCCGCACTGCTCGTCCTGGCCGACGGCCGCTTCCCCGCCGGAGGGCATGCCCACTCCGGCGGGGCGGAGGCCGCCGTCAAGGCGGGCCGCATCACCGGGGCGGCGAGCCTGGAGGACTTCTGCCGGGGCCGCCTGTACACCAGCGGCGCCGTGACCGCCGCCCTCGCCGCGGCGGCCGCGCTCGGCGTCGACCCCTGCGCGCTCGACGAGGCCGCCGACGCGCGTACGCCGTCGGCCGCGCTGCGGGTCGCCGCGCGCAAGCTCGGGCGGCAGATGATGCGGGCCGCGCGCGCCACCTGGCCGCATCCCGAACTCGATGCCCTGGCGCGGCAGTTCCCCAAGGGGGCGCACCAGCCGGTCGTGCTCGGGCTCGCGGCGCGGGCCGCTGGGCTCGGTGCGGAGGACGCCGCGTACTGCTCCGCGTACGAAGGGGTGAGCGGGGCGGCGACCGCCGTGGTGCGGTTGTTGAGCCTCGACCCGTTTGATGCGACCGGGGTTCTTGCGCGGCTCGCGCCTGAGGTGGACCGGGTGGTGGCGGATGCCGTGGAGGCGGCCGGGAGGGCCGTTGAGCTCGGTGTCGATGTGCTGCCTGCGGGGTCCGCGCCGTTGCTGGAGATCGGTGCGGAGGCGCATGCGGCCTGGCCGGTGCGGCTGTTCGCGTCCTAGCGGGAGTCGCCCCCGCCGCCCCTTCCCATTCCCGACCCCTGGGGGCTCCGCCCCCAGACCCCCTTGTCCTCAATCGCCGGACGGGCTGGTGGTGACGCCGGTCGTCCTCAATCGCCGGACGGGCTGGTGGTGACGCCAGTCGTCCCTCAATCGCCAAACGGACTGGTGGTGACGCCGGTCGGGAGGGCGAATCCTCAACTTTGGAGTCGTGATTCTTATGCACCTCGGACACACCCACGACGAAGCCTCCGCCGTTTCCGCCGACGCTCAGCGGCCCGACGGTACGCGGCGTGCCCTGCGGATCGGGCTCGGTGGGCCCGTCGGGTCGGGCAAGACCGCCACCGTCGCCGCGCTGTGCCGCGCGCTGCGCGAGGAGCTCTCGCTCGCCGTCGTCACGAACGACATCTACACGCGCGAGGACGCCGCCTTCCTGCTGCGCGAGGCCGTGCTGCCGCCCGAGCGGATCACCGCCGTCGAGACCGGCGCCTGCCCGCACACCGCGATCCGTGACGACATCTCCGCGAACCTGGAGGCCGTCGAGGACCTGGAGGACGAGGTCGGCCCGCTCGACCTGATCCTCATCGAGTCCGGCGGCGACAACCTCACCGCCACCTTCTCCAAGGGGCTCATCGACGCGCAGATCTTCGTGATCGACGTCGCGGGCGGCGACGACATCCCGCGCAAGGGCGGCCCCGGCGTCACCACCGCCGACCTGCTCGTCATCAACAAGACCGACCTCGCCCCGCACGTCGGCTCCGACCTGGCGCGGATGGAGGCCGACGCCAAGGAGGCGCGGGCCGAACTCCCCGTCGTGCTGCAGTCCCTGCGCTCCGAGGTCGGCGTCGGGGACGTCGCGGCCTGGGTGCGGGCGCAGCTCGCCGCGTGGACCGCGTGAGCGCCGGAGTCCGGTCCACCGCCCGGATCGTCGCGCGCGGCGACGGGCGGGGCTCGACCGCGCTGCCCGTCATGGAGGGCGAGGGCTCGTTCGCGCTGCGCCGTACGCGCGGCGCGTGCGCCGACGAGGCCCGCGTCATGCTCGTCGGCGCCATGAGCGGCCCGCTCGGCGGCGACCACCTCACCGTGGAGGCGCGCGCCGAGGAGGGCGCCCATCTGCACGTGGGCTCGATCGCCGCGACCATCGCCCTGCCGGGGCAGAACAAGGGCGAGGCCCGTTACGACGTACGGCTCGACGTCGCCGACGGGGCCCGACTCGACTGGCTTCCGGAGCAGTTGATCTCGGCGGGCGGGAGCGATCTGCGGGTCACCACGCGCGCCGACCTCGCGCCGGGCGCGCGGCTCGTGCTCCGCGAGGAGCAGGTGCTCGGGCGCGTGGCGGAGGAGCCGGGTCGGCTCACCAGCCGGCTGACCGTGTACCGGGCCGGACGTCCGCTGCTCGACCAGGAGCTGGCCTGCGGCCCGGGCGCGCCCGGCGGCTGGGACGGTCCCGCCGTCCTCGCGGGACATCGGGCCCTCGGTCAACTGGTCGTCGTACGGCCGGAGTTCGAGACGGAGAAGCCGTCCGCCGCCGTTCTCGACGAGGACGGTACGGCCGCGCTCACGCCCCTCGCGGGCCCCGCCGTGCTGGTCACGGCGGTCGCGCCGGACGCCCTGCGGCTGCGCCGGACGCTCGACGAAGTGCTGGGCCGACTGGGCTGATCCGCTCATCGGGCGGGTTATACCGTTTATCGGATTGGTAAAGAACGCCCACAGTCCCTGTCGCCGGGGACCCCGAACGCGTCAGGATCCGCGTACCGATCAGCAACACGATCGACGTACGGATCGAATCGATGTGCGGGAGGCCCCACTTGAGACGGACCAGACAGACAGCGCGCGGCAGCCGGAAGGCGGTGATCGGCTCCGCGGGCGCGTTCGCCGCCGCGGCGCTGATAGCGGGCGCGGTCTCCGCCCCCGCCGCGCAGGCCGACGCACCCAGGTCCGGCAGCAGCACCGCCGACCTCCAGGCGCGCGGCGCGGCCCTCGCCGCCGCCAAGGCCGCGAAGGCCGGCATCGACTGGAAGGACTGCCCCGCGGACTGGGGCATCGCCAAGCCCATCCAGTGCGGCTGGGTCACCGTGCCGCTCGACTACGCGAAGCCGAACGGCAAGCAGATCAAGCTCGCCGTCGACCGCATCGGCAACACCGGCACCAAGGACGAGCGCCAGGGCTCCCTCGTCTACAACCCGGGTGGCCCCGGCGGCTCCGGCATGCGCTTCCCGACCCGGGTGACCAGCAAGAACCCGATCTACGCCAAGATGGCGAAGGCCTACGACTTCGTCGGCTTCGACCCGCGCGGCGTCGGCCACTCCGCGCCGATCTCCTGCATCGACCCGCAGGAGTTCGTCAAGGCGCCCAAGGCCGACCCGGTCCCCGACAGCGAGGCGGACAAGCTCGGCCAGCGCAAGCTCGCCAAGGAGTACGCGGACGGCTGCTACGAGAAGAGCGGCGAGATGCTGCCGCAGATGACGACGCCGAACACCGCGCGCGACCTCGACGTCATCCGTGCCGCCCTCGGCGACAAGAAGCTCAACTACCTCGGCGTCTCCTACGGCACCTACCTGGGCGCCGTCTACGGCACGCTCTTCCCGGGCCACGTCCGCCGCATGATCGTCGACAGCGTCGTCAACCCGGCGAAGAGCAACATCTGGTACCAGGCGAACCTGAACCAGGACATCGCCTTCGAGGGCCGCTGGAAGGACTGGCAGGACTGGGTCGCCAAGAACGACGCGACCTTCCACCTCGGCGACACCCGCGCCAAGGTGCAGCAGCAGTGGGAGACCCTGCGCGCCGCCGCGAAGAAGAACCCCCTCGGCGGGGTCGTCGGCCCGGCCGAGCTGATCGGCTTCTTCCAGAGCGCGCCGTACTACGACTCCTCGTGGGTGCCGGTCGCCCAGACGTGGAGCAAGTACGTCGCCGGTGACACACAGGCCCTGGTCGACGCCATCGCCCCCGACATGTCGGACACCGCGGGCAACGCCGCGTCCGAGAACAGCAACGCGGTCTACACCGCCGTCGAGTGCGCCGACGCCAAGTGGCCCACCAGCTGGTCCAAGTGGGACAGGGACAACACCGAGCTCCACAAGAAGTACCCGTTCATGACGTGGGCCAACGCGTGGATGAACCTGCCCTGCGCCACCTGGAAGACCAAGCAGCAGACCCCGCTCGACGTGAAGACCGGCAAGGGCCTGCCGTCGGTCCTGATCGTGCAGTCCGAGCGCGACGCCGCCACCCCGTACGAGGGCGCCGTCGAGCTGCACAAGCGCTTCAAGGGCTCCCGCCTGATCACCGAGAAGGACGCGGGCTCGCACGGTGTCACCGGTCTGACCAACCCCTGCATCAACGACCGGGTCGACAATTACCTGCTCACCGGGAAGACCGACAGCAAGGACGTGACGTGCGCGCCGCACGCCACGCCCAAGCCGTAACGATTCCCTAGGCCTACGCGGCCGAGGAAGCCAGCCAGGCGTCCTCGGCCGCGTAGTCGAAGATGCCGGTCGTGTACGACGCCACCATCTTCGGGAAACCGGTCTCCCAGTCCTGCTCCCGCAGCCGTCCGGCCAGCCACTCGACCGTCTCCGGAAGCGCGTCGGCGTACGTCGTCACCGGCTTGTACCCGAGCTCCCGCTCGGCGGCGGACATGTCGAGGATCAGCGGGTGCGGTACCGACCAGGGGCTGTCCCCGACGTTCGGCGCCGGGGGAGGACCGTCGACGAGCACCGTCTCGGTCTCCACACCCATCAGTTCGTCGACCATCGCCCCGATCTCGGCGACCGAGGGGTGATCGGGGTCCGCCGCGTTCAGCACCCGCGATCCGGGCCGCGCCGCCGCGAGCCGCACCAGCTCCGCCAGATTCCGTACGCTCGCCGGATGGAAGCGGCTCTCGCCGTTGTACGCGAGCACGCGCGTACGGCGGCCGTCGAGGTTCCGCTTGACGAAGTAGAGCTCCCGGGGCGTTCGGCAGTACGGACCGTGCACGGCGGACGGCCGCAGCACGGTCGTCGGCAGCCGGTCGCCGAGCGCCAGCAGGTCCTGTTCGATCCGCACTTTGCGCGCCCTGGATCCGTCGCCGGGTGACGCCGTCCGCAGCGTCTCCGGGATCGGCACGGGATAGTGCGGCCAGCCGTCCGGCTCGCCCTGCGTGTGGAAGCCGCGCCCCTGCTCGTCCTCGTACACCGCCGCGCTGGAGGCCACGACCGCCGACCCGATCCGGTCGGCGAGCCCCGCGAGCTGCTGCGCGTGGGCCGGCGTGAAGGCGATGAGGTCCACGACGAGGTCGACCCCGTCCCCGACGAGCGCCGCGACGGCGTCCCCGTCCTCCCGGTCGAACGCCACCGCCCGTACGTCCCCCTGCCAGCCCGCGTCCCGCCCGCCACCGCGCGAGGCCGCCGTCACCTCCCAGCCGTCCGCCGCGAGCGCCCGCACCGTGGGCCGCCCGATCTGCCCTGCCGCACCGATCACCAATGCCTTCTTCATGACCGGACCGTACGTCGGTGGGGGCCGCCCCGGCCCCGGAATCTGCTCAGCGCAGAGCGCGGAACCCTGGGAAGGTCAACTCAGCGGCAACCGCGGGAACTTCCGGGCCTTCTCCTCCTCGGCCTCCGCTTTCACGAGGGCCGCGTACTTGTCGACGTACTCCTGCCCGGACAGTTCCAGGATCGCGTACATGATCTCGTCGGTGACCGCCCGCAGGATCGCCTTCTCCTCGTCCATGCCGTCGTAGCGCGAGAAGTCGAGCGGCTTGCCGAACTTGATGGTCACCCGGCGCATGTTCGGGATCTTCTGGCCGGGCGGCTGCGCCTCGAACGTGCCGATCATCGCGCACGGGACCACCGGCGCCCCCGCCTTGAGCGCCATCGCGGCGACGCCCACCTTGCCCTTGTACAGGCGTCCGTCGTGCGAGCGCGTGCCCTCCGGGTAGATGCCGAGCAGCTCCCCGCGGCGCAGCACCCCGAGGCCCTCGCGGATCGCCGCCTTCCCGGCCTCCTTGCCCGAGCGGTCGACCGGGATCTGGCCCGCGCTGCGGAAGAACGCGGCGGTGAGCCGGCCCCTGATGCCGGGGCCCGTGAAGTACTCGGCCTTCGCCAGGAACGTGATCCGCCGCTTGATGATCGCGGGCATCAGGAAGTGGTCGGAGAACGACAGATGATTGCCCGCGACGATCGCGGCGCCGGATTCCGGTATGTGCTCCAGGCCCTCGATCCGGGGCCGGAAGAGCAGCCGCAGCAGCGGCCCGAGGATCACGTACTTGAGCAGCCGGTAGAACATCCCGATCGCCTTCCCCCACGAACCACTTGAACCGCTTGTACTGCCGCTTGTACCGCCGTGTGCTTGCGCACAGTAACCAATCGGCAGCGTCGGCGCGAGAGCCCGATCGGGCCCTGTCCTGGGCCCGCACGGCGCGTCCGCTTGGCGGTGGCGGTCCCGGCGGGTGCGCTGTTTCCACCCTGACGTCCCACCGCCCTGACGTTCCCCTGACGCCACAGGCGGACGTTCCAGCACCGGAGGTTGTCCGTATGCGTTCCCTCTACGTAGCCGCGGCCGCGTTCCTGTCCCTGGCCGCGGCCGCCCCGGCCGCCCACGCCGGGGCCGAGCAGCCGCGGGGCCTGTTCCTGACGGTCTCCCGCGCCGAGAACACTTGGGTCCGGGGTGTCCTCCTGCGCTGCACGCCCGAGCCGTCGGGCCACCACCCGTACGCCGCCGAGGCCTGTGCTGCCCTCGATGAGGCGGGCGGCGACCTGGACGCGCTGCCGGTCGAACAGCAGATCTGCACCAAGGAGTACGACCCCGTCACGGTCGCGGCCACCGGCACGTACCGCGGCAAGGCGATCACCTGGGACAAGACCTTCGGCAACGCCTGCGAGATGAACGCGTCGACGGGCCACGTCTTCCGCTTCTGACCTCCAGGGCGCCTGCCGTCAGTTGCCGCGTGAGGCCACCATCGCCACAGTGAGTAGGCCGAGCACCACCCAGCCGAACCACAGCCACCCGTTGCTGCCGAGCGCCACCGTGTAGGCGGTCACGGCCACCAGGCCGCCCACGGTGAACGCACCCATCGTCTTCGTGGAACCGGGCATCACACCCTCCTCCCAGCAGCCGGACAAAAGTCCGAGCCGCGACCAGGAGGCCATATTCACCTGTAACGGGGCAGTGGCGCTACTGCCGCGCGCGGGGTGGCGCTTTACCGGCCCCTACTGGCCGCGCGCGTTGAGGGAGGCCAAGTAGGCGTTGTACGCCGCCAGCTCCTTGTCGCCGTCCCGGTCCGCGGCCCGGTCCTTGCGGCGCGCCTGCCGGTCCTCCGACTTCTTCCACTGGAAGAGCAGCGCCAACAGGACGAGCACCGAGGGCACCTCGCTGAACGCCCAGGCGATGCCGCCCGCCGCCGTCTGGTCGGCGAGCGGATCGATGCCCAGCGAGGCCGGCGGATTCTCGAACGTGCCGACCATCGTCGTCGACGCCATCATCAGCGCGATCCCGAAGAAGGCGTGGAACGGCATACCGGCGAACAGCTCCAGCATCCGCATCACATAGCCGGGCCGGTGCGGCCCCGGGTCCACGCCCATGATCGGCCAGAAGAACACCAGGCCGACGGCGAGGAAGTGCACCATCATCCCGAGGTGCCCGACCTTGGACCCCATGAGGAAGTCGAAGAGCGGCGTGAAGTAGAGCGCGTACAGGCTCGCGATGAACAGCGGGATCGTGAAGGCCGCGTGCGTGATGATCCGCATGTAGCGGCTGTGCAGCAGCGCGAGGAGCAGCTCGCGCGGCCCCTTGCTGCCGCGCTTCGCGGAGACCGGCAGCGCCCGCAGCGCGAGCGTGATCGGGGCGCCCATCAGGAGCAGGATCGGCGACAGCATGCTGATGACCATGTGCTGCACCATGTGCACGCTGAACATGACCATGCCGTAGTCGTTGAGCTTCGTGCACATCACCAGACCGATGGTGAGCACGCCCACGACGTACGCGATCGTCCGGGACACCGGCCACGCGTCACCGCGCCGGGCCAGGCGCACCACGCCCCATCCGTAGAGGGCGAGCGCCAGCAGGCACCCGACGAGGAAGAAGGGGTCGGCCGACCACTGAAGGCCACGCCCCAGCGTGAACGGCGGCAGATCCATGTTCATGCCGTGCCCGCTGTGATCCATCCGCCGGCTCCTGTTGCTCGTTTCGTACGGATTGTGCGCACCCAGACTAGAACTGCCCCCGGCCGGTGTTTCGGCCGGGGGCAGTTCTGTGTGTCCTGGAGCAGGTGTGGATCAGAGGGTGTCGATCAGCGGGTGTGGATCAGAGCACGCACTCGGCTTCGGCGTACCGCTCGTCCGGCACCGTCTTCAGCGTCTCCACGGCCTCGGCCAGCGGCACCATCAGGATGTCGGTGCCACGCAGCGCGGTCATCTTGCCGAACTCGCCGCGGTGCACGGCCTCCACGGCGTGCCAGCCGAACCGCGTCGCGAGCACGCGGTCGTACGCGGTGGGGGTGCCGCCGCGCTGCACATGGCCGAGGATCACGGGGCGCGCCTCCTTGCCGAGGCGCTGCTCCAGCTCGATGGAGAGCTGGCGGGCGATCCCCGCGAAGCGCTCGTGGCCGTAGACGTCCTTGCCGCCCTCGTCGTACTCCATCGAACCGGCCCGGGGCTTGGCGCCCTCGGCGACGACCACGATGGCGAACTTCTTGCCGGCCTCGAACCGCTCACCGACCTTCTTGGTCAGCTCGTCGATGTCGAAGGGGCGCTCCGGCACGACGACGGCGTGCGCGCCCGCGGCCATGCCGGAGTGCAGCGCGATCCAGCCGGTGTGCCGGCCCATGACCTCGACGATCAGCACGCGCTGGTGCGACTCGGCGGTGGTCTTGAGGCGGTCGAGCGCCTCGGTGGCGACGCCGACGGCCGTGTCGAAGCCGAACGTCACGTCGGTGACGGCGATGTCGTTGTCGATCGTCTTCGGTACGCCGACGATCGGGAGGCCGTTGTCCGAGAGGAGGCGGGCCGCCTTCAGGGTGCCCTCGCCGCCGATCGGAATGATCGCGTCGAGACCGAGGTCCGCGACGTGCTCCTTGGCCCGCTCGATGCCGTCGCGCAGATGCGCGGGCTGTACGCGGGAGGAGCCGAGGATGGTGCCGCCGCGGGCGAGGATGCCGCCCACCGCGTCGAGGTCCAGCTTGCGGTAGTCGCACTCGAGCAGGCCCTTCCACCCGTCGTGGAAGCCGATGACCTCGTCGCCGTGGTCGACGACGGCACGGTGCACGACCGAACGGATCACGGCGTTCAGACCGGGGCAGTCGCCGCCTGAGGTGAGGACACCAATACGCATAAGCCCGGATTACCTTTGCAAACGTGGGCCGATGGCCGGACTGCGTCGTCCGCCTTGACCCCCGTACCTTATCGGCGGCCGGGGGCCCGTCCGCACGTGGCGTCCGACTGGTGGACTGGCCTGCTCACATGGGCGCGAGGGCGCCCTAAAGGGCCCTGGGGGAGGGCCCCCGAGAGGGTCAGGCGGGCTGCGTCGTGGCCGCCGCGATCCGCTCGTTGCGGAGCTCCTCGTACCACTGGTCGTTCACCGGCGGCAGCGCGTTCACATCGAGCGCCAGCTTGATCAGCAGGTCGGCGATCTGCGGATTGCGCGCGAGCACGGGCCCGTGCATGTACGTGCCGAAAACGGTGTCGTTGAAGGCGCCTTCGGTGCCGTCCCCCGTGCCGTTGCCCTTGCCCATCCGGGTCCGGGCGAAGGCCCGCGCCGTGGGGCCGAGGTGCGTGACGCCCTGGTGGTTCTCGAAGCCGGTCAGCTCCGGCAGGCCCAACGACGGGTCGATGTCGCCCAGTACGTCACCGACGCAGCGCTCGCCCTCGCCGCGCGTCGAGACGACGTCGAGCAGGCCGAGACCGGGCTCGCGCTCACCGAGGTCGTTCACGAACTCGTGGCCGAGGATCTGGTAGCCGGCGCACACGGAGAAGACGATCGCGCCGTTGGCCACCGCGCGCTGCAGGCCGCCGTCGCGGCGCAGCCGCTCCGCGGCGAGGCGCTGCGGACGGTCCTCGCCGCCACCGATGAGGTAGATGTCGCCGGAGGTCGGCACCGCCTGATCGCTGCGCACGTCGTAGCGCTCGACCTGGAGGCGGCGCTGCTGGGCGCGGCGCTCGACCACCAGGACGTTGCCCTGGTCGCCGTAGGTGCTCAGCAGGTCGGGGTAGACCCACACGACACGCAGGCTGTTGTCACTCATGCTCATGATCCTTCGCTCTTCGCGCTCTGTGTGGGGCTCGTCAGTTGCCCACGCGGCGGCGGACGTCCTGGAACGCGGTGTAGTTGGCGATCAGTTCGATCCGCCCCGGGGGCGACATCTGCACCGCCTCGTCGAGCGTCTCGCAGACCCGGAAGTCCAGGCCCGCGACCTCGAGCCGGACCGCGAGGTCGAGCCGGCGGTCGCCGATCACGCAGATCGGGTGCCCGGCCAGGCGCGTGTAGTCGACGTCCCACAGCCAGGAGGTGTCGGTGCCGTCGGCGCCCCGCGCGTTCACCGAGAGGATCACCGGGGTCGGCGGCGGGTCGATCAGAGTGAACGTTTCGAGCCAGCCCGCCGGGTTCTTGGCGAGCAGCAGCCGCAGGTCGCGCTCCTGGAACTGCACGACGTCGTAGCGACCCGCCACCGCCTGCACCTGGTACATGCGCTCCAGGGCGACCTGCGGGGGTACCCCGAAGCAGGCGGCCACGGCCGCGGACGTCGCCGCGTTCGCCTTGTTGGCGCGGCCCGGCAGTTGGAGGTTGATCGGCCATGCGGAGCCGTGCGGGTCGATGACGTGGTCGCCCTGGAGCGCCCAGCTCGCGAGCGGGCGGCGGAAGCCGCACTCGCCGCAGAACCAGTCGTCACCGGGGCGCTGCATCACGCCGCCGCACGCCGGGCAGGACCAGGCGTCGTCCTTCCACTCCTGGCCCGCGGCGACCCACACCACGTTCGGCGAGGAGGAGGCGGCCCAGACGATCAGGGGGTCGTCCGCGTTCGCGATCACGATGGCCTTCGAACCGGACAGGCCCTCGCGCCACTTCTCGGCGAGCATGCGGGTCTCACCGGCGCGGTCCAGCTGGTCGCGCGAGAGGTTGAGCAGCGCGATCGCCTTCGGGTCGGTGTCGCGGGCGACACCGGCCAGGTACTTCTCGTCGACCTCGATCACGCCGTACTTGGCCTCGCCGCCGCCGGCCAGGGCGGAGGTGATGCCCGCGGGCATGTTCGCCCCCAGCGCGTTCGACACGACGGGGCCGCTGGCGCGCAGGGCCTCCGCGAGCAGTCGCGTGGTCGTCGTCTTGCCGTTCGTGGCCGAGACGAGCACCACGTCCAGGTGCTGGGCGACCCGCGCGAGCAGCTCGGGGTCGAGCCGCAGCGCGACCTTGCCGCCGATCACTGATCCGCTGCCGCGGCCCGCCGCCCGCGACACCGCGGCCGCGGCCCGGCCGGCCGTCACGGCCAGCTTGGCGCGCGGAGTCATCGGCTCCGAGTTGCCTGCCATCTTCCTGGGTCCTCCTTGCGTACGGCGCCGCGCCTGCCCCCGGCATCGTTTATGGGCTCAGCCTATCGAGATCCTCTGACAAGCCCGAACAGTGGCACCACCAGCACTTCGTGGTGCGCACAGGACCGTACCCTTACCGGCATGCGACACGGCTCGATCCCGGGCGCCTCAGGGCGCGTACGACCCCTGACCCTGCTCGGTGAAACCGTGCTGCACCAACCCTGCGCGCAGGTAACGGACTTCGGCCCGGCCCTCGCGCGCCTGGTCGAGGACATGTTCGCCACGATGTACGCGGCGCAGGGCGTGGGCCTCGCCGCGAACCAGGTCGGCGAGGGACTTCGGGTCTTCGTCTTCGACTGTGAGGATGACGACGATGTGCGCCATGTCGGCCACGTCGTGAACCCGCGCCTGGTCGAGGCCGACGGCGACGTGATCCGCGGCCCCGAGGGCTGCCTGTCGCTCCCCGGCCTGGAGGCGGGCACGCCCCGCTTCGACCACGCGCGCGTGGAGGGGTACGACCTCGGCGGCGAACCCGTGGTGATCCACGGCACGGGCTGGTTCGCCCGCTGCCTCCAGCACGAGTGCGACCACTTGGAGGGGCGCACGTACACGGAGTGGGTCACCGGGTGGCGGCGCAGGAAGGTGCTGCGTCAGGCGGCGAAGGCGCCGTGGGCGTCGGGTTCCGTGCCTTCCTGAGGCCCGGTCAGAAGCCGGGGCCGCCGACCTTGTCGCCCGCCGCGGCGAGCCGCCCCCACAGCAGGTCGGCCAGTGCGCGCACCAACTCGGCGCGCTCGCACGGGCGGTCGCCGAGCCACCAGTCGCCGGCGGCGTGCATCATGCCGACGATCCCGTGCCCCCACACGCGCGCGAGCTGCTGGCTGCCGGGGCCGAGGTCCACGCGCTCCTCGATGACCTCGGCCAGCTCCTCGCCCATCCGGCGCAGCAGCGGCGCCGAGTGCCGTCCGATGTCGAACCCGGATTCGGCGGGGGCGCCCTCCGACGGATGCATCAGGAAGCGGTAGACCTGGGGGCGGGCCTCGATCGCCGCCAAGTAGGTGTCGAGCGTCGCCTCCACGCGCTCGCGCCGCTCCGCGGGCGCGTCCAGGGCGGCCCGCAGCGAGGCGAGCAGCGCGTCCGTGTGGCGCGTGGCGAGCGCGGCGTAGAGGCCGCCCTTGTCGCCGAAGTGCCGGTACAGGATCGGCTTGGTGATCCCGGCCTCGGCCGCGATGGCGTTCATCGAGGCGCCTGGGCCGTCCCGGAGCACCACGCGGTCCGCGGCCTCCAGCAGCTCGCGCCGCCGACGCTCGGCGGCGGACTGTTGGTCCGCGCGCTGATCGGTCCGCTGTGTGGTCTCCATGAGCTCTCCCCACCCCCGTGCGATTGCCTGACGCACGCCGAAAGGTAACACCCGGCGGCCATCCGGTATCGAACGCGTACTCGGAGGTTGACAGGGGCTACTCGCCAGTAACAGACTCGGGTTACCTTAAGTAACACAGTATTGCGTGCGCCCTGGAGGGGTTATGGCCGAGTTCACCATGGATCTCAGCGACGAGCAGAAGGAAGTCCGTGACTGGTTGCACGGCTTCGCCGCCGATGTGATCCGCCCCGCGGCCGCCGAGTGGGACGAGCGCGAGGAGACCCCCTGGCCGGTCATCCAGGAAGCGGCCAAGCTCGGAATCTACTCCCTGGACTTCTACGCGCAGCAGTTCTTCGACCCTTCGGGCCTCGGCATTCCGATGGCCATGGAGGAGCTGTTCTGGGGCGACGCGGGCATTGGCCTGTCCATCGTCGGCACGGGCCTCGCCGCGGTCGGCGTCCTCGCCAACGGCACCGAGGAGCAGATAGGCACCTGGATCCCGCAGATGTACGGCGACGCGAACGACGTGAAGGTGGCCGCCTTCTGCTCCTCCGAGCCGGACGCCGGCTCCGATGTCGCCGCCATGCGCACGCGTGCCGTCTACGACGAGGCCAAGGACGAGTGGGTCCTGAACGGCACCAAGACGTGGGCGACGAACGGCGGCATCGCCAATGTCCACGTGGTTGTCGCCTCCGTGGACGCGGAGCTCGGCTCCAAGGGGCACGCCTCCTTCATCGTGCCGCCGAACACCCCCGGCCTGTCCCAGGGGCAGAAGTTCAAGAAGCACGGCATCCGCGCCTCGCACACCGCCGAGGTCGTCCTGGAGAACGTCCGGGTGCCCGGCTCCTGCCTGCTCGGCGGCAAGGACAAGCTCGACGAGCGCCTCGCCCGTGCGCGCGAGAAGGCCAAGAAGGGCGGCGAGCGCGTGAAGAACGCCGCGATGGCCACCTTCGAGGCCTCGCGTCCCGCCGTCGGCGCCATGGCGGTCGGCACGGCCCGCGCCGCCTACGAGGAGGCCCTGGAGTACGCGAAGACGCGTGAGCAGTTCGGCCGCCCGATCATCGACAACCAGGGCGTGGCCTTCCAACTGGCCGACATGCGCACCCAGATCGACGCCGCGCGCCTCCTGGTGTGGCGTGCCTCCTGGATGGCGTCCACGGGCAAGAAGTTCGAGAACGCCGAGGGCTCCATGTCCAAGCTGTTCGCGAGCGAGACCGCCAAGAAGGTCAGCGCCCAGGCGGTCCAGATCCTCGGTGGCAACGGCTTCACCCGTGAGTACCCCGTGGAGCGCATGCACCGCGACGCCGCGATCTACACGATCTTCGAGGGCACGAGCGAGATCCAGCGCCTGGTCATCGCCCGCACCCTCTCGGGCATGCCGATCCGCTAGCGATTTCGCGGTGGCCGCAATGACGTCGGTGCGGCCACCGCGGGACTTCACCTAGTAGGACTGCGCCTGGTGGGACTCCGCTTGGTGGGACTACGTCTACCCGTCCTCGTCGGCGGAGCCGAGCGCTCCGGCCAGCGCGGAGGCGGGGTCGGACGCCGAGGGCCCGGCGGGCGCCCAGCGGCCGCGCTGCTTGCGGTAGGGCCACCAGCGACCGTCCCGGCCCAGCCGCAGTTGGGCCTGCCCGTCGGCGGTGCTCCAGCGGCCGCGGGCGGCCTTGAACGCGGGGCGCTCGTCGTCGTCCCAGGCCGCTTCGAGCGCGGCACGCGCGCGTACCAGGCCTTCCGCGTCGGGGACCCAGTCCTCGTCCAGTACGTCGAGCGCGGCGGCGCCCCCGTACCCCCAGGCGTGCACGGCGAGCGTCAGGCCCTCCCGGCCGCGGCCACCGACCTCGGCGAGCCGTGCCCGGATGTGCGGCACGGGGGACGCGGAGGCCAGGCGTACGGCGTCCTGCGGCACGGTCAATTCCGGTGGGGCGGGGCGCTGTTCGTGTCCGGGGGACAGCGCTTCCGCGAGCAGCCGGTGCGCCTCGGCCGCCGCCTGCCCGCCGAGGAAGCCGAGCGCGTCGACGTCCGTGCCCGCGGGCGGCGCCGTCTCCGTGTCGAGCGACGGCGGCAGGCCGGGCTCGTCGGGCAGTGGCGGCGGACCCGGCAGCGGCGGCAGCACGATCGCCGACGCGTAGGCCTCGGCCGCGTCCACGCCCTCGGCCTCCTGGGCCTCGTGCGGCGCTTCCGGTTCGGCCCCTATGGTGCTGCGCACCTGAAGCTCGTCGAGCAGCGCGCGCTCGCCGCGCCCGCGCAGCAGGAGCAGCACGAACGGATCCTGGTCCAGCAGGCGGGCGAGCTGATAGCTCAGCGCCGCCGTGTGCGCGCAGTGGTCCCAGGCGTCGCAGTCGCAGCGCGGCTCCAAGTCGCCGATCCCCGGCAGGAGTTCCACCCCGGAGGCCGAGGCGTCCTCCACGAGGTGCGGTGGCATGTCGCGGTCCAGGAGCGCCGCGATGTGCCCGGACCGCTCGGCCGCCATCGCCAGGAAGCCGTCCCACTCGTCCTCGTCCAGGCACTGCAGCAGCACGTCCGAGCGGTGCGTGGCGCCGCCGCGGTCCTCCACCACCGCGGTGATGCGACCCGGTCTGACCGACACCGCGCCCACCGCTCCCGCGCGCGCGAGCCGGCGCCCCGCCTTCAGTTGCGCGGTGTCGAGCGCGGTGTCCTCCAGGGCCTTCAACCAGGCCTGCCCCCACCAGGTCTCGGCGAAGGCCCGTCCGCGCGCGGGCGGCAGCGCTGCGAACGTGCGCACGTCGTCTTCCATGTGGCTCATCGGGTGCCCCCTCGCAACTCGACCAGGTCCGCCAGTTCCGCGTCGGTGAGTTCGGTCAGCGCCGCCTCACCGGAACCGAGCACGGCGTCCGCCAACTCCTGCTTACGGAGCAGCATTTCCGCGATCCGGTCCTCGATCGTGCCCTCGGCGATCAGCCGGTGCACCTGCACCGGCCTCGTCTGTCCGATGCGGTACGCGCGGTCGGTGGCCTGCGCCTCCACGGCCGGGTTCCACCAGCGGTCGTAGTGCACGACGTGCTCCGCGCGCGTGAGGTTGAGTCCCGTGCCCGCGGCCTTCAACGAGAGCAGGAACACGGGTACCTCGCCCTCCTGGAAGCGCTGCACCATGGCCTCGCGCTCCGCGACCGGGGTGCCTCCGTGGAGGAACATCACCGGGATGCCGCGGGCCGCCAGGTGCCGCTCCACGAGGCGGGCCATCTGCACGTACTGCGTGAAGACCAGCACGCCGGCGTCCTCGGCCAGGATCGTGTCCAGGAGTTCGTCGAGGAGTTCCAGCTTCCCGGAGCGGCCGGTGATGCGCGGCTTGTCCTCCTTGAGGTACTGCGCCGGGTGGTTGCAGATCTGCTTGAGGGCGGTGAGGAGCTTGACGATCAGGCCGCGCCGCTCGAATCCGGCCGCGCCGGAGATCTCCGCGAGCGTCTCCCGCACCACGGCCTCGTACAGGCCCGCCTGTTCGGCGGTGAGGGAGACTGCGCGATCCGTCTCGGTCTTGGGCGGCAGCTCCGGGGCGATGCCGGGGTCCGACTTGCGCCGACGCAGCAGGAAGGGCCCCACGAGCTTGGCCAGACGCTCCGCGGCCGCCGGGTCCTTGCCGCCCTCGATCGCCTGGGCGTAGCGCGTACGGAAGGTGCCGAGGCGGCCCAGGAGGCCGGGCGTCGTCCAGTCGAGCAGGGCCCACAGCTCGGAGAGGTTGTTCTCGACCGGGGTGCCGGTGAGCGCCACGCGCGCGCGTGCGCCGATCGTGCGCAGCTCCTTGGCCGTCGCCGAGTAGGGGTTCTTCACGTGCTGCGCCTCGTCGGCGACGAGCATTCCCCAGGACGCGGCGCCGAGTTGGGCGGCGTCGAGGCGCATCGTGCCGTAGGTGGTGAGCACGAACTCGCCGTCGGCGAGGTTCTCCAGGGAACGGCGTCCGCCGTGGAAGCGGCGTACGGGGGTGCCGGGCGCGAACTTCTCGATCTCGCGCTGCCAGTTGCCCATCAGGGACGTCGGGCAGACCACGAGTGTCGGTCCCGCGCTCTCCGGGGAGCTCTGGCGGTGCAGGTGCAGCGCGATCAGCGTGATCGTCTTGCCGAGACCCATGTCGTCGGCGAGGCAGGCGCCGAGGCCCAGCGAGGTCATGTGGGCGAGCCAGTTGAGTCCGCGCAGCTGGTAGTCGCGCAATTCGGCTTCGAGCGCCGCCGGTTGGCCGACCGGCGTCATGCCCTCGGGGTCCGCGAGGCGGTCCCGCAGGGCCGTGAGCCAGCCCGTCGGCCGCACGTCGACCCGGCGGCCCTCGACCTCCGTCGACCCCGTGAGAACGGCGCTCAGCGCGTCGACCGGGGTGACCTTGCGGTCCTGGTGCGAGCGGGCGCGGCGGGCCTCCGCCGGGTCGATCAGCACCCACTGGTCGCGCAGCCGTACGACGGGACGGTTCGCCTCGGCGAGCATGTCCAGCTCGGCGCGGCTCAACTCCTGGTCGCCGAGGGCGAACCGCCAGTCGAACGCCAGCAGGGCGTCGGCCGACAGGAAGGACGGTCCGTCGGAGGAGAGCCCGTCGGGGGCCTCGCCCTCGGCCGGGCCGATCACCGCACGGGCCGTCAGCTTGCGGGCCAGCTCCTTGGGCCAGTGCACCTCGACGCCGGCCGCGGACAGCGCCCGCGCGCCCTCGCCGAGCAGCTCCGTGACCTCCTCGTCGGCCAGTTCGACGGCGTCGGGCACGGTCGCGGAGAGCAGTGGCGCGAGCGGTGTCCACGCGCGCGTGGCGCGGCGCAGCGCCAACAGCGCGTCCATACGGGCGCGGTCGCCGAAGGCCCGGGCCGAGGATCCGCCCCCGGACCACACCTGTGCCGCGTCCGCGACCAGGGTGGGGTCGCTGACGCTGTGCAGTTGGAGCACCGCGCGGAACGCGGCGCGGGGCTCGTCGTCCGTGAGCTGTTCGAGTCCGGGGACCTCCACGCGCAGCGAGATCCGCACGCCCGCGTCGAGCCCCGCCGCGACATCGCCTGCCCAGGGGCGCAGCTCGGGCACCCGCTGCGGTTCCCGCGCGGCGAACGCCGGTCCACCGGCGGCGTGCGCGGCGGCGGGGGAGCGCGGCAGGGCGTCGGCCACCGCGTCCAGGAACGCGCGCAGCAGCCGCTCCGGGGCGTGCAGGCGCGGCGCTTCGGCCTCGTCCAGCGGCACGGCGTGCGCCTCGGGCGGCATCGCGGCGGCCAGCTCCCTGACCCGGTCGAGGTCGCCCGCCCCCAGCGGGCCTGCGCGCCACGCGTCGTGGCCCTCGGCGCTCACCCCCGGCAACAGCAGCCCACGGGCGACGAGTTGCAGCGCCAGGAGGCCGGCCGCGCCCCAGAAGGTCGCCGTCGGGTCGGCGTCCGCGGTGGTACGCGCGCGGGTGAGCACCGGCAGCGCGGCGCGCACGGGCAGGGTGACGGCCGGTACGGTCACCGGCTCCACGGCGTCCTCGCCGGGCAGCGCGAGGCGCAGCTCGGTGCGGGTGCCCGCGTCCGGCAGTGGCGGCTCGCCGCCTTCGGGCCGCCAGAAGGCCACGGTCGAGGTGCGGGCCGGGTCGGCGGGGGTGAACACGACGCCGCAGCGCGCGAGTTCGGTGGTCTCGGAGGGGGTGGGCGGAGCGGTGCGGGTGTGCTCGGAGATGGCGACGTCCTCGTATTCATCAAACTTGACTACTCACCCTGGAGGCGCCGAGGGTACACCTCCCGATCAGCCGGACGCGCCTCCATATGTCGTGATCTGAATCACCTGACCCTTAAGGGTGGGGCTTACCCCCCTGTCGCGGTGGGGTGACCCCAGGCGGTACTCGGGTGGTGGCGCCATGGTCGACGAAGGTCCGTGATCCATAGGTTTTCAGGGGTCGGGCGACGCGTAGCCCGCCGCATCGACCTCACCCACCACAGACCGGAGACCGCCATGCCCTCGGCCGTCGGAACCCTGCCGGAGCCCACCACCGGGCCGGCCGCCCCCGAAGGGGGAAGCGAGTTCACGCCATTGCTGCGCGCCATCAAGGGGCAGGGGCTGCTGGAGCGGCGCACCGGCTGGTACGTGCGCACCATTGTGGTCAACGCCCTGTGCCTCGGCGCCGTCGTCACGGGCATGGCCCTTCTCGGCGGATCGTGGTGGGTGCTCGCCCTGGCGCCGGTCCTTGCGGCGCTGTGCGCACGCACCGCCTTCATCGGGCACGACGCGGGCCACGCCCAGATCACCGGGAACCGCTCGGTGAGCCGGCTGATCGGCCTGGTCCACGGCAATCTGCTGCTCGGCATGAGTTATTCCTGGTGGAACGACAAGCACAACCGGCACCACGCCAACCCGAACCACATCGAGAAGGACCCCGACGTCGCCGCCGACGTACTCGTCTTCACCAGCAAACAGGCCGCCACGCGCGCGGGGTTCCGCGGCTGGCTCACCCGCCACCAGGCCTGGCTCTTCTTCCCGCTGACCCTGCTCGAGGGCCTCGCCCTGAAGATCTACGGATTCCAGGACCTGCGCCGCCAGAGCGGCCGCGAACGCCTCGTGGAGGGCGCGTTCCTGGTCGCGCACGTGGCCGGTTATCTCACGCTGCTCCTCACCACCATGCCGCTCGGCCACGCACTCGTCTTCGCGGCCCTCCACCAGGCCCTGTTCGGGCTGCATCTGGGGATGGCGTTCGCCCCCAACCACAAGGGCATGGAGATGCCCGACCCGGACGGCGACAAGTGGGGCCACCTGCGCCGCCAGGTCCTCACCTCGCGCAACATCAAGGGCAGCGCGTTGACCGACTGGTTCCTCGGCGGCCTCAACTACCAGATCGAGCACCACCTGTTCCCGAGCATGCCCCGCCCCCACCTGCGCCTCGCCCAACCCCTGGTGAAGGCCCACTGCCGCGGGCTCGGCATCCCCTTCGTGGAGACAGGGCTTGTCGACTCCTACCGCCAGGCGCTGCGCCACATGTATGAAGTGGGAGAGCCGCTGCGGGTCGACATCTGACGGCCGCCCGGCCGTGCGCGGGGGCGCGGAATCAGGGATGTCTCAGGGTTACCCGACGGAACTGCGGGCGACGTGGGCCCGTTTCTCACAGCAGAGGCGGGTCCGCTCCACTCAGGCGAGGGCGGGCCGCCCCGAAGGAGGGCACACATGTCGAAGAACGCGAAGATTGCCGCGGGAGGTGTGGCGGCCGGCATCATCCTGCTGATCTGGCTGCCCTGGTGGGCGGCCCTGCTCATCGTGCTGGGCGCGCCCGCCGCCGCGTACATGATGCTCGACCCCTCGCAGCGGCGCAGGCTGCGCCGCGCCTCGCGCAAGGAGCTGGGGCGCTGACGGGGCCTCGTGACGGTCGCAGCCGCGCGGGGCGTGAACGTCCCGTGCGGCTCCGGCGATTCACGTAGGGCGTACGGCCATCTTGTCGAGCGCTTCGAGCAGGCTCGGCAGTTCCCGGCCGCGGCCGACCGGGAGCACTTCGCCCGGCTCGTCGTCGAGGAGCACGAAGGCGATGTCGTCGGTCCGCGCGACCATCGACCAGCCGGGCCCGTCGGCGCGCAGCGTCCGGGCGTCGCCGGAGGCGAACGAGGAGCGCACGCGGCCCAAGGGCGGCGGCGAGTCCACGTACCCGCGCACCTCCGAGAGCACCCGCCGGATGCCCGTCCGCGTGCCGCTCGGCTCGCCCTCCTGAGGCGCCTCGGCGTCCTCCTCCGTGGCGAACTGGGAGTCGTCGAGCTGTTCCCGCCACACGGCCCACTGGAGCGCTATCTCGTCCGCCCCCAGGCGCCGTTGGGCCGGGCCCCAGGTCTCCGTGTCGGGCGGCGTCAGCGGCGGCGCGTCGTCGTACTCGGGGTCGGGCTCGGGATCGTGCGGCGCGGGGACGCCCGGGGCGGCCACGGCGAGCGCGAGCGGCCAGCCCGGCAGCGCGGCGACCATGCTGTCCTCGTCGGGCGAGAGCTCGTACTCCATGCCGCAGTCCCACGACGCGATGGCGACGGCGACCAGCGACACGTCGTCGACCACGACGGTCCAGCGGGCGCCCGTCCCGTCCTGGCCGAGCACCAGGCCGTACCCCTCGGCCACCGGCGCGAGCCCCAGGGCCCCGCAGGCCTCCGGGTAGTCGTCACCGAGCACGCTCGGGAACTTCGCAGGTGTCAGCAACACCGCCGTCAGCACGTACAGCGCGTCGTCCCCTTCGACCGCCGCTTCGTCCACTCCGGTCACGCCGGCCTCCCCTGAACTTCGTTCCACCGGCGAGACCTTAGCCAGTGCCCGATGCCGTCGTACAGGGGGGTCCACGCTCGATGACCAGGAAAATCGACAGCGATCCAGCCCCTGCACCCCTCCCGTGAACAAACTGTCGACATCCCGTGCCCGCCATGTGCGCCGCGCGCACGCCGGTCAGCCGGCCGGCAGCCCAAGAAGAGCGCGGGCGACGGTTCGTGGCGGCTCGTCGCGTTCCCGCGCGAGGGCGATGACGGCCCGGCAGGCGAGCTCATTGACCCCGAACGCCAGCGCACTCGGCTCGACCCAGCCCGCCGCCTCGTCGGCCCGCTCCTGATCGTCCTCGACGCCCGCCACCACGTAGGTGGCAGCCGCCTCGAACAGATTGTGCCCCCGCTCCTTCTTGCTCGGCGTGCCACTGTCCTCGTGCCACGTTTTCCACGCCTTACGGATCCGATCGATCATGGACGCCACCGTCCCCCTACCCGTAACCCCCGACGTGTGTCACGGAGTTCCGGCCATGGTGACAGACCCGACCACGCAACGGATCCCGTGCGGCGGGGGTCAGTGGGCCCCGGTTCCGGGCGGCCGCCTTCCAGTGTTGTGGGCGCGGTTCAGTCCTCCTCCCGTACCGCGAGTGCCAGGAAGCGATCGTCCTCGTCGGTGTACGAGGTCAGGCGCCAGCCGGCGGCGGCGAGCAGGGGGCGCAGGTTGGGCTCGGCGCGCAGGTCGTCCGGTGTGAGTGCGCGGCCGTGGCGGGCGGCGAGGGCGGCACGGCCGATCGGGTGGAACAGTGCGAGCAGTCCGCCGGGGCGCACCACGCGCGCCAACTCGCGCAGATTCTCGGCCGGTTGCGGCAAGTGCGAGATGAGCCCGGCGCCGAACACCGCGTCCAGCACGCCCGCGCGCAGCGGCAGCCTGGCCACGTCCGTGAGCAGCAACCGCCCCTCGGCGTCCCTGCCCGCCCGTACGGCCCGCTCCAGCATGGCCGCCGTCAGGTCGGCGCCCAGGACCACCCCGGAAGGCCCCACGGCCGCGCGCAGTGGCGCCAGCGCCCGTCCCGTGCCGCACCCGGCGTCGAGCACACGGGCACCGGGGCGCAGCCCCAACGCGGCCACCGCGGACGCGTAGGCCGGGCCGTCGTCGGGGAAACGGGTGTCCCAGTCGGCGGCTCTGGCCGCGAAGAACTCCTGCACACGTGTGGCGTCGTCGCTCATGCGCTCCATGATTGCGCAGCGCACTGACAGCGGCGCCGAGGCGCGTCCCGTGACACGAGTGGGGGACGCAGGATCGAAAGGTCCCGTTCTTCGGCGAAGACATCGCATGCACGTGCGGTGCGCATGTTCGACTCTCCGGCGACCGTTCCGAACCGTATCTCCTCCGTATTCCAAAACCTTTCGAACTGCGCCCCTGCTGTACGCCCCCACCGGCATACCGTCCCTGACCCATGGGACACCTGGACCACGCCACCTTCGGCTGGCTTACCCCCGTGCTGTCGTACGCGATGGCCTGCATCGGCGCCGCGCTCGGACTGCGCTGCACCGTACGCGCCCTGAACACCACGGGGAGCGCGCGGCGCAACTGGCTGCTCACCGCCGCCTCCGCCATCGGCACCGGCATCTGGACCATGCACTTCGTGGCGATGCTCGGATTCACCGTCACCGGCACCGAGATCCGCTACAACGTCCCGCTGACCATCCTCAGCCTGCTCGTCGCCGTGACCGTCGTCGGTGTCGGCGTCTTCGCCGTCGGCCATCACCACGAGCGCGGGCGCGCGCTGGTCCTGGGCGGCCTCACCACGGGCATCGGCGTGGCCAGCATGCACTACCTGGGGATGGCGGCCCTGCGCCTGCACGGGAAGGTCGGCTACGACCCGCTGCTGGTCGCCCTCTCCGTGGTGATCGCCGTCGTCGCGGCGACCGCCGCGCTGTGGGCCGCCCTCAACATCAAGTCACCGGGCGCCGTCGCGGTCGCCTCCCTCGTCATGGGCGGCGCCGTGAGCAGCATGCACTACACCGGAATGATGGCGGTCAGCGTGCGGGTGACCCCCTCCACGGCGGAACTCGCCGGTGCCACGGCGATGCAGTTCATCTTCCCGCTGGCCGTGGGGCTCGGCTCCTACCTCTTCCTGACCTCGGCGTTCGTCGCGCTGTCCCCGACCGCGGACGAGAGGGAGGCCTCCACGTCGGCGCAGCGCCCGCTGGAGCACCAGACCCCCTGACCGCATCCGCCCCCGCACCGCCACCGCCCCGGCACCAGGAGCGCGAATGGTGCCCCGACCCCGATCGAGGAGGCCATGCGCCCGCCCCGCAGCACCCCCAGCTCCGGCCCTCCGCACGAGACTTCGGCCCCCGCGCGCGGACGGCGTGCGCACGCCGGGCTGCCCGCCGACGAAGACGTCCTGGTGGAGCCGGAGCCCCGCAGCGCGTCCCCCGCGCGCGGGGAAGCCATGCATCTGCGTCCGCGTACGGTCCGGGCGAAGATCATCTGCCTCCTGATGGTGCCCGTCGTCTCGCTGCTCGCCCTGTGGGCCTTCGCCACCGTGAGCACCGCCCAGGACGTCGCACGGCTACGGCAGTTGCAGCGGGTCGACGAGACGGTGCGCACCCCCGTGGGCGCGGCTGTCGCCGCCCTGCAGGCCGAACGCACCGCGGCCGTCGCCTACGCCACCGAACCCACCGCCGGCCGCGGCGATGCCCTCACACGGCGTGCCGCCACCACCGACCGCACCGTTTCCGCCCTGCGCATCGGCAAGGACGGCACGGTCGCGGACGGAGCCGACCTCCCGCGCGCGGTGGTCGGACGACTGGACTCGTTCGTCGGCGGCGTCGAGCACCTACGAAGCGTGCGCAAGGCGGTACAGGAGCGGCGCACCGGCTGGGACGACGCATACGGGCAGTACACCAGGACCGTCGACAGTGCCTTCGCGGTCAGCGGTGCGCTCACCGGCATCCAGGACTCCGAACTCGGCTCCGACGCGCGTGTACTCCTGGAGTTCGGCCGCTCCGGCGAGATGCTCGCCCGGGAGAACGCGGTGCTCGTCGGCGCACGCCTGGCCGGTTCCCTGGATGGCGAGCGGCTGCGGCTGTTCACCGGGGCGGTAGGGACCCGCGGGAACCTGATCGGGACGGCCGCGAGCGACCTGCGCGGGCCCGAACGTGCCGCCTGGAAGCGCCTCTCGGCGAGCCGCGCCTACGGAGACGTACGCGCCGTCGAGGACCGCACCCTCATCGCGGAACCGGGCGGGAAGGCGCTCGCCGCCGCCTCCGCCGACGACTGGAACACGGCGTACGCGACCGTGCAGGACCGCATGCGCGCCATCGAGACGGACGCCGCACGCGGCGCAGCCGTCCGCGCGGACCCGCTCACCCGCGGACTGCTCACCCCGGCGGGAGGCGCCGTCCTGCTCGGCCTCTTCGCCGTGGCGGCCTCGCTGGTGATCTCCGTGCGCATCGGCCGCGGCCTCGTCGTCGAACTGGTCAGCCTGCGCAACACCGCGTTGGAGATCGCCCGCCGCAAACTGCCCGACACCATGCGCAGGTTGCGGGCCGGCGAGGAGATCGACGTGGCGGCCGAAGCCCCCCAGGGGCCACCCGCGGAGGACGAGACCGGTCAGGTGTCCGAGGCGCTCACCACGGTGCACCGCGCGGCCCTGTACGCCGCCGTGGAGCGCGCCGAACTCGCCAGTGGCATCTCCGGGGTCTTCGTCAACCTCGCCCGTCGCAGCCAGGTCCTCGTCCACCGTCAACTCGGCCTCCTGGACGGCATGGAGCGCCGCGCCGACGACCCGAGCGAACTCAGCGACCTGTTCCGGCTCGACCACCTCACCACACGGATGCGCCGCCACGCGGAGAGCCTGATCATCCTCTCCGGAGCCGCGCCCGGCCGCGCCTGGCGACAGCCCGTACCGCTGACGAACGTCGTGCGGGCCGCGGTCTCCGAGATCGAGGACTACGCGCGCGTGGAGGTGCGCCACTTGTCCGCCGCCCAGGTCTCCGGTGCAGCCGTCGCCGACCTCACCCACCTCGTGGCCGAACTCGTCGAGAACGCCGCGCAGTTCTCGCCCCCGCACACCAAGGTGCGCATCAGCGGCGAGCCCGTCGGCAACGGGTACGCGATCGAGATCGAGGACCGCGGCCTCGGCATGGGCAAGGAGAGCCTCGAAGAGGCCAACCAGCGCATCGGGCACTCGGAGGCCCTCGACCTGTTCGACAGCGACCAGCTCGGCCTCTTCGTGGTCAGCAGGCTCGCCAAACGCCACGACATCAAAGTGCACCTGCGTACGTCCCCGTACGGAGGCACCACCGCCGTCGTCCTCCTGCCCACCCCCTTGCTGCACAAGGACGGCGAGATCGGGCCGAGCGCCCATGAAGCGCACCAACTGTCCCAGGAAGAGCGCCGCTACGCGCGCGTGCCCGAGCCCGAAGCGGGGCCGATGAACGACAGCCACCCCGTCCCCGCGCCGGCGCCCCGCCCGGCGCTCGCCCCCTCGACGGAGCCCGAGATCCCCCGGCACCCACCAGGCGTCACCGCGCTGCGCCTGCGCACCTCACCGGAGCCCGCGCCCCCCGAACACCCCGGGGACGAGACGGACCCACCCACCGACGGCCTCCCACGCCGCGTACGCCAGGCCAGCCTCGCGCCCCAACTGCGCGAGCGGCCGACCGAACAGACGTCCCCCGCGCGCGTACCCGCACCGAACGAGCGCACCCCCGAACAGGTCCGGGCCCGGATGGCCTCCTTCCGGGACGGCTGGGCCAGAGGCGGTGGCCGACCGCCCGGCCCCGACACCCATGAAGGAGATCCCGCATGATCAAGGAACCGAGCACCACGGGGACGGCTCACGGTGCCGGCGAACTCGACTGGCTCCTTGATGACTTGGTGCTGCGAGTGCCCGAACTGCGGCATGCCGTGATCCTCTCCAACGACGGGCTCGCCGTCGGCTCCTCCAGCGGCCTGCGCAGGGAGGACGCCGAACATCTCTCGGCCGTCGCCTCCGGCTTCAACAGCCTCGCCAAGGGCACAGGGCGGCACTTCGGCGCGGGCGGGGTGCGGCAGACCATGGTCGAGATGGATGAAGGTTTCCTCTTCGTGGCGGCCGCGGGCGACGGTTCCTGCCTCGCCGTCCTGAGCACCGGGACCGCCGATATCGGGCTCGTCGCCTACGAGATGGCGCGCCTGGTCCGGAGGGTCGGCGAACACCTCTACACGGCCCCGAGGGCCGCCGGGCAGACGCCCACCGCGGGTTGACGGGCACGGTCGACGACATGAACGACAACGACCCCGGCAGCCAGTGGTTCGACCAAGAGGCCGGGCCCCTGGTCCGCCCCTACGCGATGACCGGTGGACGGACCGCGCCGGGGCCCCAGGGAGCGCACTTCGACCTGATCGCCCTGGTGTCGCTCGACACCGGGGCACCCGGCACCCACGACGACACCGCCCTCGGTCCCGAGCACCGGTCGATCATCGAGCTGTGCCGCACGGAGACCCAGACGGTCGCCGAACTGGCCGCGGGCACCGACGTACCCGTGGGCGTGGTCCGTGTGCTCCTCGGCGACCTGATCGAACTGGCCTGCGTGAAGGTCAGCAGGCCGGTGCCGCCCGCACAGCTACCTGACGAGAAGATCCTGAGAGAAGTCATCGATGGACTCAGAGCACTCTGACACCACAGCCGAAGGCACCACCACCGCACTGGCCCTGAAGATACTGGTCGCGGGCGGATTCGGGGTGGGCAAGACCACCCTGGTCGGCGCGGTCAGCGAGATCAGGCCGCTGCGCACCGAGGAACGCCTGAGCGAAGCGGGCCAGCACGTGGACGACACCGGGGCGGTCGAACGCAAGACGACCACGACCGTCGCCATGGACTTCGGCCGCATCACCATCAGATCCGGTCTGTCGCTCTACCTGTTCGGCACGCCGGGGCAGGACCGCTTCTGGTTCCTGTGGGACGAGCTCTCGCAGGGCTCGCTCGGCGCCGTGGTCCTCGCGGACACCCGGCGGCTGGAGGACTGTTTCCCCGCCGTGGACTACTTCGAGCACCGGCACATTCCGTTCGTCGTGGCGGTGAACTGCTTCGCGGACAGCAGGGCATTCGGGGCGCACGAAGTGGCCCGCGCCCTGGACCTCGACCGCGGGACACCCGTGGTGCTGTGCGACGCGCGCGACCGTGACTCGGGGAAGGAGGTGCTGATCAGACTGGTCGAGTACGCCGGGCGCATGCACTCCGCCCGGCTGCTCGACTCCGTGGGCTGACGCGGGTGACCGGCCGGCTCAGCCGGTCATGTCGCCCAGCGCCACGACCTTCTCGACCCGTACGCGGACGACGAGTTCACCCGGCACCGCGTTGCGCCGGCCGAACTCCTCGGCGCGGTCGGCGCCCATGTACCGGCCGCCGATCCTGGTGGCCGAATCCAGCAACTCGTCCGGGTCCTCGCTGAGTTCGGCGCGGCCCTGGATCGACACGAACGAGAACGGGGGCCGCTCGTCGTCGATGCAGAGGGCGACCCGCCCGTCCCGGGCCAGGTTGCGCCCCTTGACGGTGTCCTTGCCGGTGTTGAACACGATGTCGTCGCCGTCGACAACGAACCAGACGGGCGCGATGTGCGGGCTGCCGTCGGCCCGCACGGTGGACAGCTTGGCGGTGTGAGTGCCTTCGGAGACGAAGGCCTTCCATTCCTCATCGGTCATCTTGTGTGCCATGCGCCCATCCTCCTTGCCCGGATGCCCACCGTGGGGAAGGCTTGCGAGTGAATCCTCCGGCCAGGGGAGCGGATCCCCTCCGGGGCGGGGAGCCACAGGGAAGCGGGGACAGGGGATCATGGGGCAGCAGTACGAAGGACTCGGTTGGCTGCTGGACGACCTGACGCAGCGCGTCGAACACGTGCGGCACGCTCTGGTCCTGTCCAACGACGGCCTGGTGACGGGGGCGAGCACGGGCCTGCGCCGCGAGGACGCCGAGCACCTCGCCGCGGTCTCGTCCGGACTGCACAGCCTCGCCAAGGGATCCGGAAGATACTTCGGCACCGGCGGAGTGCGCCAGACCATGGTCGAGTTCGACGACGCGGTGCTGTTCGTCACCGCGGCGGGCCAGGGCAGCTGCCTGTGCGTGCTCAGCGCGGCCGAGGCAGACATCGGGCAGGTCGCGTACGAGATGACGCTGCTGGTGCACCGCGTCGGCGAACATCTCACCGTCGGTGCGCGCAATCCGGAGCGAGGCCCGCTCGCAGACCTCTGACCTGCGGCGATACAAGGCTCGGAAGGGTTATCCACAGGCTCGCACGGGCCTGGTCGATCCGAGCTACGGTTTTCTCAAGTGGTCACGGAGAGTGACCGCGTCTGATTCGCAGACGGGGGAGAACCATCGTGCAAGGCGACATCATGACCAGGCCTCAAAGCAGCGCGGCGCGGGAACTGGGGCTGAAACGCGGCGAGTTGGACCTCGCCGTCCGGCTGGGCCGTATCCGTACCGTCCCGGCGCCGGGCGGCGGCCGACGCCGTGTCCCGCGCGAGGAGATCGTCCGCATCCGTGAGGCCGAAGGGTTCCCGGACACCCTGCTCGAGCAGGTCAAGGTCGTGGGCACGGCGGAGGGTGCCGGGCTCATGGACATCCCGTCGTCCCGCTTCACGAGGCTGGCCCGCGCCGGGATGCTGACGCCCGCGAAATTTTACGTCAACCGGTACCGCACGGTGGTGTGGCTGTATCTCGCCCAGGAACTACGGGAGTTCGCGGCGGCAGAGGTCAATGGGCCGCTCCTGACGGGGCGGGCGCCCGACCGGGTGCGCGCCAGGCTGCAGGACGGCGCGGATCTGCGGCCGAAGAACTGGCGGGCCAGGCACGCCGGGTACTTGCTCGGGCAGGCCGACGGTCCGTGGGACCGGGCGGCGGCGGTCGCCACGCTCCTGGACCCGACGCAGCTCGCGGAACTCGTCGTGAGCCCCTACGAGCGGGCCCATCTGCAGCGGCTGCGGCCCGACGAGTTCTGGTACGGCGCACCGGAGTCGCCCAACGCCGCGATCGTCCAGCGCATCGTGACCGCCGACGACCCGGACGAGATCAGCTGGCTGCGCGGAACCCTGCTGCTCAACCTGGAGGAGGCCCGGAGGCGGCGCCCCGCACCGCGGCCCGTCGCGCACATGGAGCCCGCGGCGGCGCTGCCGCAGGCCCCGCCGCAGCCCGTCGCCGAGCCTGCGGAGGTGCGGCCGCGGAGCCTGTGGGCCCGCCTCGTCGGAAGAGGAGCCTGAACCGCCGCGCGGCCCCCGCCGGTTCGCTCGCCCTGCGCGGGCCACCGGCCTCGCGCCCGGTCAGCCCTCGAGCTTGCGGAACAGCCCCTCTTGGACCACGGAGACGAGCAAACGCCCCTCCGTGTCGTAGATGCGGCCACGGGCGAGGCCACGGCCGCCCGTCGCGATCGGCGACTCCTGGTCGTACAGGAACCACTCATCGGCACGGAAAGGACGGTGGAACCACATGGCGTGGTCGAGCGAGGCCATATCGAAGCCGCGCGGCCCCCACAGCGGCTCGACCGGCAGCCGCACGGCGTCGAGCAGCGTCATGTCGCTCGCGTAGGTGAGCGCGCACGTGTGCACGAGCGGATCGTCGCCGAGGGGGCCCACGGCACGCATCCACACCGCGCTGCGCGGCTCGGCCGCCTCGATGTCCTCGGGCGACCAGCGCAGCCGGTCGACGTAGCGGATGTCGAAGGGCTGCCGGCGGGCCATCCGCTCCAGGGCGTCGGGCAGCGCGCCCAGATGACCCCGCACCTCGTCGGCGATCGTCGGCAGCGAATCCGGGTCCGGCACCTGCCGGGCCGGCGGCAACTGGTGCTCGAAGGCACCCTCTTCGGGCTTGTGGAAGGAGGCGGTGAGATTGAAGATCGTGCGGCCTTGCTGCACGGCGGTGACGCGCCGCGTGGTGAACGAGCGCCCGTCGCGCATCCGCTCGACCTGGTACACGATCGGCACGCCGGGGCGGCCGGGGCGGATGAAGTACGCGTGCAGCGAGTGCACGGGACGGTCGCCCTCGGTGGTGCGTCCCGCCGCCACCAGGGCCTGGCCCGCGACCTGCCCGCCGAAGACGCGCTGGAGGGACTCGTCCGGGCTGAGTCCGCGGAAGATGTTGACCTCGATCTGCTCCAGGTCGAGCAGGTCGACGAGCTTCTCCGCAGGATTCGTCATGGGTGGATCTCTTTCGTGTGTGCGGCCGGAGGGGCCCGGCGCAGGGGCGCGGCCGGAATCTACCGTCCGGCCGTCCTTGGAATTACAACTGACCGACGTCCGTGACCCGGACGACGGCACGGCCCTCGGCGTCGGATGCCGCGAGGTCGACCTCGGCGCTGATGCCCCAGTCGTGGTCGCCGTTCGGGTCCGCGAAGGTCTGGCGCACCTTCCACAGCCCGTGCTCCGGATCCTCCTCGATCATGAGCAGCTTGGGGCCGCGCGCGTCGGGGCCGGTACCGAGGTCCTCGTACTCGTCCCAGTACTTGTCCATCGCGTCGCCCCAGGCGTCCGCGTCCCAGCCCGAGTCGCCGTCCATCTCGCCGAGTTCCTCGACGTTGTCGAGCGCCGCGAGTTCGACGCGGCGGAACATGGCGTTGCGGACGAGGACCCGGAAGGCGCGCGCGTTCGTCGTGACCGGCTTGACCTGGTCGGCCTTCTCCTGGGCCTCCTCGGCGGTCATCTCACCCGGGTTGGCGAGCTGCTCCCACTCGTCCAGGAGGCTGGAGTCGACCTGGCGCACCATTTCGCCGAGCCAGGCGATCAGGTCCTCCAGGTCCTCCGACTTCAGGTCGTCGGGCACCGTGTGGTCGAGCGTCTTGTACGCGCTCGCCAGGTAGCGCAGAACGATGCCCTCGGTGCGGGCCAGCTCGTAGTAGGACACGAACTCCGTGAAGGACATGGCGCGTTCGTACATGTCGCGGATCACGGACTTCGGGGACAGCGGGTGGTCACCGACCCACGGGTGGCTCTGCCGGTACGTGTCGTAGGCGTGGAAGAGCAGCTCCTCCAAGGGCTTCGGGTACGAGATGTCCTGGAGGCGCTCCATCCGGTCCTCGTACTCGACCCCGTCCGCCTTCATCTGGCCGACGGCCTCGCCGCGCGCCTTGTTCTGCTGGGCGTGCAGGATCTGCCGCGGGTCGTCGAGCGTGGACTCCACGACGGAGACCATGTCGAGGGCGTACGAGGGCGACTCCTGGTCGAGCAGGTCGAACGCGGCGAGGGCGAACGTCGACAGCGGCTGGTTGAGCGCGAAGTCCTGCTGCAGGTCGACGGTGAGGCGCACGATGCGGCCGCTCGGATCCGGCGTGTCCAGCTTCTCGACGATGCCGCCGTCCAGGAGCGAGCGGTAGATCGCGATGGCCCGGCGGATGTGCCGCAGCTGCGCCTTGCGCGGCTCGTGGTTGTCCTCGAGGAGGTGCCGCATCGCGTCGAAGGCGTTGCCCGGGCGGGCGATGACCGACAGGAGCATCGTGTGCGTGACACGGAAGCGCGAGGTGAGCGGCTCCGGATCGGAGCCGATCAGCTTCTCGAAGGTGCTCTCCGTCCAGGCGACGAAGCCCTCAGGGGCCTTCTTGCGGACCACCTTGCGGCGCTTCTTGGGGTCGTCGCCGGCCTTGTTGAGCGCCTTCTCGTTCTCGATGACGTGCTCGGGCGCCTGCGCCACGACGAAGCCCGCCGTGTCGAACCCGGCGCGACCCGCGCGGCCCGCGATCTGGTGGAACTCCCGCGCGCGCAGCGTCCGCACGCGCGTGCCGTCGTACTTGGTGAGGGCGGTGAACAGCACCGTGCGGATGGGCACGTTGACACCGACGCCCAGGGTGTCGGTGCCGCAGATGACCTTCAACAGGCCCGCCTGGGCGAGCTTTTCCACCAGGCGGCGGTACTTCGGCAGCATGCCGGCGTGGTGCACACCGATGCCGTGGCGTACGTAACGGGAAAGGTTGCGGCCGAACTTGGTGGTGAACCGGAAGTTGCCGATCAGCTCGGCGATCTGGTCCTTCTCCGCGCGCGTGCACATGTTGATGCTCATCAGCGCCTGCGCGCGCTCGACGGCCTGCGCCTGCGTGAAGTGCACGATGTAGACGGGCGCCTGCTTCGTCTCCAGGAGCTCCGTCAGCGTCTCCGTGAGCGGCGTGAGCCGGTACTCGTACGAGAGCGGTACGGGGCGCGTGGCCGAGCGGACCACCGACGTGGTCCTGCCGGTGCGGCGCGTGAGGTCCTTCTCGAACATGGAGACGTCGCCGAGCGTCGCCGACATCAGGATGAACTGCGCCTGCGGCAGCTCGAGCAGCGGAATCTGCCAGGCCCAGCCGCGGTCCCCCTCCGCGTAGAAGTGGAACTCGTCCATCACGACCTGGCCGATGTCGGCCTGCGCGCCGTCGCGCAGCGCGATGGACGCGAGGACCTCGGCGGTGCAGCAGATGACGGGCGCGTCCGCGTTCACGGAGGCGTCGCCGGTCAGCATGCCGACGTTCTCCGTGCCGAAGAGCTTGCACAGCTCGAAGAACTTCTCGGACACCAGCGCCTTGATCGGCGCCGTGTAGAAGGTGACCTCGTCCCGCGCAAGCGCCGCGAAGTGCGCACCGGCGGCGATCATGGACTTGCCGGACCCGGTGGGCGTCGAAACGATCACGTTCGCGCCCGACACCACCTCGATCAGCGCCTCCTCCTGGTGGGGATAGAGGGTGAGCCCACGCTCCTCGGACCACGACTCGAAGGCGTCGTAGAGGGCGTCCGGGTCGGCGGTCTTCGGGAGCTGATCGATAAGGGTCACAGCACCATCTTGCCTGCCTTCCGGCTCGATCCGGCAATCGGATGTCGGAGCGAAGATCACGAAGGCTACGCTGGGTCGCCGACGGGGCGTCAGCACGCGCGCGGCCCTCACGGGGCAACTCGGCGCAGCAACAAGCGACATGTCGGTACATCGCGCGCGGCCGGCACAACGGAAACAGGGGCGGAACACAGCCATGATGGGACCGGCACACTCGCTGTCAGGAGCGGCGGCCTGGCTGGGGGTGGGGGCGGCGACGACGGCGGCCGGGTACCCGATGCCGTGGCCGGTCCTCCTCGTCGGAGCGCTGATCTGCGCGGGCGCCGCACTCGCCCCGGACCTCGACCACAAGTCGGCGACCATCTCGGGCGCCTTCGGACCCATCTCCCGGGGCCTGTGCGAGATCGTCGACAAACTCTCGTACGCCGTCTACAAGGGGACCCGGATGCAGGGCGACCCCCGGCGCTCGGGCGGTCACCGCACGCTCACCCACACGTGGGTCTGGGCGGTCCTCATAGGGGCGGGCGCCTCGGCCCTGGCGATCTTCGGCGGCCGCTGGGCCGTCCTCGGGATCCTCTTCGTGCACATGGTGCTCGCCATCGAGGGCCTGCTGTGGCGGGCGGCCCGCGGTCACAGCAGCGACCTCCTCGTGTGGCTGCTCGCGGCGACCAGCGCGTGGATCCTCGCGGGCATCCTGGACAAGGCCGGCAACGGCTCGGACTGGCTGTTCACGGACCCCGGCCAGGAGTACCTGTGGCTGGGCCTGCCGATCGTGCTCGGCGCGCTGGTGCACGACATCGGGGACGCGCTCACCGTCTCGGGCTGCCCGATCCTGTGGCCCATCCCGATCGGCCGCAAGCGCTGGTACCCGCTCGGACCGCCGAAGCCGATGCGGTTCCGGGCCGGCAGCTGGATCGAGCTGAAGGTGCTCATGCCGGTGTTCATGCTGGCCGGCGGCGTGGGCTGCGCGGCCGCACTGAACTTCATCTGACCGAGGGCCGCCCTCGCGCTGGGCGGGCCTCAGCCGCCCAGGTCGAGGTCGGCGGACGGCCAGACCCGACCCGTGCCGTCCACCAGGTCGATCAGGCCCACCATGTCGACCCGGTCGATACGCCTACTGAAGCGACGCCGGTCGGGAGCCGTACCGAAAGAGGGCTCCCGACCGCCGCCGTCGGCACGTCAGCCGTGCCAGGACCGCCACAGCGCCGCGTACGCGCCGTCGGCCGCGACCAGGTCGTCGTGGCTGCCGAGTTCACGGATCCGGCCGTCCTCGACCACGGCGATCACGTCCGCGTCGTGCGCGGTGTGCAGCCGGTGCGCGATGGCCACGACCGTGCGGCCGTCGAGGACCCGGCCGAGCGAGCGCTCCAGGTTGCGGGCCGCACGCGGGTCGAGCAGCGAGGTCGCCTCGTCGAGGACCAGCGTGTGCGGGTCGGCCAGGACCAGCCGGGCCAGCGCGATCTGCTGCGCCTGCGCCGGGGTGAGGGCCACCCCGCCCGAGCCGACCTCCGTGTCGAGTCCGTCGGCGAGGCCACCGGCCCACCCCTCGGCGTCGACCGCGCCCAGGGCGGCCCACAGTTCCGCGTCCTCGGCGCCCGTGCGGGCCAGGCGGAGGTTGTCGCGCAGGGAGCCCACGAAGACGTGGTGCTCCTGGTTGACCAGGGCCACATGGGAGCGGACCCGCTCGGCCTGCATCCGGGAGAGTTCCGCGCCGCCCAGCGTGACCTGCCCGGTGCGCGGCGCGTAGATCCCGGCGAGCAGCCGCCCGAGCGTCGACTTGCCCGCGCCCGAGGGGCCGACCAGGGCGAGCCGCGTGCCGGGCGCGACCTCCAGGGACACCTTGCGCAGCACGTCCACGCCCTCGCGGTAGCCGAAGTGCACCGCGTCGGCCTGCACATCACGGCCGTCGGGCCGCACGGAGGCATCGCCCGCGTCCGGCTCGATGTCCCGCACACCGACGAGCCGGGCCAGCGACACCTGGGCGACCTGAAGCTCGTCGTACCAGCGCAGGATCAGCCCGATCGGATCCACCAGCATCTGAGCGATGAGCGCACTCGTGGTCAGCTGCCCCACGCCGATCCAGCCCTGGAGGACGAAGACACCGCCGACCACCAGCACCGACAGCAGCACGAGGACATGCACGGTGTTGATCACAGGGAAGAGCACGGAGCGCAGATAGAGGGTGTACCGCTCCCAGGCGGTCCACTCCTTGATGCGTCGCTCCGACAGGTCGATGCGGCGGTCGCCGAGCCGGTGCGCCTCGATGGTGCGCCCGGCGTCGACGGTCTCGGCGAGCGCGGCGGCGACGGCCGCGTACCCGGCGGCCTCCGAGCGGTACGCGGACGGCGCCCGCTTGAAGTACCAGCGGCAGCCGAGCACGAGGACCGGTACCGCGATGAGCAGCGCGGGCGCCAGCGGCGGCGCGGTCACCGCGAGCCCGCCGATGAGCAGCGCCGCCCACACGACACCGATGGACAGCTGGGGCACGGCCTCCCGCATCGCGTTCGCGAGCCGGTCGATGTCCGTGGTGATCCGGGACAGCAGGTCGCCCGTGCCCGCCCGCTCCAGGACGCCCGGCGGCAGGCCCACGGACCGCACCAGGAAGTCCTCCCGCAGGTCCGCCAGCATCCGCTCGCCGAGCATCGCCCCGCGCAGCCGGACCTGCCGGATGAACACGGCCTGGACCACCAGGGCGAGCGCGAACAGGCCGATGGTGCGGGCCAGTTGGGGCCCTTCGAGGGAGTCGACACCGCCCGGGTTCTCGGAGACGTCCTGGATGAGTCCACCCAGCAGGTACGGGCCGGCCATCGAGGCGATGACGGCGACCGTGTTCACGCCGATGAGCAGGAGGAACTCGCGCCGGTGGCGCTGGTACAGCTCGCGCACATAGGCGCGGACCGTGGCCGGGGCACCGACCGGCAGGGTGTGCGCCGTGGTGGGGGCCGCCGGGTCGTAGGCCGGGGGCGCTACGCCGATCATGCCGTCTCCTCGATGTCGATCTCGATATCGGTGCTGATGCCGGAGCCGGAGCCGCCGGTCCCGATCCCGGTGCCGGCTCCGGTGTCCGTGCCGTCCTCGCCGAGCCGCGGCCCGGCGCCGGGGGAGGACTTCTCCTCGTCGGTCTCGCGGGTGACGACCGCGCGGTACCGGGGCTCGGTGCGCACCAGTTCGCGGTGCTCGCCGACCGCGGCGACCACGCCCTCGTGGACGAACACCACGCGGTCGGCGCGGTCGAGGACCAGCGGGGACGAGGTCAGCACCACGGTCGTGCGGCCGCGCCGCAGCGCGCGCACGCCCTGGGCGATCCGGACCTCGGTGTGCGAGTCGACGGCGGACGTCGGCTCGTCGAGCACCAGCGTCTCCGGGTCGGTGACCAGCGAGCGGGCCAGCGCGAGCCGCTGGCGCTGGCCGCCGGAGAGGGACCGGCCGCGTTCGGTGATGCGGGCGTTCATCGGGTCCTCGTCCAGGGAGCCCTGGGTGAGAGCGTCCAGCACGTCGGAGCACTGGGCCGCGGCCAGCGCGTCGTCGGGTGCGACGGCTCCGGAGGCCGGTACGTCGAGGAGTTCGGCGAGGGTGCCGGAGAGCAGCACCGGGTCCTTGTCCTGGACGAGGACGGCCGCCCGCGCGACATCCAGCGGCAGCTCATCGAGCGGAACGCCGTCGAGCAGGACGGAAGGCGCCGCCCCGCCCGACTCGCCCGCGTCGTCGTCGGTGGCGGAAACGGGGTGCCCGCCGAGCCGGTCGGCGAGACGCCCCGCCAGATCCGGATCGCCGCAGACCACGGCCGTGAGCCGCCCCGCGGCCGCGAGCACACCGGTCTCCGGGTCGTACAGGTCGCCGGTCGGCGCCTTGACGTCGCGAAGCCCGCCCTCCGGTTCGGTGACGCGCTCCAGCGCAAGCACCCTGGACGCCCGCTGCGCGGACGGCCGGGAGAACGAGTACGCCATGGCGATCTCTTCGAAGTGCCGCAGCGGGTAATTGAGGAGCATCACCCCGCTGTAGACGGTGACCAGTTCACCTACGGTGATCCGGCCCTCGCGCGCGAGGGCGACGCCGTACCAGACGAGCACGATCGTCAGCAGACCGGGAAGGAGGACCTGGATCGCCGAGATCAGCGCCCACATGCGCGCGCTGCGCACGGCGGCCCGGCGCACGTCCTGCGAGGCGCGGCGGTAGCGGTCGAGGAACAGCTCCTCACCGCCGATGCCGCGCAGCACACGCAGGCCCGCGACGGTGTCCGAGGCCAGTTCGGTGGCATGGCCCGCCTTCTCCCGCTGATGGTCCGCCCGCCGGGTGGCGCGGGGGAGCAGGGGCAGCACGGCGAGCGCCAGGACCGGCATGCCGAGCGCGACGACGACGCCGAGCGCGGGCTGGTAGATCAGGAGCCCCACGGCGGCGATGACGATGGTGAGCGCGGCGGCGGTGAAGCGGGAGAGCGCCTCGACGAACCAGCCGATCTTCTCCACGTCACCGGTGGACACCGCGACGACCTCGCCCGCGGCGACCCGCCGGGTGAGGGCGGCGCCGAGCGTCGCGGTCTTGCGGGCCAGCAGCTGCTGGACGCGGGCGGCGGCGGTGATCCAGTTCGTGACGGACGTGCGGTGCAGCATCGTGTCGCCGACCGCGACGCCGATGCCGAGCAGCACGATCAGCGCGCCGGCCTTGGCGAGACCGGCGCCGGAGCGGTCGACGACCGCCTGCACCGCGTAGCCGACGCCGTACGCGAGACCGGCGACGGAGACGAAGTGGATCAGGCCCCAGCCGAGGGACTTGGCCTGCCCACCGAGCTGGTTCCGGCCGAGCCAGAGCAGGAACCGGGGGCCCGAGCGTGCGTCCGGCGCACCGGGGTCTGGATACGGAAGGTCGGAGATCTGCATGACGTCC
The DNA here is from genome assembly GCF_054871485.1 of Streptomyces sp. UC4497. Lineage (NCBI taxonomy): Bacteria > Bacillati > Actinomycetota > Actinomycetes > Kitasatosporales > Streptomycetaceae > Streptomyces > Streptomyces sp. UC4497. Next base: position 135,098 of record NZ_JBTYHB010000005.1, on the reverse strand, counting down.
CAGGGCTCGAAGCGGGGTGGATCGAAGAAGCGGACTCAAAGGCAGCAAACCGTGAAAGGTTCGCGCCCCGTGGCGAGCCGAGGCAAACGGTTTTCCGGTGCCGGGCAAAGAATCGGACCGGATCGACCGTCGTGATCTGAGTCGGTTCCGCGGTTTTTGACCTGTGGTGCGACCATGGAACGCATGCGGAGTGCGGGTGCGATCAGGGTGGGCGTCGCGATGGCGGCGTGCGGTGTCCTGCTGACGACGGTGGCCGCCTGCGGCGCCGACGGTGGCGACGGCGGGAAGAAGACGACGGGGGCGAACTCCTCGGGCGGCGAGTCCCGGGGCGCCGAGGCGCGCGCGGCGGACCTCAAGCGCATCCCGGGAGTGGGCGACCGCTACCAGAAGCAGATCCCGGCGAACGCCCGGCAGGTCGTCGCCGTGTACGGAGACGGCAAGGACGCGGCGGGCTCGACCATCGCGCTCTACACGAAGTCCGGCGACACCTGGAAGAAACAGCGCGGCTGGTCCGGGCACAACGGCAAGAAGGGCTGGACGACGAGCCACCACGAGGGCGACAACCGCAGCCCCGTCGGTGTCTTCACGCTCAGCGACGCCGGCGGGGTCCTGGCCGACCCGGGCGCGAAGCTGCCGTACACGCAGTCCGCGTCGTTCCAGGCCCCGCACTACTGGTCGAAGTCGCACTGGCACGACTTCGACTACGTCATCGCCATCGACTACAACCGCGCCAAGGGCACCTCGCCCAACGACCCGACCCGGCCGCAGGGCCAGTCCAAGGGCGGCAGCATCTGGCTGCACATGGACCACGGCAGCGGCACCTCGGCGTGCGTGAGCCAGTCGAAGGGCGACATGGAGTACCTGCTCAAGACGCTCGACCCGAAGCAGCACCCTGTGGTCGTGATGGGCGACAAGGCCGAGCTCAAGGCGTGAGCCGCGCGGGCCCTCACCCTGGGCTCAGGTCCGTCAGGCCTCGCTCGGCTTCTCCGAGTTGACTCCGCTACGCGCCTTGCGCCAGCCGCCGCGCGTGAAGTCGGGGATCTGCTGCGGCGCGCCCTTCGCCTTGATCGACAGGTGGCTCAGCGGGACCGGCGAGGTCCAGGTGGCGGCGTCGTACACGTCGAAGTCCGGGACGAGCCCGAGGCGCATCGTCTGCATCAGGCGGAACACCATGATGTAGTCCATACCGCCGTGCCCGCCCGGCGGGTTCGCGTGCTCCTTCCACAGCCAGTGGTCCCAGTCGGCGTACTTCGCGAAGTCGCCCCAGGCGTCGTCCGTGTGGTCGGGCTCGATGTAGATCCGCGCCGGATAGTCCTCGAACACACCCTTCGTTCCGCCGAGTTGATTGATCCGCGAGTACGGGTGCGGGGTGCTGACGTCGTGCTCGAGACGGATCACCCGGCCCTTCGCCGTCTGGACCAGGCTGATCGTGCGGTCCGACTCGATGTACGACTCCTTCCAACTCGGGTCGTCCTTGGGCATGTTGGCCGCGCGGTACTCGGCGAGGCCCAGGGACGGTGTGCCGAAGCTGGAGATGTGGGTGACGCGGTCGCCGCGGTTGACGTCCATGTAGTTCGCGACGGGACCGAAGCCGTGGTTCGGGTACAGGTCGCCGCGCAGCCGCGTGTGCCACAGCCGGCGCCACGGGCCCTCGTAGTAGTCCGGGTCGAACATGAGGCCGCGCAGGTCGTGGTTGTAGGCGCCTGCGCCGTGCAGCAGCTCACCGAACTTGCCCGCGTGGGCCATCCGCAGGACGCGCATCTCATTGCGCCCGTAGCAGCAGTTCTCCAGCTGCATACAGTGTCTTCGGGTGCGCTCGGAGAGGTTCACCAGTTCCCACAGCTGATCCAGCTGGAGCGCGATGGGACACTCGACGCCGACGTGCTTGCCGTTCAGCATCGCCGTCTTCGCCATCTCGAAGTGCCAGTCCCACGGCGTCGCCACGTACACGAAGTCGATGTCCCCGCGCTTGCACAGGTTCTCGAAGTCGTGGTCGCCCTTGACGTAGGTGGCGGGCGCGGGCTGGCCCGCCGCCGTCACCTTCGCCGCCGCCTTGGCGGTCTTCTCCTTGACCGGGTCGCACAGGGCGACGACCTGGACGCCCTGCATCGCGAGGAAGAGGTCGATCATGCTGCCGCCGCGATTGCCCAGGCCGACGATGCCGACCCGGACCGTGGAGCGCCGCTCGAACGGTACGCCGATCATCGTGTCGCCCTGCCGGGCCGGTGCCACCGCGGTGGTGGCCTCGGCCGCCCCGGAGCCATTGGCGTCGGAAGCCTCCGCGGCCCCTGCCGGCGAGCTCGAACCCAGTGCGACGAACCCGAGTCCGGCACCGGCGGCGCCCGCGGTGCGCAGCACCTCGCGACGGGATCGGCCATCGGGTTCGGGGGAGTCGAGGGGGCTGCGCTCGTTGTCGTGCATCGGACCTCCAACAGGGTGGGTGCGGTGCCGGGGCAAGCGCAAGCCACCCTGCTGGGAGTGAGAGCAGGGGCGCAAGAGGTCGAATCGGACGGGTGGTTGGACTTATGTCATCGGGCTTTTGGACTCATGTGACGCGCCCTCGCGCACGCTCACGCGTGGGCCGTGCCGCGCCGCGTCGCCCGCTCCAGCTCGACCAGTACGGAGTAGTACGAGCGGCCCGTCGCATGGTCCATGCCGACCTCGCACATCCGGTTGGCCGACAGATGGGCGTCGTACGCGCGGGACGTGACCTCCGCGGCCTCCTTGGCCGTGGCGGACTCGGTCAGCTCCTTGTGGAGCATGCCGCGGTCGCCCGCGAAGCCGCAGCAACCCGCGTCGTCCGGCAGCACCACCTCGTCGGCGCAGGCCTCGGCCAGGGCTCTCAACTGGCCCACGTCGCCCAGGTGTTCCATGGAGCACGTCGGGTGCAGCACGGCAGAGCCGATCGTGCGCTCGATGGTGAGCCGCGGCAGCAGCTCCTCAGCGGCCCATACGAGGGAGTCCACGATGGTCAGTTCCGCGTGCAACTTCCGGTTGTCGTCGGTGAGATACGGCACCACCTCGTGCGCGATGCCCAGCGTGCACGAGGAGGCGTCCACCACGAGGGGAAGCCTGCCGCCCCCGGTCCAGGCCCAGGCCGCCTCGACGATCCGGTTCGCCATCACCGTGTTGCCCTCGTCGTAGCCCTTGGAGTGCCAGATCGTGGCGCAGCACGTCCCGGCCACATCGTTCGGGATCCACACCGGCTTGCCCGCGCGCGCGGAGACCGCGACAACGGCCTGAGGCAGCGATACGTCGCCGGGGGTGCCGAAGATGCGGTTCACGCACGCCGGGTAGTAGACGGCCGTGGCCCCCACGCGCGCGGTACGCGGTAGCTTCCGGGCCGCCGCGGCAGGTACCTCCGGCAGCCATTCCGGCACCAGGTCCGGCCGAACCGCCTTGCGCGCGGCGCCCGTTACGGCGGTCAGGAGACGGTCACCGATCTTGTCGGCCGCTGCCACGGCGAGCCGGGCCGAGGCCTCCACGGCCTTGAAGTTCTTCGCGACGAGCGCGGCCGTCCGCTCCTCGCGCGGCGAGTGACGGGCGTGCCGGAAGCCCTTCATGAACGCCCCCGTGTCGATGCCGACGGGGCAGGCCAGCTTGCATGTGGAGTCGCCGGCGCAGGTGTCCACGGCGTCGTACCCGTAGGCGTCGATCAGCTCGTCCTCGACCGGCGAACCGGATGGCTGGCGCATCATCTCGCGGCGCAGCACGATCCGCTGGCGCGGCGTGGTCGTCAAGTCCTCACTGGGGCACGTGGGTTCGCAGAAGCCGCACTCGATGCACGGGTCGGCGATCAGCTCCACCTTGGGGATCGTCTTGAGGCCCCGCAGATGCGCCTTCGGGTCCCGGTCCAGCACGATGCGCGGCGCGAGCACCCCGTCCGGGTCGATCACCTGCTTCGTGCGCCACATCAACTCCGTGGCCTTGGCGCCCCATTCGAGCTCCAGGAAGGGGGCGATATTGCGGCCCGTCGCGTGCTCCGCCTTCAGGGAGCCGTCGAACCGGTCGACCGTGAGGCGGCAGAACTCGTCCATGAACGCCGCGTACCGCTCCACGTCCTCCGGCTTCGCCGCGTCGAACGCCAGCAGGAAGTGCAGGTTGCCGTGCGCCGCGTGCCCCGCCACCGCCGCGTCGAAGCCGTGCCGCGTCTGCAGTTCGAGCAGCGCCTCGCACGCCTCCGCGAGCCGGGAGGGCGGCACCGCGAAGTCCTCCGTGATGAGCGTGGTGCCCGAAGGGCGGGAGCCGCCGACCGCCGTCACGAACGCCTTGCGCGCCTTCCAGTAGCCCGCGATGGTCTTCGCGTCGCGCGTGAACTCATTGGTCACCGAAGCGACGGGCGCGACGAGTTCGAGACCTTCAAGCGCCTTCGCGGCAGCCTTCTCGTAGGCGGCCTGGGTCTTCTCGTCCGGGGCGCGGAACTCAACAAGCAGCGCCGTCGTCTCCTTGGGCAGCTCGGCCCAGTCCTGCGGCACGCCCTGCACGCTGACCGAGGCGCGCAGCGTATTGCCGTCCATCAGTTCCACGGCCAGGGCGCCCGCCTCGTTGAACACCGGCACCGCCGCCGCGGCCGCCGGCAGGGAGGGGAAGAACAGCAGCGCCGTCGACACCTTCCGGTCCAACGGAAGGGTGTCGAAGACGACTTCGGAGATGAACCCGAAGGTGCCCTCCGAACCCACCATCAGTCCGCGCATGATCTGCACCGGGGTCTCGCCGTCCAGGAAGGCGTCCAGCCGGTAGCCGTTCGTGTTCTTGATCTCGTACTTGGCGCGGATCCTGCGAGTGAGCTCGGCGTCGTCCTCGATCTCCCGCTTGATCGCCAACAGGGCCTCGCAGAGCGCCGGTTCGGCGTGCGCCAGGTCCTCGTCCGCGCGCGGGTCGCCCGTGTCGACGACCGTGCCGGACGGCAGCACGAAGGTGAGGGAGGAGACCATCCGGTACGAGTTCCGGGTCGTGCCCGCCGTCATCCCCGACGCGTTGTTCGCCACCACGCCGCCCACCGTGCAGGCGATCGCGCTCGCCGGGTCGGGGCCGAGCACGCGCCCGTGCCGCGCGAGCGTGGCGTTCGCCCGCACGATCGTGGTGCCGGGGCCGATCCGCGCGCGCGAACCGTCGCCGAGCACCTCGATGCCCGCCCAGAACTTGCGGACGTCGACGAGGATGTCCTCGCCCTGCGCCTGCCCGTTCAGCGACGTGCCCGCCGCGCGGAAGACGACCTCGCGGCCCTTGCCGTGCGCGTAGGAGAGCACCGCCGACACGTCGTCGATGTCCTCGGCGACCACCACGACCTGCGGCACGAAGCGGTACGGGCTGGCGTCCGACGCGTAGCGCACCAGGTCCGAGATCTTGGTGAGCACCTTGTCCGCGCCGAGCAGCCGCGTCAGCTCCGAGCGCAAGGGCTCGGGCGTGCCACCGGCCTGCCGGTCCGCGACCCGGTCGGGCGCAGGACCCGCCGGACGGGCTCCGGGACGCAGGGCTTCCGGCTTCGGCTCCAGCAGCGGCATGGCCTCTCCTCGATCGCTGTCAGTACTCCGGCGTTGTCAGCGCTCCGGACTCCCGCGTTGTCAGCACTCCGGATTCCGGCACTGTCAGTACGCCGGCGCGGTCAGCACTCCGGTGTGCGCGGGGGCTCGAACAGTGCGTTCAGCAAGACCGTCAGCTGCGCGCGCTGCTCTTTGTCCAACGGTGCCAGGATCTCCTCTGCCGCCGCGCGGCGCGCGCTGCGCAGCTCCCGCAGGGCGGCCCGGCCCTTGTCGGTGAGCTCGATGCGGATGACCCGGCGGTTCGTGGGATCCGGCGCGCGGCGCACCAGATCGGCCGCCTCCAGGCCGTCCACCGTCGTCGTCACGGCGCGCGGAACCACCTCGAGGCGCTCCGCCAGGTCGGCCATGCGCGGCGGCGTCTCGTAGTGCACCAGCGTGCGCAGCAGCCGGGACTGCGCGGGGGTGATCCCGACCGGCTCCAGCTGGCGGCGCTGTATCCGCTGCAGGCGGCGGGTCAGCCGCAGCAGCTGCTCGGCGAGGAAACCGTCGGCGTCCGGTGTCTTCATGCCGGGAACATTAGCAGGACCTTGTGCATTGTGAATAGAGGTAACAATGCATTATGCTCCTCGAGTCGAGCTCGACTGCTGCCCCGCCGGTACCCGGTGCGTGGCGCGTGCCGAGCTCCCTCTACGCCTAGGAGGCTCATGCCCCGCGACGAAATCCGCTGGACGCCGCCCCCCGATGCCAACGCACCGGGGCAGCCGCGCCAGATCCGCCGCATCCTGTCCCTGTTCCGCCCCTACCGTGCCCGGCTCGCCCTCGTCGGGCTGCTCGTCGCCGCCGCCTCGCTGGTCACGGTCGCGACGCCGTTCCTGCTCAAGGAGATCCTCGACGTCGCCATCCCGCAGGGTCGCACCGGGCTGCTCAGCCTGCTCGCCCTCGGAATGATCGTCAGTGCCGTCGTGACGAGCGTCTTCGGCGTCCTGCAGACTCTGATCTCGACGACGGTCGGCCAGCGCGTCATGCACGATCTGCGCACCGCCGTCTACGGTCGGCTGCAGAGCATGTCCCTCGCCTTCTTCACCAAGACCCGTACCGGCGAGGTCCAGTCCCGCATCGCCAACGACATCGGCGGCATGCAGGCGACCGTGACCTCCACCGCGACCTCCCTCGTCTCGAACCTGACGAGTGTCGTCGCCACGGTCATCGCGATGATCGCCCTCGACTGGCGCCTGACGATCGTCTCCCTGCTCCTGCTGCCGATCTTCGTGTGGATCAGCCGCCGGGTCGGCCGCGAGCGCAAGAAGATCGCCACACAGCGCCAGAAGCAGATGGCCGCGATGGCCGCCACGGTCACCGAGTCGCTCTCCGTCAGCGGCATCCTTCTCGGCCGCACCATGGGCCGCGCCGACTCCCTCACGAAGTCCTTCGCCGACGAGTCGGACGAACTGGTCGACCTGGAGGTCAGGTCGAACATGGCGGGGCGCTGGCGGATGGCCGTCATCAGCATCGTCATGGCCGCCATGCCCGCGGTCATCTACTGGGCGGCCGGCATCGCCCTCCACTTCGGCGGCCCCACCGTCTCCATTGGCACGCTCGTCGCGTTCGTCTCGCTTCAGCAGGGCCTGTTCCGGCCGACCGTGAGCCTGCTGCAGACCGGCGTCCAGATCCAGACCTCGCTCGCCCTGTTCCAGCGCATCTTCGAGTACCTGGACCTGCCGGTCGACATCACCGAGCGTGAGGACCCGGTCCACCTGGACACGGTTAAGGGCGAGGTCCGCTTCGAGAACGTCGAGTTCCGCTATGCCACCGACGATGCTGCCGACGAGCGGCAGCGCCCGATCCTCGACGGCATCGACCTCACCGTCCCCGCGGGCGGCAGCCTCGCCGTGGTCGGCCCCACCGGCTCCGGCAAGTCCACGCTCAGCTATCTGGTGCCGCGGCTCTACGACGTCACGGGCGGCCGCGTCACCCTCGACGGGGTCGACGTCCGCGACCTGGACTTCGACACCCTCGCGCGCGCGATCGGCGTGGTCTCCCAGGAGACGTACCTGTTCCACGCCTCAGTGGCAGAGAACCTGCGGTTCGCCAAGCCCGACGCCACCGACGAGGAGCTGTACGCGGCGGCCCGCGCGGCCCAGATCCACGAGCACATCGCCGCCCTGCCGGACGGCTACGACACCGTGGTCGGCGAGCGCGGTCACCGTTTCTCCGGAGGCGAGAAGCAGCGCCTGGCCATCGCCCGCACGATTCTGCGGGACCCGCCGGTGCTCATCCTCGACGAGGCGACCAGCGCGCTCGACACCCGCACCGAGCACGCCGTACAGGAAGCCATCGACGCGCTCTCGGCCAACCGCACGACGCTCACGATCGCGCACCGCCTGTCCACGGTCCGCGGCGCCGAGCAGATCGTGGTCCTGGAGTCCGGTCGAATAGCCGAGCGCGGCACGCACGAGGAACTGCTCGACCGGGAGGGCCGCTACGCGGCGCTCGTGCGGCGGGACGCGCGCGTGGAAACGGCGGCGTGACGGGGGTTGTGCCCGGGCCGCCATGACATCGGCGCGAACAGCGGGGAGAGAGTCCGTGAGGGAGTCAAGGAGGGCAGAGATATGTCAGGGATGCTCTGAGGCACGGGTTACCGTTCCGGCATGCAGACCGAGACTCCGCGACGGAACACGACGCGACTCACGCGCCGAGGACGCGTCGCCATGACGGTGACCGGGGCCGTCGTGGTGACAGCCGCCGTCGTGGTGCCGCTGGCCCTGTCGGGCGGGGACGAGTCGAACCGGGTTCTGACCATTCCGGAGGGCTGGCGTTCGGGCCAGGTGTACGAGGCCGTCGACAAGGCGCTCGACGTCCCGGCCGGCACCACGAAGAAGGCCGCGCCCAAGGCGCACCTCAAGCTTCCGGGCGACGCGGGTGGCAACGCCGAGGGCTACCTCTTCCCGGCGACGTATCCCTTGAACGACAAGTCGACCCCGCAGTCGGTCCTTTCGTACATGGTCGACACGGCGAACAAGAGGTTCGGCGCCGGCAGCGGCAGCAGCACGACCGCGGGCGCCGAGCGCAACGCCGTCAACCCGTACCAGCGCGTCATCATCGCGAGCATCGTGCAGGCCGAGGCGGACAACAAGGAGGACATGGGCAGGGTCGCCCGCGTCATATACAACCGGCTCGATCACGGCATGCCGTTGCAGATGGACTCCACCATCAACTACGCCCTCGGCCGCTCCACGTTGGACACCACCCACGACGACACGAAGATCAACAACCCGTACAACACCTACGCGCGCAAGGGGCTGCCGCCCACCCCGATCGGTAATCCGGGGGAGCAGGCGATGGAGGCGGCGACCAGTCCGGCGTCGGGGGACTGGCTGTACTTCGTGACGGTCAAGCCGGGGGACACGCGCTTCACCGCGGATCTGGGCGAGCAGGAGAAGAACGTGGCGGAGTTCAACCAGAACCAGGCGAAGGCCAAGAACGACGGTTGACGAGGTCCTTCGGGGTGCCGGGGTGCCGGGGTGCCGGGGTGTTGGGTTTCGGGGTACCGGGGTGCCCCGGGGGCTTGGAGGTCGGAGTGCCTTGGCGCCCGGGCGCTTGACCGGCAGGGAGGAGGCGCCGGCTCGCGTCGCCTCACACCGCGACCGATGTCCTCCGTCCCAGCAGCCGCTGGATGTCCCGGACCGCGGACCGCCCTGCGCGGTTCGCACCGATCGTGCTCGCCGAAGGGCCGTAGCCGACCAGATGGACGCGGGGGTCGAGGGCCGCGTGCGTGCCCTCCATCCGGATCCCGCCACCCGCTTCGCGCAGCTTCAGCGGCGCCAGATGCTCGATGGAGGCACGGAACCCGGTGGCCCAGAGGATCACATCGGCAGCCACCTCGTGCCCGTCGTCCCAGGCCACGCCGGTCGGCGTGATCCGGTCGAACATGGGGTGCCGGTCGAGGACACCGTTCGCGCGGGCCGCGCGGATCGCGTCGTTCACCGGAAGCCCGGTCACCGACACCACACTCAGCGGCGCGAGCCCCTGACGTACCCGTTCCTCGACCATCGCCACGGCGGCCCGCCCCGCCTCCTCGCCGAAGGGGCCCTCGCGGAAGACGGGCGGCCGGCGGGTCACCCAGGTCGTCGAGGCGGCGCCCGGCGCGATCTCCATCAGGTGCTGCGTCCCGGAGGCCCCGCCGCCCACCACCACGACGCGCTGACCTGCGAACTCCTCGGGCCCCCGGTACTGCGCGGTGTGCAACTGCCGCCCGCGGAAGGTCTCCTGCCCCGGATAGCGCGGCCAGAACGGCCGGTCCCAGGTGCCGGTCGCATTGATCAGGGCGCGCGTCGACCACACCCCGTCCGAGGTCTCGACGAGCAGCCGCTTGTCCTCCGCCTCGGGACCCTCGCGCCCCTCGTCCCCCTCGCGGCCCTCGCTTTCCTCTCGCACCGCCCGCACGTCGACCGGGCGCCGTACGCGCAGGTCGAAGGCTTCCTCGTACGAGGTGAAGTACCCGGAGATGACCTCCGAGGACGGCCGCGCGGGGTCGGCGCCGGTCAGCTCCATGCCGGGCAGCGCGTGCATGCCGTGCACCTTGCCGTAGGTGAGCGAGGGCCACCGGAACTGCCAGGCGCCGCCCGGGCGGGGCGCGTGATCGAGGACGACGAAGTCCCGCTCGGGCTCGAAGCCCACGCGGCGCAGGTGATAGGCGGCGGAAAGCCCTGCCTGGCCGGCGCCGATGACGACGACGTCGACTCGGCGCGGACCATCGGCGGAGGCGGCGTCTCGTACCCCAATGTCGTTCACGTTTCTACTAACTCCATGGGGGTGCGAGATCTTCCCGCACCAGCCGCCCCAAGTGGGTTCAGCGCCCACCCTCGACCGTCAGCGCCCGCCCGCGACCGCCAACGGCGCACCTGACCGGCGCGCGACCGGCTCCACGAGCCCGCGTGCGGCCAGTTCGGGAATGACACCCTCCCCGAACCAGTACGCCTCCTCCAGATGCGGATACCCGGACAGCACGAAGTGCTCGATGCCGAGCGCGTGGTACTCCTCGATCCGGTCGGCGACATCGGCGTGGCTGCCGACGAGCGCCGTCCCTGCGCCACCGCGCACGAGACCGACCCCGGCCCACAGATTGGGAGAGATCTCCAAGCTCTCCCGGTCACCGCCGTGCAGCGCCAGCATCCGCTGCTGCCCGACCGACTCACTGCGCCCGAGCGCGGCCTGCGCGGCGGCGACGGTCTCGGGGGAGAGGTCGTCGAGCAGCCGGTCCGCCGTGGCCCACGCGTCCCGCGCCGAGTCGCGCGAGATCGAGTGCAGCCGGATCCCGAACCGCACGGTGCGCCCCTCGCGCTCGGCGAGCGAACGGATCCAGTCGATCTTCTCCTTCACCTGCTGCGGCGGCTCGCCCCACGTCAGATACACATCGGAGTGCCGCGCCGCGACGGGCCCCGCGGCGGCCGAAGAGCCGCCGAAGAAGATCTCCGGCCGCGGTTCCGGCGGAAGCGCCGTGTAGCCGCCGTCGACCCGATAGTGCTCCCCGGCGAAGTCGAACGGCTCCTGCGAGCTGCCGCCCCACACACCACGTACGACCGAAAGGAACTCGTCGGTGCGGGCATAGCGCTGATCGTGGTCGAGGTGGTCGCCGAAGCGCCGCTGCTCGGCCGAGTCACCACCGGTGACGACGTTGAGCAAGAGCCGCCCGTTCGTGAGGCGTTGATACGTCGACGCCATCTGAGCGGCGAGCGTCGGCGAGATCACGCCGGGCCGGAACGCCACCAGGAACTTCAGACGCTCGGTGTGCTGGGCCAGCGCGACCGTCGTCAGCCACGCGTCCTCGCACCACGTCCCGGTCGGAGTGAGCACGGCCTCGAAGCCCAACTGCTCTGCCGCCTTGGCGATTTGAACGAGATAGTCGAGGTCGGGCGCGCGCACTCCGGAGATCGGCCCGCCCGGCGAACGTTCGAGGGCGCCACCACTGAAGGCGTGCCGGTCGACGAGGGTGCGCCCGTCGCCGCCGGTCGGCAGGAACCAGTGCAGATGAACGTTCATGGCTTCAGGACTCCTTGCCGTAGGTGCGCGGGGCGGTGGTGGAGGGCGGAAGCTTGTCGTTGAAGCGCGTGTCGACGTACTTCGAGAAGTCGACCTTGCGCGGAATGAGCTTCAACTTCGTGAAGGTGTCGGCGATTTGCTGCTCCGAGGCGATCACGTTCTTGTCGACGGCGACCGTGACACGCGTGCCGTTCGTACGCTTCACGGCGTCGTACGCCGCCCCGTACGGCAGCCCGGTGTCCTTGGCCCACACCTTCGCCCACGCCTGCGGGTGCTTGTAGACCCAGTTCTGGGCACGCCGCAGCCGGTCGAGATAGTCCTTGATGGCGGCGGACTTCTTCTTGTCGGCGAGGGCGATGGGGGAGGCGACCTGGAAGGCGAGCCCGTTGGTGACACCGTCGCCGTCGGTGAGCACGCGACCGAGCTTCGCGCGCAATGCCTGCGAGGTGTACGGGTCCCAGACGGCCCACGCGTCGACCTTGCCCGCGGTGAACGCGGCCAGCGCGTCGGCCGGTTGAAGGTACTTGACCTCCACGTCCTTCAGCGTGAGCCCGACCTTCTTGAGCGAGGCGACGAGCTGATAGTGCGCGGAGGACCCCTGGGCCACGGCGATCGACTTGCCCTTGAGCCCCGCAGGACTCTTCAGCTTCGAGCCCTTCGGGACAAGGATCGTGTCCCCCTTGGCGGTCCCGTGACTGGCGGACACCACCTTGATCTTTGAGTCGGCACCGGCCGCGAAGACGGGTGGTGTGTTGCCGACGCCGCCGATGTCCACGGCCTTGGCGTTGATGGCTTCGAGGAGCGGCGGCCCCGAGGTGAAGGTGGACCAGCGAATCTTGTAGTCCAGGTCGTCCAGTTCCCCGGCGGCCCTCAGGACCGCCTCCGAACCACCCTTCTGGTCACCGACGTTGAGGGTGAGCGACCCCTTCCCGTCGACGCCGCCACCACTGCCACCGCTGCCGGTGGAGGTGCTGGCGGTGGTGGCACCGGAGCAGGCGGCGAGCAGGAGGGCGAGGGGAGTGACGAGGGCGCCGGCTATGAGAGGGCGTCGCATGACAAGTCCGTTCAAAAATAGGGGGACGATGAGGGGGAACGCGAGAAGGTGCGCGGAGATGAGGTCAGGGGGACGGGGTCAGGGAGAGGGGACCAATGGGAGGGGATCAGTGGGAGGACTCGTCCACACCCAGCCGATTCAGCAGCTCGGCGCGCAGTTCGGCGAAGCGCGGGTCGGTGAGATCGCGCGGCCGCTCCAGATCGATTCGGGTCTCGTGGGCGATGACACCGTCGTCCATGACCAGCACCCGGTCGGCGAGCAGCACCGCTTCCTCGACATCGTGGGTCACCAACAGCACGGCGCAGCCCCGCCGTTGCCACAACTCGCCGACCAGTCGCTGAGCCTTGATCCGGGTCAGCGCATCGAGCGCGCCGAACGGCTCGTCGAGCAGCAGCAGATCGGGCTCGCGCACGAGGGCACGGGCGAGCGAGGCACGCTGGGCCTCGCCACCGGAGAGCGTCTTGGGCCAGGCGTCCGTACGATGCCCGAGCCCCACCTCGTCCAACGCCCGCTCGGCGACGCCGCGTTCGGACTTTCCCGGCAGGCCGAGCAGTACGTTGCGCCACACCCGCTTCCACGGCATGAGCCGCGGCGCCTGGAACGCGACGGCCTTGCGTCGGGGTACGAGCACGGTGCCTTCGATGTCGCGGTCGAGCCCGGCGAGGATGCGCAGCAGCGTCGACTTGCCGCACCCACTGCGTCCGAGCAGGGCAACGAACTCCCCTGACTGCACATCGAGTTGAAGGTTGTCGATAACAGCACGCCCGTCAAAGGAACGGGAGAGACCTTCGACGCGCACGGCGGAACCGGCGCCGACGGTGGTCTCGGGGGAAGGGGTCACCGGCCGGTGAACGTCGGTCGCCATTGCAGCAGCAGCCTTTCGAGGGAACGGACGACGAAGTCGGCGAGCAGGCCGAGGAACGCGTAGACGATCAGGCAGACGACGATGACGTCGGTGCGCAGGAAGTCCCGCGCCTGCACCATGAGGAACCCGATGCCGGCGTCGGCGTTGATCTGCTCGGCGAAGACGAGTGCCAGCCAGGCGATGCCGAGCGAGTACCGCAGCCCGGTCATGGCGCCGGGCAGCGCGCCCGGCAGCACGACATGACGTACGAGCCCCCACCGGCTCAGCCCCAACGACTCCCCGGCCTCGATGAGTTGGGAGTCGACACCACGAATCCCGGCGTACACATTCAGGTACAGCGGGAAGGACACACCAAGGGTGATGATGGCGACCTTCGGCGCCTCACCGATCCCGAACCAGATGATGAACAGCGGAATCAGCCCGACGAACGGCACGGTCCGCAGCATCTGCACACTCGCGTCGACGAGATCCTCGCCGACCCGGAAAAGCCCTGACAGCAGCGCGAGCCCGGTCCCGACGACGACACCACACAGCAGCCCGACGGCGACACGTTGCAGCGAGACACCCATGGCCGCGGGCAACGACCCGTCGGACACCAGATCCGCACCGACACGCGCGATGGTGCCCGGCGACGCCAGCACCTCGGGCGTCAACACCCCTACAGACGTGAGGACTTGCCACAGTATGAGGAGTAGCAGCGGCCCACTGGTGCGGCGCAGCCAACGGGGGACGCGGGTGCGGCGGGTGGAGGAGGGGACGAGAGGAACGAGCTCGGGTGGCGCCGCAGAGGGGGACTCGGACGATGACCGGTCCGGGGCAGGCGAAACGGGCGGAGCATGACTGATGCTCATGGCACTCCATGGCAGGCGAGGGCGCGCCTCGGCGTCAGCGGGCGCGCGTCAGCGGCGCGCCGTCACGGACGAACACCGAAGCGGCAACGAGAAAGGGGTGAGCGCAGAAGAGTGAAAAGCGCAGAAGAAGCGAGAGAAGGCGTCAGCAGCCGGGACGACACGCGGCAGAGGCCACCCGCAGCAGGTCGATGTGACCGCGCGTGGTGAGCATGGCTGAACGCAACATGCGGCAGAACGTATCCAGCTGTCGACGTACGGTCAATATCGTCTCAGCGTGTGGACCACGCGTACCGGCAGCCGGTCGTCCGAGCAGGCGCTCCGCGGTTGATCCGAGCGACAATGTCCCTATGTCAGACGTCTTCACGACCCGAGTCCTGAACCTCACCACAGGCTCCACCGAGCGCATCGCCGACCTCACCCGCGACTGCGAGTCCTTCCTGCGCGAAGTCGCCCAAGGCCGCGACGGCCTCCTCAACCTCTTCGTCCCGCACGCCACGGCAGGCATCGCCATCATCGAAACGGGCGCTGGCAGCGACGACGACCTCCTCGCCGCCCTCCACACCCTCCTCCCCGCGGACGACCGCTGGCAGCACAGCCACGGCTCCCCGGGCCACGGCCGCGACCACGTCCTCCCGGCGATCGTGCCGCCGCATGCGACGTTGCCGGTGGTGGACGGTGGGTTGGAGCTGGGGACGTGGCAGTCGGTGTGTTTGGTGGATACCAACGTTGATAACAACAACCGTCACGTTCGGTTGAGCTTCTTTGGTAGGTGAGCCGAGCTGGCTGCACGATAGTCGGGAAGTCCGGCCGCACCAACTGGACGATCGAGCCGCGTAGCGGACTCTGCGGCCCAAGCCTGCACCAGCCCTGCTGGGGTTCACGCGCCGTCCGCCTCGTGCGTCTTCTCCGCGCTCCAGCGGCGGGCTCGGGCGACGGCTTCGCGCCCGGCGCCGAAGAGTTCGGGCTCGGCGGGGACGATCGCGTCGTGTCCGAGTTCGTCCGCCAGGCCGGTGCGGTGCAGGACGTCCAGGAGGCCGGGTTCGACGCCGGCCAGGTAGAGGCGGCCGCCGTGGGTGTGGAGGTCGCGGGCGTAGCGGCGGAAGAGTTTCAGGACGGCGGAGGACGGGACGTCGGGGACGCCGCGCAGGCTCAGGACGATCGCGGCGCCTTGGGCGTGGCTGGTGTCGGGCCACTGTTGGTCGATGCGTGGGGCCTCGGCGAACAGGGACGTGCCGCCGTAGTGGAGGACGGTGACGGTGCCGGGTTCGACGCGGGCGGGTACGGGGGCCACCCGCCAGACACCGTTGTCCGGGCCGGTCGGTTCCAGGGCGTGCAGGCCGCTCTGACGGGTGGCCTGCACGCAGTACAGGAGCAGGGACAGCACCGCGCCGATGACGATGGCCTGCTGGAGCGGGAGTTGGGTGGTGGCCAGGAAGGTGACCACCATCGCCGCCGCCGAGAGTGGTGACGTGCGCAGGACCAGGCGGATGTCGGGCAGACGGCCCAGGATCAGTTCGCAGCCGATGACGATGATGAGGGCTCCGATGACGGGCATCGGGATGCGTTCGGCGAGGGAGCCGAGGGTGAGGACCAGGAGGGCGAGCCACAGTCCGGCGAAGATGCCGGTCCAGCGGGTGCGGGCGCCAGCGCCGACCGCGACGCCGGTGCGGGACATGGAGCCGCCGGTGGGCAGCGCGCCGAAGAGCCCGCCGCCGAGGTTGCCGAGCCCTTGCGCGACGAAGTCGCCGTTGACGGAGGACTTGGTGCCGTCGGGGTTGGGGACGGTCGGGCCGATGGAGGCGGCCTGGGCGAGGCCGACGAGGGCGACGGCGAACGCTCCGGGCAGCAGCGCGCCGACGACGGACAGGTCGGGGGCGGTGAAGGAGGGCAGCGCCGCCGGAATGTTGCCGATGTCGCGGGCCAGGTCGACGTGCGTGCCCAGGACGGCGACCCCGATGCTGACGGCGAGCAGCGCGATGAGGGTGGCCACCGTCTCCAGGCGTTTGACGAGCCGGAGCAGTGCCCAGGCGGCGACGGTGACGAGTGCGGTGAGGGTGGCGGCGAGCTGCCAGTGGCCGATGTGCCAGAGCCAGTCGGCGAGTTGGGCCAGTTTGTTGTGCGGGCCCGGCTTGTAGCCGGTGGCGTCCTTCAGCGAACCGGTGATGATCTGGAGGGCGATGCCGGTGGAGAAACCGGTCATCACGGCGTTCGACACGAACGACATGACGACGCCGAGCCGCAGCACGCCCATGAGCAGCATGACGGCCCCGGCCAGGACGGCGAGGGTGGCGATGTTGCCCGTGTCCTTCGCGTCGAGGCCGGCCTCCTTGATCGCGCTCTGCGAGGTCAGCGCGAGCGCCGAGGTGAGGGTGGTGACCATCAGGACGGTGCGCGAGAAGAGCGCGCCGAGGACGGTCGGGACGACGCCCGCGTAGATACCGGCGACCGGGTTGAAGCCGCCGATCGCCGCGTACGCCATGCCTTCGGGGATGGAGAACAGTCCGGTGACGAGCCCGGCGGAAACGTCGGAGGGCCGCGGCTTGCCCAGCCGCGGCAGCCGAAGTGACCGCTTACGTGTCACGAAGCGAGACCGCTGATCGCGTCACCGACGTACTTGGCGCCCAGCACGACCAGGACCACCGTCATGATCGCCGAGTTGTGCTCACCCATCCAGGATTTCCAACTGCCGAGCACCCGAGACGACTTGGCGCCGCCGAAGACGTACACGAGGAGCGGCAGCAGCACGCACAGCGATCCGATCACCACGAACAGAATCCCGGCGACCACCTTCCCGCCGCCGCTCGCCGAACTGCTCGCGATGGAGGCGGCGCCGCCGATGGCGAGGACGAGGTTCTTCGGGTTGGCGCCGGACAGCAACGCGGCGAGTCCGGCCGCCTTGCCGGGCGTGAACGTGTCGATCGCCTTCATCCAGCCTGGCAGCTGATGCTCCTGCCCTTCTCTCGGCCGGTCCTTCCACTGCTTGACGCCCAGCAGCAGGAACAGCACACCGAGGGCCAGCTTCAGCCAGTACGTCCAGGTGGCGGGGGAGCCGCCGTCGTCCGCGCCCGCGCCCGACCCGGCCGCCACGACGACGGTCGTGATCACGCCGAGGGTGACCATCCACCCGAGCGTGAACGCGGTGCCGTTCGCTTTGCCGCGCGGTGTGGCCAGCATCAGCACGACCGCGATCAGCGGCAGCGGGCTGATGGCGATGCCGACCGCGGAGGCCAGCATCTGTCCGATGGCGTCGCCCATGGCCGCCGCCTCAGCTCTGGACCGTCAACGGGGGCAGGGCCCAACTGCCGTCGAGGACAGCCGGGTCGGGCCCGTACATCCGGATGATGACGGAGAAGGGGCCGTCCGGCGCGGGCAGCCAGTTGGCGGCCTGTGCGGGGTCGGCGGGCCGGTCCTTCTGTACGTACAGGGTCAGGCCGCCCTCGGCGTCGTAATGGAGGCCGGGGGTGCGGTCGCCGATGGAGTAGCGGTCGATGGGGTTGGCGACGAGCAGGCGCTCCGGGAGGCGGTACATGGTCGCCGACCAGAAGAAGCGGGCGGGCGGCAGTGCGTCGGCCGGGAAGTGGATCGTGTAGTCGCGGCCGGAGGCGTCCGGCGGCCGGTTGCCTTCGCTGTCGACGGCCCAGCCGCCGTACCACGCCTCCTCGGCGGGCAGCCCGTAGATGCCCTTGTCGACGCCGACCGCGCGGGTGAGGAAGTCGGTGCCGAGCTGCTCGCGGGTGCCGAAGAGGCCGACGGACTTCACCGCGGTCCGGTTGGCCTCGTCCAGGCGCCCGCGCCCCTCGGCGATGCCCTGTTCGATCGCGGCCCTTACCTCGTCGGGGAGCGCGCCTGGCTCGAAGGTGCCGGTGCCGTCGACACCGAGCGCGGCGAGGCGTTCGCGCAGCTCGCGGATGTCGTCGCGGACGGGGAAGAAGGGCAGCAGGAAGTCGAGTACGGCGAAGAACTCGGCGGAGTCCATGCAGTCCTCGCGCCAGATCGGCCAGGCCGGTTCGGCGGCGGGCTCGGGCGCGGCGGTGCGGGTGAACTCGGACAGCGGCCGCAGCACGTACTGCTCCTGGATCCCCTTCAGCGTGCTTACGTCGTCGGGCCCGGCGAGGTAGGTGCGCCCGAGAATCCCGACGAACTGGGTCGCCGCTTGCAGCACACCGCTGATCCCGTCCGGTGTGGTGCCGTCCCAGTCGGGTCCGGCGATCAGGTAGTCACCGGCGTCCTGTCCGGTGGTGCGGGCGCCGACGAATCCGGCGTAGGCCGTGTCGAGGTCGTGGAAGGGGAGCACATAGTAGCGGTCGCCCATGGCGGGCACGGACACCACCCATGGTTCGGCGCGCAGATCGAGCCAGCCCCAGGAGTACGGGGTGTCGTTGTTGGGCGTGACGATGTCGGTGTTGTCGGGGGTGAAGGGATGCGGGTAGTGCCGGAAGCGGCCGAACCCGCCCGTGTAGCGGGGGTCGTCGGAGTCGACGGCCTGCGGATACAGGGTGCGGTAGTTCTGCAGGAGCGCGAAGCCCCAGATCCAGCCGTCGGCGGCGGTGGCACGCACGGTGTCGGGGGTGGGGTACTCCACGAGAGGCTCCTGACGTACGGAACGGACGAGGTCACGCGGGGCTGATGTCACCGAGCCGCCAACTGCGGTCAACGGCGGAATCCTCCAGGCGCCGAGTTCGGTGCCGAACGCCCCCAAACAGCCCTATGTCACCCATGGGTAGAAGCTAAGCCCCTCCTCTGAGGGGCGCATGTCAGGCGCGGCGGCGTCTCACGATGCCCCACACCGTGGCCCCGGCCGCGACAAGCAGGAGCGCGGCGGCGGTCAGCGCCTGTGTGTACCGGTCGAACCCCGTGTCCGCCAGGGACCCGGAGCCGGAGCCATGACCCGTAGGAGAAGGAACGGGGACCGGAGTGCCTGAGGCCGTGGGTGTGGGGGTGGGAGTGGGGCTGGGCGTCGGACTCGGCGGGGTGCTGTCGGCGGTGACGGTCCACCGCCCCTGGGTGTCGTTGTCGGTCGCGGACTCGTCGGTGTCGGTGGCGAGGGTCGGGACGACCAGGGGGCTGCGGTACTCCTTGATGACGTCCGCGTAACCGTCACCGTCGAGGTCGGTGGAGTTTTCGGGGGCCAGCGGGGCCACGTAGGCGACGTTCTTCATCGTGACGTCCTTGTCCGCCTCGGCGGTGATGCGCACGGTGACCTTGAGCGCCGGTCCTTCGGTGCCGGTGGCGAGGGCGTCGGTGGCGGTGGCTGTGCGGTCGTCGACGGTGTAGCCCTTGCCGCTGAGGGAGACGAGTTCGACGCCGTCCGGCAGGAGCTGGGTGACGCTCCAGCCCGCGGGAGCCGCTCGCAGACCGCTGTTGCGCGGCGTCAGGGTCCAGGTCACGAGGTCACCGGTGCGGAAGGTGGCGTCGGGCCCGGAATCGAGGTCTTCCGCCAGGGAGAGTTCGATGCAGTCGGTCGGGTAGAGGGCCCGCGCCGAGGTCAGCTCACGGACCGCCGCGCCCCCGCCGTCGTAGACAAGGCCGTCGTCGAGATAGCCGGTCGCCCGGCACGCCGATCCCCAGTCGTTGGGGTTGTCGTAGTCGCGGGCGTCCACCGCGACGGGGTCGGCCGCGGCACGGGCACGGGAGCGGGCGGCCGGGGCGTCGTCGCCGGTGAGCGCGTTGGGGAAGTTCCGGACGGCGGTGGAGCCGGCGGGGAAGGTGTTGCCGGTGACCAGGACGGCGTCGCGCAGGGCGCGGCGTTGCGCGTCGGGCGTCGACGGGTCGGCGGAGCCGGCCTGGACGAAGGTGCCCTCGCCGCGGAAAATGTTGTCGCGCACCGTGATGCCGGACGAGGAGTACGAGCCCGGGCGGGCCGCGTCCTCGTAGAGCGGGGTGGCCATGACGGCGGCCTGTCCCCCGGCTCCGTCCTGGGTGACGGTGTTGTCCGCGACGGTGACGTCGTGAGCGGGTGCGGCGACGACCGTGGACGGTTGCCCGGAGACCGTGTTCCTGGTGAAGCGGACGTCGCGTGTGCCGGAGTTCAGGCGCAGGCCGCCGCCGTTCCCGCTCATGACGGAGTCGTGGATGTCGATGTCCTCGCTCACGCCGGTGGCCGCGTCCAGGGCGCTCAGCATGCCGACGGCCCCCATGTCGGCGAAGCGTGACGCGCCCACGTCGAGGTTCGTGACGCTGCGGCCGTGGATGCCGTACTCCGAGATGTTCGCGACCTGCGTGTTGGTGATCTTCATGCCGTCGGTGTCGCGGAGGTAGAAGCCGTACGACCCGTCCTGGATCGAGGACGTGTCGACGGAGACGTTCCGTGTCTCGTACGCCTTGAGGATCGCGGCGCCCGAGGTGGGCGTGGGCCCGTCGTGGCCGGTGACGGTCAGTCTGCGCACGTCGACGTCCGCGGCGTTGTGCAGGACGACGCCGCCGCCGGTCACGTCGGCGTGGACGTCGGAGATGGTGGCGTTGACCGCGCCGAGCAGGGAGATTCCGGTGGAGCCGGTCGGAGTGCCGGTGATCCGCAGGTCGGTGAGCGAGTAGTCGTCACGCCGGGAGGTGCCGTCCATGGAGCTCTGTGTGGAGATACCGGTGTCGAATCCGGTGATGGTGCCGCCCGTGACGCTCGTCTTCCCGGAGTTCACGAGGCCGATGCCGCTGCTGGACGCGGTGCCGTCGCCGCTGATCGTGGGGTCGGTGATGCGTGTGCCCTGCGTCGATCCCAGGCTGATGCCGGCGGTCGACACCTCGGAGATCTGCGGACTGACGATCTTCGGTCCGGCTCCGGTGTCGGCGAAGTTGGTGACGACGCCGGAGCTGAAGTGCGAGATGCGGACCCGGTCGAGGACGGCCGCGGTGGCCTTGTAGAGCTGGATCCCGGCCGAGGTGGCGGTGTCGGTTCCGGTGATCTGCGGGGTCGTGACGTGTGCGCCGTCGGTCGAGCCCAGGGAGATGCCTTCGCGGCCGACGCGGGTGACGACCGCGTCGGTGATGTCCGGTCCCGCCGCCGTGCTCGTATTGGTGGTCCCGATGCCGCGGGCGAAGTCGCTCACGGACGGCGAATTGACGTGGGCGCCGCTGGAGTTCGCCAGATCGATACCCGTGCCCGCGTTGCCGGGACCGCTCACGGTGACGTCGGCGACGGTGGGAGTGGTGGTCGCGCCGAGCCCGATACCGGTCAGGGAGGCCTGGATCGAACCGCCCTCCACGGCGATTCCGCCGGCGGTCGACGTGCCGGTGACGCCGACGCCGGTCGCCACACCGCTGATCGCGGCGTTCGCGACGCGGGCGGACCCGGTCGTCAGATTGATGCCGAAGGACGAAGCCTGGTCGCCGCCGTCCATCGTGAAGCGGTCGATGACCACGCCCGTCGCCGCGGCGGCGAGCTGGATGCCGGTGGGGCGCGCGACGGCGTTGGGGTTGACGACCTTGAGGCGTCGCAGCGTGGCCCCGGCGGTGTTCACGGTCACCACCGCGCCCGTCGCCGACACCCCGAGGCTGACGTTGCCGTCCGCGGCGCTCAGCCCGCCACCGGTCACGGTGAACCGGGCGAAGAGGACCGAAGGACCCGACGTCGCCAGGGTCACCTCGCGGGGAACGGTGAGCCGGTTGGCGAAGACGTAGTCCTCCGGATCGAAGGAGACCGTCTGCCCCGCGGCGGCGGCGTTGAGTGCGGCCTGGAGCGTGAGCAGCCCGGAGTCGGCCGGCCGCGCGTCGGGCGTCCCCACCCACGCCATGCGCACGGTGTCGGCGTTGTCCACCACCGCCACGGCGGAGGCCCGCCCGGCGGCGAGCGGCGAGGCGGGCCACGCCGTCCCCATCGAGCACACGATGCCTGCGACGACCAGGGCAGCCGCCCCTCGCGCCCGTCGGCCCCGCCTTCCCGCTCGCCTCTCGCCGCCCACGATGGTCCCCATCCTGCCCTCGCACGTCCACGGGCACGGATGCCCTCACCATGAAGCGGCGGCGCACGTTCCCGCCCTTCCCATGGGCGTAGCTTTGTCGTAATTTCAGACAAAATGCGGCTGCCACGCCGCATGGGGCCCGGTATCAGCGGGAGGGCTCACGCCGATGTGTCGAGGGGCCTGGATGCCGCGTCGGCCAGGAGGTCGAGGACGGAGCGAATGTCGGGACGGCTCCCCGTCCCCGTGCGGTAGACGGCCTGGACGCTGCGATGGACCGGGCTCGTCAGACGGAAGACGCTGAGGTCCTGCGTGGGTGAGGGCAGGGCCATGCGGGGGATGAGGGCGACTCCGGCGCGGCGGGCGGCCAGGGCGGTCAGGACGGCGAAGTCGCCCGCCAGGGCCACGGCCCGGGGGACGAAGCCCGCGGCACCGCAGGCCCGCTGCGTCATTTCGTGGCAGGCGGTCTCCGGCCCCGGCATCAGCCAGGAGGCGTCGGCGAGGCGGCGCAGATCCGCTTTCGAGCCGGGCAGCAGACCGTGCGCCGCGGCGTCGTCGGGGTGGAGGACGAGATGGACCGGCTCGTCGAGCAGGTGCCGCTGTTCGCAGCCCGGTGGCAGGGGGCGGGGAAACAGGCTGTAGGAGTGGGTGACGGCGATGTCGGCCCGGTGCCGGCGCAACGCGGTCTCGGCGGCCTCGGGTTCGGCCTCCTCCAGGTGGAGCGCTGGGCCGTCGGCGTGCGGGGCGGGCCAGAGCCCGGCGACGAGGGTGCGGGCGGCGGTGGGGAAGGCCGCGATGCGTACCGTTCCGTGGGCGCCCTGCCGTAGCGAAGCGAGATCCGCCTCGGCCGCCGCGAGATCGCCGAGCAGGACACGGGCGTGGTCGACGAGCCGCTGCCCCGCGCTCGTGAGGTGCAGCGTGCGCCCCCGCTTCTCCAGCAGGCGCACCCCGGCCTCCTTCTCCAGCGCGGCCAGTTGCTGGGAGACCGCGGGGCCTGTCAGGTGGAGCGCCTCAGCGGTGGCGGCCACGGTGCCCTGGTCGGCGAACTCGGCGAGCAGGCGCAGCCGACGCACATCCAACACAAAGTCACCCTTCATGATTGCGAAAGAAACAGTAAATGGACCTTATGTATCTTAGCGGGCAGAGTCTGTGGGGTGAGACCCGATAAAACCCTTCTTGCCCTGGCGGCGACCGTGCTGCTGTGGGCCTCCGCGTTCCCCGCCATACGTGTCGCCCTCGACGGCTACAGCCCCGCGGCCCTGTCCTTCCTGCGGCTGGCGGCGGCTTCGGCCGCCCTCGCGGCCGTGGCCCCGCTGCTCAAAGTGCGCCTCCCCGCCGTCCGCGACCTCCCGCGCATCCTGGTGGTCGGAGCAGCCGGAATGAGCAGTTATCAGCTCCTGCTGAACTGGGGAGAGGTCCATGTACCGGCAGGCACGGCCGCGCTGATCGTTGCCGTGGTCCCTGCCATCAGCACCCTCCTGGCCGCCCTCTTCCTCGGTGAGCGCCTCGGGCTCTTCCGGATTCTCGGCTCGCTCGTCGCCCTCGCGGGCACGGCCCTCATCGCCGTCGCCGGGGGAGAGTTGGGCTACACCGCGGCAGCCTGGGCCGTCTTCGCCGCGGCCGTGGCCCAGGCCCTCTACCACTTCGCCATCAAACCGCTGCTCCGCCACTACACCGGGCTCGAAGTCGCCTCGTACGCCATGTGGGCCGGAACCTTCCTGCTCCTCCCGCTCGCCCCCACCGCCGCCCGCGCCGTCGTGCACGCCCCCGCGGAAGCCACCGTGGCCGCGCTGCTGCTGGGCCTGCTGCCCTCGGCCGCGGGATTCGTCCTGTGGGGCTACGCCGTCGCCAGGCTCACCGTCACCGCTGCCACCGCCAGCCTCTACCTCGTCTCTCCTGTCACCCTCGCCGTCGCGTACGTCTGGCTCGGTGAAAGGCCACATCCGATCGAGTTGCTGGGCGGAGCCGTCACGCTGGCCGGCGTTGCGCTGCTGGGCCGGAAGGACGCTCAACCGGGGCGAGTTGAGGTCGCGTCACCAGTGCTGCGTGTCGACCCCGCGACGAAGGCGGCACACGCATACCCCACCTACCGGCCGGAAGCGGCCGGTAGGGCCTGGAGGCGTTGACACGCCGAGGTGCGTGATTTGAACCCGCGACCTCTTCGTCCCGAAGCAACTCGGATGAGGCCCCGCGCTGGTGTTGGGGAACCTCTCACCTGCGTTGATGGTCCACTGGCGTCCGTGCTCGTCCGCTGTTGTTCGTCGGCGTTGTCACGCAGTTAGACACTCAGCCGGGCCCGCGGCTGACCACCCTTGCGTCATCGGTCAACTCGCCTCGGTGGGCGATGACATCCAGGCGAAGGCGTCTGCTGTTCGGGGAGCCAGCGACCCGATCTGCCAAGAATCGGTGATGTCGGTCCAGCCTTCGAGGTAGGCGCTGCGCGCGCCGTGCTCTGCTGCCTGGTCATAGTAGAGAGTGAACCTGTAGACCCTGCGGTCTGCGGCGATGACTTGTCCGTCCTCGTGATCGGGACCCTCCTGCAAGAGGTCCACGACGATTGTCCGGTCCGGATCGAGTCCCTGGTCCTTCAGGAGCACCCGCAACCGGCTCCACAGGTCGTAGTCGCTGGTCCGCAGGAGATCGGTGTACTGAACGACAATGCTTGACACCATGAACCCCATGATCGGTCCTGCACGGGGCCCAGGGAAGAAGCAATCAGCAACGATGTAGAAGGACGTTGCCGGTAACCGGCTGACGCTCCCATTCAGTTGGAATGCGAGCCCTCAGCTTGGGAAGCTCGGGTGATCTAGGGGGAGTTGGGCCCCTGGCCTGCGAGGGAGTGCCTTAACGCCCTCTCGATGCGGCCGACTTCATACCTGCCGTTCCCCGTGGTTCCCCGGCGACCTGGCACGGATGTGGCACGAGCTCCGTAGCCACTGTGGGTTCAGCGGTCGTGATCAAGCCTGCTGAATGCTGGGTTCCCCCTGTACACATGCACTGCGGTGCAGCTCATGCTTCGTACATTACCTCCGCAGTGCAGGCGGCATTGCGGATCTACTGGCGAGTTGGACGTGCTGGCGTCCATACACAGGGGGACTTTCATGCGTATTCGTACGGCCGTAGCCTCTGCTGCTCTGGTCCTGTGTGCTGTGCTGGGCGCGACAGCCTGCTCGGCTTCCTCCGACAGCACCCCATCGTCGGGAAGCTCGACGTCGACCGAGAAGAAGTCGAGTCAACACCAGTCAGGCAAGGCCAAGGCAGAGAAGGCTGACCCTTCCCGGTGCGCTACCTCCGCCGACAAGATGCCCAAGGGGTGCGAGGTCGACGTTGATGTCTCGGAGATCTCTGAGGCCACGCCTGCTACGGAGGCACCGTCGACCAAGTGACCGGCCGTGAGTGGCCCGACGTGACGTTCGCGCCCGCTCAGCCCACCACCCAACCCCAGCTCCCATCCCGTCCGCCGTCGACCCACACGCCATGAACCACGTCTGCTCGGCTTTGCCTGGGTCGACGGTGGACGGGATGGGAGCTCCTCGCAACCACCCGCGGACCCGCACTCGGCAGCGCTACCCCCGGCCCCCGGTGCCGGCCGACCCCCCGCCGGAGGCATCGTCTTTGACCATGGCTGGAGTGGATCGGTGCTCAATTCATGATCCCGGGCTAACCACTTGTGGGCGCGCGTCGGCGCAGCGCCCGTAGCGCGGGCCGCAGGCATGAGCGCGAAGGGCAGCGGAGCCGGGAAGCGCGTCCGGCGGAGCGGAGCGCAGTTGGGGCTTGATGAGGTAGAGAAACCTGTAACAGCCCCGGTCGTGCACAGTTCGCGGCTACGCTGACAGTTGTCTTAACGGAGTTTCGCGGACACGAACGTCGACAACCCCAACCGAAAGGTCCGGTTGAGCTTCTTTGGTGGGTGAGTTCGCGGGTCACGGGCGCGGGCAGTTCGCGGCCTTGTGGCTCTGACGAACTCGTGCTGACCGAGGCGCTGCTCCCCGGCCCCCGCTTCGTGGCGCACCTCGGCTGGTGGTTAGCCTGGCGTTTCCGACCAGCAGTTACGGCGTGCGCTCGCCACCCGGCGATGCCGTGCGCCCGTCGAGAGGAGATCCGTCGGTGAAGTTCGGGATCAATGTGCTCAATTACGGGCCGGGCACCACCCCCGCGTCCATGGAGGACTGGGTTCTCCGCGCCGAGGGGTTGGGGTTCCACCTGGCGATGATCTCGGACCACGTGACGCTCCCACAGGAGGCGCTGCCGGTCTTCCCGCCGCCGTTCTACGACCCGTTCACCACCCTCGCCTACCTGGCCGGCCGCACCACGACCATCGAGCTGGGCACCACGGTCATCGTCCTCCCGTACCGGCACCCGCTGCAGACGGCCCGGGTCGCGGCCAACATCGACCAGATGTGCAACGGCCGGTTCGTGTTCGGCGTGGGCGTCGGCTGGTCCGAGCAGGAATTCCAGGCGCTGGGCATCGACTTCGCCGCCCGCGGCAGGATCAGCGACGAGTACCTGACGTCCATCAAGGACCACTGGACCAAGCCGCTGATCTCCTTCCATGGCGAGCACCTGGACTACACCGACATCACCACCGGCCCCGCCCCGGTCCGTGACCCGCACCCGCCGGTGTGGGTCGGCGGCCTCAACGGCCCCGCCATACGGCGGGCCGCGCGTTTCGGCGACGCGTGGCACCCCTTCGGTCTCGGCCCGGCCGAACTCCGGGAGCGGCTGCCCAAGCTCAAGGCTGCCGCCGAGGAGGCCGGGCGCCCCACGCCCGCCTTCGCGCCGCGCATCCCGCTGCACATCACTGAGCAGCCGGTTCCGGAGGAGGGGCGGCTCACCGGGCACGGCACCGTAGCTCAGGTGCGGCGCGACCTGGAGGAGCTGGCCGAGCTCGAGCCCGACTGGATCGTGCTGGACACCTTCCTCACCTTCTACCTCGGCGCCGTCTCCGCGGAGGAGGTCCCCCGCCACGACCCGGCCCAGCTGGAGATCGCGGCGGCGGAGCTGCTCGACCTCAAGGGCGAGACCCTGCGCTGACGGCCCGTCACGCCCGGACCGGGCGGCGGGGCCGGCTACCGCTCCGCAGCTCAGGAGCTTGCGGGGGAGGAACCGTCCATGGAGATGACCGTGATGAAGACGGCCTATGAAGACCCGGCGACCCGGCAGGGTTGGCGCCGCACGGCCGTGTTCCGGTTGTGTGCCTTCCTGTTGTCGCTGGCGTCCTTCCCTGTCTGGCTGTTCTTGGTGATCATGACGTCAGTCTGGGCTCTGGTGGTGTTCCTCCCGGTCCTGTTGGTCCTGCTCTACGTGGCCATGCTGAACGTCGTACGACTCTGGGAGGTCATGAGTCTGCGTCGGATTCTGCGGGTCTATCCGTGGCAGTCCTGCCGTGGGGCCGCCGGCCTGGCGAACAATGGCACCACGCGGTTCTCGCTGCCCGATCCGGAGCGCCCCGCGAGGGACATCTCGGTCGGCCATGGCGACTGGCTGGGCAGCGGATTCACGTTCTGGGTGCGCGCGGTCAAGGCAGAAGCCGTGCACGAGGTGTGGTTCGCGGGTGATCCGCGTTTTCTCGGCGTCGTCGCGGTGCCCGGGCCACGGCGGCTGGTGAGGGTGGCTCAGCGAGAGGCCCTCGACGGCCGGATGTCGGCCCGCAAGCGGGGGATCAGCCCCGAGGCGCGGGAGCGGGCCAAGGCTGCGGGCGCGCGCGTCGGTTGACGATCTCACCGTCGCCATGGGAAGGGGAGGACGCGGCGCTGGTCGGCGCGGGGTCGGTAGCTTGGTGTTGTCTTAATGGAGTTTCGTGGACGCCCACGTCGACAACCCCAACCGAAAGGTCCGGTTGAGCTTCTTCGGAGGGGGAGTCGATCTGGCCGCAATGGACAGATGTAGATCGCCACCGAGGTCAAGGGCTTCAACTACGTCGAGGTCGCCCAGGAGTACGTGGACTGATGACGGACATCGACCCGCGTTCCCCGGCGCCCCGACGGCGGCGCGCCGCCACCGGACTCACCGCGCTGGCCGGGGCGCTGCTCGTCTGCGGCGCCGGGGTCCAGACAACAGGAAACCTCCTCGGCCCTCCGGAGAAGAAGAGCGGAAACACTCCACGCCCGACGACGACAGTCCAGCCGCACCCCACCCGTTCCCGCGCCCCCGAACTGCCGTCGCCGGAGCGCCCGCCCCAGACCTCACCCTCCGTTCCGCCCAGAGTCACGCCCACTGGTACCGGTGGTGGTGCGTTGAGCGGGCGGTAGCGGTCAAGGACGGGGACAACCCGCAGCCTCGTCCCGCTGCAACGTGAACCAGAACGTCGGGAACGGGTTCGTGCCCGGTGTCACGTCGGTCAGGTGCCACCCCGTGAACCTGGAACGGAGTTCGTCCGCTGTGGCCCCGGAGAACTCGTTGTCCAGCACCCCGGGGCCGTAGCCGAACATCAGCAGTCGCGCTCCCGGTGCGGCCCGTGCCGTGAGGCCGGATGCGTAGGCGTCGCGGCGGTGTGTCGGGATGCCGCAGTAGCAGCTCAGGTCGAAGAACAGGTCGTATGGGCCGGGCACGCCCACCTCGTCGAGGCGCGTGGCGTCGCCGCACAGCACCGTGACGTCCACCCCCGCCGCGGCCGCCTTCTCGCGAGCCTGCCGGACCGCGCGGTCGACCAGGTCCACGGCTGCTACCTGCCAGCCGTGCCGGGCCAGGTACACGGAGTTGGTTCCGGTGCCGCAGCCGAGTTCGAGGGCGCGGCCGGGTGGCAGCGCGGCGGGTCCCTCCATCACGTCCACCAGCTCGGGCGGTGTGACGCCGCTGTCCCACGGCGGCTTGCCGTCCCGGTAGTAGTCCTCCAACGCGCGGCGCACCGCCGCCTCTTGGTCGAGCTCCGCGGCCGTCCATGTCCTGGTCTCGCGCATCGTTGCCCCCAAGTACTTAGAGTTGAACTCTAGTGTCTGACTCTAGAGATAGACTCCGGGCATGGCGGCGGTCAAGGGATCCGGCACAGGTACCGGCAAACACATCGACAAGCGCATCGACAAGCGCATCGAGGAGCGCGTCGACAAGCGGCCGGACAAGAGGGCCGAGCGTTCGCGGCGTACCCGCGAGAAGGTCGTCGCGGCCGCGCGGGAGCTGTTCGTCGCGCAGGGGTATGGGGCGACGAGTCTCCAGGAGGTCGCGGACCGCGCGGGCGTGGCCGTGCAGACGGTGTACTTCGTGTTCCGCAACAAGCGCGCGCTGTTCAAGGACGTCGTCGACACGTCCATCGCCGGTGACGCCGAACCGGTCGCGACGATGGAGCGGGACTGGTTCCGTGACGCGTGCGCCGAGCCCACCGCGGCCGGCCAACTCCGCGCCCACGTACGGGGAGTGCGCGAGATTCTCGGCCGGGTCGCCCCGATCATGCCGCTCATCGCGGCCGCCGCAGCCACGGATCCGGAGATCGCCGCGCAGTGGCCCGCGAGTCCGGACCCGCGCTACACCGTCCAGTACGCCGCGGCCGAAGCGCTGGTCACCAAGCCCGACGCCCGCGCCGACGTCGATGTCACCCGCGCCGCCGATCTGCTCTACGGGCTGCTCAGCCCCGAGCTGTACCTGGTCTTCGTCCGTGACCGCGGCTGGTCCCCGGACGCCTGGGAGGAATGGGCCCGCGCGGCCCTGACCGCCGACCTCTGTGACGACCACGGGTAGGGCGGTTCTGCCGCCATGACCCGTCCGTCGTACGTACGCGGATCCGTCACAGCCACCCGTTGCGCTGCGCGTGCAGCGCCAGCTGGAAGCGGTTCGCGGCGCCGAGTCGGGCCATCAGGATCTGCAGGCGGCGGAAGAGGGTGCGTCGGCTGATGCCCAGTTCGCGGGCGATGGTTTCGTCGCTCGCGCCTCCCGCGAGGAGCCACAGCAGACGGCGGTCGGCGGGCGGCAGGCCGCCGGGGGACGTGGTGCGGCCGTGGAACGGCAGGGCCTGGCGCCAGCACTGCTCGAACAGGGCCACCAGCGCGGTCAGCAGCCCGCACGGCTGCACGACCAGCGTCGTGTGGTTCACGTCGGCCTCCTCGATGGCCAGCGACACCAGGGCGTACGCGTCGTCGATGATCACGAGCTTGACCGGTACCGAGGGGAGCACCCTGGCCTGCTCGCCGGCGTTGATGCACGGTTCGATGGACTCCCGCAGGCGGCCCGGATGCTCCAGTGACTCGCGCGAGTAGACGACCCGCTGGGTGACGCCGCGGACGAGTGTGGCCAGTGCGTCGTCCGTGGACTCGGGCATGGGTGTGTACGGCGGTGACTCCAGCTGGCGGATCTGCTCGCGTGCGCTCGCCCAGGCCTGCCGCGTCCGGGGGCCGACGGCGTCGCCGGTGACGACCTCGACGAGCGAGTCCCGGTGGGTGGCGAGGCGTCGGCGGCGGAACGACTCGAATGCTCCGCCGACGGCGACCCGTGACTCCTCGAGCTCCGCCGTACGGTGCCGGGCGAGCACCTCCAGCGCGGCGGCCGGGGGTACCGGCGCCACCGGATCCCCGTCCGGGCCGGTGGCCACGGCGAGACCGGCCTCGACGAGCGTGGCGTACGCCGCGGCCGGGTCGTCGGTCGGGTCCAGGCCCGCCGCCGCGGCGATCTCGCCCAGCGGAGCCGGAGCCAGGTCGAGCAGCGCCGGATAGAGCCGGGCCGCCGCGTCGTCGAGGCCGAGGAGCCGGAGGGCCGCGCCGAGTTTCGCGTTGGTCATGAAGCGCATTATCGGCTGTCTCCCGGGCCTGCGCGTGGCCGATCCGTGCCAGTGGCACTGCTGGGCACCGGACGGTCGCCGAGTGGACTACGGTGCGCGAGGATCGCGGCCGACTGGCGGCGGCACGCCGTGGCTGACCGGCGGCGGAGCGTCGTGGCCGACTGGCCGTGGAACGCCGTGGCCGACTGGCAGCGGAGCACCGCACCCAATCAGCCGCGCCCCCAGCACTCACAGGATTGGAAGGCATACCTCATGGCGGAAGGCCGCAGGAACGGGCTCTACTCCGGGATCTCCGAGGAACTGTCCGCCTTGATGCGCACGCGCTGGGCGGACACCGAGCGGCGCGACCTGACCCCCGACGAGCAGGCCCCGTACGCCGCCGCCCGGCGCACCGCGCTCTCCGCGCGCTTCCCCGGCGAGCGGCTCGTGATCCCCTCGGGGAACCTCAAGGTGCGTTCGAACGACGACACCTACCCGTTCCGGCCGTACTCGGCGTACGTCCACCTGACCGGCGACCAGGCCCGCGACGGCGCGCTCGTGCTGGAACCCCGCGCGGACGGCGGCCACGACGCGTACTGCTACCAGCTTCCGCGCGACAGCCGCGACGACGACGGGTTCTGGACCGGCGCCACCGCCGAGCTCTGGATGGGCCGCCGCCGTTCCCTCGCGGAGGCGCAGCGCGTACTCGGCCTCGAGTGCCGTGACGTGCGCACGGCCGCCGCCGACCTGGCCACCGGCGCCGCACCCACCGTCACCGCACCCACCCGTATCGTCCGCGGCGTGGACCCGGCCCTGGAGGCCGCCGTCACCACGGACGCCGACCGCGACGCCGAACTGGTGACGGCGCTCGACGACCTGCGCGTCGTCAAGGACGAGTGGGAGATCGCCGAGATCCGCGGCGCGGTCGACTCGACCGTGCGCGGATTCACCGACGTGGTGGGGGAGTTGTCGAAGGCGGTCGCCTCGTCCGAGCGGTGGATCGAGGGAACCTTCTTCCGCCGCGCGCGACTTGAGGGCAACGCCGTCGGCTACGGCAGCATCTGCGCGGCCGGCGAGCACGCCACGATCATGCACTGGACCGACAACGACGGCCCGGTGCGCCCCGGCGACCTGCTCCTTCTCGACGCCGGCGTCGAATCACGCACCCTCTACACCGCCGACGTCACCCGCACCCTGCCGATCAACGGCACCTTCACGCCCGTCCAGCGCCGGATCTACGACGCGGTGTACGAGGCCCAGGAGGCGGGCTTCGCGGCGGTGAAGCCGGGCGCCGCTTACCGGGACTTCCACGGGGCGGCGCAGCGCCATCTGGCGACCCGGCTCGTCGAGTGGGGCTTCATCGACGGCCCGGCCGAGCGCGCCTACGAACTCGGTCTCCAGCGTCGCTTCACCATGGCGGGCACCGGCCACATGCTGGGCCTCGACGTCCACGACTGCGCGCAGGCCCACACCGAGGAGTACGTCGACGGGGTCCTCGAACCGGGCATGGTGCTCACCGTCGAGCCCGGCCTGTACTTCCAGGCCGACGACCTGAGCGTGCCCGAGGAGTGGCGCGGCATCGGTGTACGGATCGAGGACGACCTGCTGGTCACCGCCGAAGGGCACGAGAACCTGTCGGCGGGCCTGCCGCGCTCGGCGGACGAGGTCGAGGCGTGGATGGCGCGGCACGCGGGCTGAGCGGGTCGTGGGATTTCGGGGACCCGGCACAAAAGCGCCACCACGTCACTCACGTCATGTATCCCGCCCATGTGCCCACTGCTGCAATACCCTTGGGCGTGACGCGCACAGGGGCGGGAGTGAACGCGATGACCACCACACGCACACGTACACGCACAGGTACACGCACACGCCGGACCCAGGCCGAACGGGACGCGATGACGACGGAGATCGTCTTCGCACTGTTCTCCTCAACCCTGTATGCCGGCGCCGCGTACCTCCTCTTCGTGCTGCCGGTGCTGTACGGCCTGGCATCCGGCGCGGCGAAGACCGGTTTCCTCACCGCGGCGGGAGTCGCGGCAGCCGTGGCGTTCGTCGCCCGGACGGTGGAGGTGCTGCGGCGGTTCGGACAGGGCGACCCTGAGGCTTAGAAGCCGGGGCGCGATGGTGTGCGCCAGCTGGAGCCGCATCGCCGACAACACGGCTCCAGCCCCTGCTCTCCACACGTGACTTGGCCGACGGGGCAACTCCCGCAGCCCTCGCCCCGCCCTCACGCCAGGAGGGCAACTCGCGCGAGGACCAAGGGGGAGCCGTGGTCCCGCGCTGTCCCGGCCGCCGCCGCAGCTGCGAAGGCGATCGGGCATCCTCCAGCCTCCCACCGCAACGACGGCGTGTCCGCCCAACCATCCGATGAGGCGTCGTGCAAAGGTGCCCCCCGTTGGGGGAGTGGGAGGGAGTTCGGCGGCGGGGCCTAACCGCGCTGCCGCGGCCGTCGCGCCGGGGACGGGGTCGGGGACGGCGTGCTCAAGTGGCCGTCCGCCAGGTGGTTCATCAGGCGCAGGAACGTCTCCCGGTCCTTCGCCGGAAACGCTCCCAGTGCCTCTTCGTGCACCCGGTCCACGATCTCCTGGCTGCGCGTGGCGACCCGCGCGCCCGCCTCGGTCACCGCGATGATCCGCGCCCGCCGGTCCGTGCTCGACGGTCGGCGCTCCGCGAGGCCCGCCTTCTCCAGGGCGTCGACGGTCACGACCATCGTCGTCTTGTCCATGTCGCCGATCTCGGCGAGCTGGTTCTGTGTGCGTTCCTCTTCGAGGGCGTGGACGAGCACGCAGTGCATACGGGCCGTGAGGCCGATCTCCGCGAGCGCCGCCGCCATCTGCGTGCGCAGCACATGGCTCGTGTGGTCCAGGAGGTACGAGAGGTCCGGCCTGGTCCGGGTGGGTGCGGGCGTCATGGCGGTCATGGTGTCCAGGATAGTCCACGACTGGTTCCGAGAAATATAGTCTGCAACGGAACTATCTGTTACGGTCGTGTTGTCGTCGCCGCCCGGGAGGGGAGGCGACTCGACCGAAGGGCATCGTCATGTCCGCATCGCCGGCCTCACCTGTCCCACCGCAGGGCTCGTCCCGCTGGGTCGCCCTCGGCGTCATCGCCACCGGAACCCTGATGATCATCCTCGACGGCTCCATCGTCACCGTGGCGCTACCGGCCATCCAGGACGACCTCAACTTCACGCCCACCGACCTGAGTTGGGTGGTCAACGCCTACCTCATCGCCTTCGGAAGTCTGCTCCTGCTCGCCGGGCGCCTCGGCGATCTCATCGGCCGCAAGCGGATGTTCCTCGCGGGCACCGCCGTCTTCACCGCGGCCTCACTGCTCGCCGGGATGGCCACGAGCCCCGAGGTCCTGCTTGCCGCCCGCTTCTTGCAGGGCGTCGGCAGCGCGATGGCCGCCGCCGTCGGCCTCGGCATTCTTGTCACGCTCTTCACCGAACCCCGTGAACGGGCCCGCGCCATCGGCGTGTTCAGCTTCACCGGTGCCGCCGGTGCCTCGATCGGGCAGGTGCTCGGGGGCATACTCACCGACGCCCTCGACTGGCACTGGATCTTCTACATCAACCTGCCCATCGGCGCCGCCGTGCTCGCCCTCGCGGTGCCCGCGCTCCCCGTCGACCGCGGCCTCGGGCTGCGCGCGGGGGCCGATGCCTGGGGTGCGCTGCTGATCACGTCCGGGCTGATGCTCGGCATCTACGGCGTCGTCAACATCGAGGCGTACGGGGTGAGTTCGTGGCGCGCGGCCGGACTGATCGTGGCCGGGGTCGTTCTCGTCGCGGCGTTCGTCGTGCGCCAGGCCCGGGCCCGTACACCGCTCATGCCGCTGCGCATCCTGCGCTCGCGCACCGTCGTCGGTGCCAACGTCACCCAGATCCTCACGCTCGCCGCGATGTTCGCCTTCCAGGTGCTCGCCGCCCTCTATATGCAGGAGGTGCTCGGATACGGGGCCCTGGGCACCGGTCTCGCGATGCTGCCGGCGGCCGTCATGATCGGCGCGGTCTCGCTGGGCGCCTCGGCCCGGCTCTCCGCGCGCTTCGGACAACGGCGGGTGCTGCTCGCCGGGTTGGTGCTCCTGGCCGGGGCGCTCGGATATCTCGCCCGCGTGCCGGTGCAGGGGGAGTACGTGCCCGATCTGCTGCCCGTGATGCTGCTCATCTCCGGCGGCGGGCTCGTGCTCCCGGCGCTCGCGGGGCTCGGGATGTCGGCGGCGCGCGAGGAGGACGCCGGGCTGGCCTCGGGTCTGTTCAACACGACGCAGCAGATCGGCATGGCGCTCGGCGTGGCAGTCCTGTCGACGCTGTCCGCGTCCCGCGCGAACTCCATTCTGGACAGCGGCAGTTCACAGGCCGCCGCACTCACCGGCGGGTACCGGCTCGCGTTCGCTGTCGGGGCCGGTCTGATCGGAGCGGCATTCGTGGTGGCGCTGGTGGTGCTCCGCCGCCCCGCGCAGACCGGGGAACGGGAGACCCCGCCGGCCCCGGGCCACGCTCCCTCCCTGTCATCGCGCGCATGATGTCTCGGTGTCGCCGCCGGCCACCCGGAGGGTGCTGAACGCGTCCCTGACCCCTGCACCGGCAGAGAGCAGGGGCAGGGAGGCGTTCAACACCCCTTATGCCAAGGGCCTTTAGACCTGGCCGGCCCGCGCCTCCGCACGCTGCCGCAGCAGCTTCTTGTCCGGCTTGCCCGCGTCCGTCAGGGGCAGCGCGTCCACGAAGTCGATGTGGGCCGGCTCGTACATCGGGCCGCGCTGCCCGCGCACCGCCGCCCGCAGTTCCTCCGCCTCCACCGCGACACCCGGCGCGGCCACGACCGCGGCGTGCACCTGCTCCATGCGGTCGGCGTCCCGGACGCCGAAGACCGCGCTCTGCAGCACCTTCGGGTGCGAGTTGAGCAGGTCCTCCAGCTCGGTGGTGTACACATGGCCGCCGACGACCACGATCATGTCCTTGAGCCGGTCCACGACGGTGATGTAGTTCTCCTCGTCGAGGAAGCCGATGTCACCGGTGTGCAGCCAGCCGTCCCGCAGTACCTCGGCGGTCAGCTCCGGCTGCTTCCAGTAGCCCGTCATCGTGCCCTCGGACCGGATGCAGATCTCGCCCAGCTCGCCGACCGGCAGGTCCTTGCCGTCGGTGTCGCGGATGGCGACCTCCACGCTCGGCAGCACCTTGCCCGCGGAGCGCATCCGCTCGGGCCGGTCCAGGTCGTGGTCGTCGGGCGTGAGCACGCTGATGCCGCCGGCCTCGTTCTGCCCGTAGAACTGCAGGAGTACGGGACCGAAGCGGCGTACGGCGTCCGCGATCCGGGCGGGCGACGCCTGGCAGCCGCCGTACGTCAGGCCGCGCAGGCTGCTCAGGTCGCGGCGCTCGGAGTCCGGGTGGTCGAGCAACTGGTAGACCAGCGGCGGCAGCAGGAACAGGTGCGTGATGCGCTCGCGCTCGATGGTGGCGAGCACCTCGCCCGCGTCGAAGTCGTCGAGCAGCACAACGCAGCCGCCGGAGTGGATGACGTTGTCCGCCAGCATGCCCGCGGCGTGTGCGAGAGTGGTGCACGCGAGCTGCCGGGGCAACTCCCGCTCCGCGGGCCGCGCCTGATCCACCATCCGACGCATCCGGTTGACCTGCTCGAAGGTGGTGACGATGCCCTTGGGGTGGCCCGTCGTACCGCCGGTGTGCCGGATGGTGCAGATGTCGTCGGGGCGGGCGCGGGACGCGAACGGCTCGTCGGGCTGCCCGGCGGCGAGCGCCAGCAGGTCCTGCCCGATCTCACGCTTGTCCTCGCCGAGCACGAGAACGTGCCGTACGGGCGCGCTTACGGTGATCTCCACGGCGCGGTCCGCGTAGTGCGGGTCGACGATCAGTACCTGGGTCTCGACGTCCTGAACGATCGCCGCCTGCACATCGGCCGACAGCTTGTTGTAGAGGTGGTTGACCCGGCAGCCCACGAGATTGGCGGCGTAGCGCGCCGCGATGGTCTCGGGCAGATTGCCGCTGAGCAGCGTGACGGTCGCCTCGCGCGAGACGCCCTGAGCGGCGATCGCGTGAGCCATGCGGTGCACCAGCGCGTGGAACTGACCTGCCGTCAGTCGGCGGTCCTCGTAGACCAGGACCTCGCGGTCCGGATGGGCCGCCAGTGCGTCGAGGTTGTCCTCGACGAAGGTGCGGAAGGATTCCGAGGTGTCGGACGCGGCGTCAGATATGACCGAGTCGTTCGAAGTACCTTCGGAATCCAGGGGTGTTGCGGGGGTGGGGGTGGGTGCGGATGCCTCTGCAGGCATGGATTGTCCTCCTGGGGCCACCGGCCCGCTGTTCTCCGTACGCGCCGGTGGTAGTGCTTTGTTGGTTGTGGGGGAGGCAGTCCGGAGCCGTCGGCGCATGACGCCGCGCCCGGCACAAGTGGCACCCGCCCGGGAACATTGGTTGCCCCGGACAACCAACCCCCAGGCTAACTCCCCGCTCCATCCACGCGTGCCTCGGGTTGGGGTGCATCCGCACGCTTGACTCCTTCTTTTCCTTTGTTCTTCCAGGATTTGACCTCTGTATCCCTCGGTATCCCTACGCCGATGCGGCCCGCTCCGGCGAGCGGAGTACGAGCAGGGTGATCTCGCTGGGGGCGAAGACGCGGAAGGGTGGGCCCCAGAAGCCCGCGCCGCGGCTGGTGTAGAGGAGGGTGCGGGCGCCGTGGTGGCTGAGGCCGGCGAGGGCCGGTTGATCGAGGCGGACCAAGTGGTGGAAGGGCCAGATCTGGCCGCCGTGGGTGTGGCCGGAGAGCTGGAGGTCGATGCCCTGGGACGCCGCGCGGTCGACGAACTTGGGCTGGTGGGCAAGGAGTAGCACCGGGAGATCGGGGTCGGCGCCGTCGAGGGCTCCGGCGAGGTGGGCGCGGTGGCCCGCCAGTCCGGAGGACTCGGCCGTGACATCGTCGACGCCGGCGACCACGAGGGTGTCACCGCCGCGTTCGAGGAGCAGATGGCGGTTGCGCAGCGGCTCCCACCCCAGCTCGTCCATCAGGTCGACCCACCCCTGGGCCTCGCTGTAGTACTCGTGGTTGCCGGTGACGTAGACGCGGGCGCGAGTCGCCTGCACGGTGCCCAAGGGTGTCGCCTGGGCGCGGCGGCGGTCGGCCGTACCGTCCGCGATGTCACCGGTGTGGCAGACCAGGTCGGCCTCCAGGCTGTTCACCGTCTCGCAGAGCCGGGCCGACCAGCGGGCACGGTCGAGCGGACCGTAGTGGGTGTCGGTGATGAGGACGACCCGGGTCCCGTCCAACCCGGCTCCCAAGCGCGGCAGTTGAACGTCGAGCCGACGCACCCGTGGCACGCGACGCGCCTCGGCGTACCCCCAGACGAGCAGCACGGCGGACACGCCGAGGACGGCCCAGGTGACGATGCGCGCCCGGCCCTCCCCGTCGCCCATGCCTGCCACGGTCAGGGCGAGCCGCAGCAGGACGCCGAGCAGAACGGACCACGTGAACAGGACCCAGATGCTGCCCAGCAGCGTGTCACCGACGATCGCGGCCCGGTCCTGTTGACGCCGGCCGTGGCCGCGCATCATCGCGAGCGGCATCCCGATCAGGCCGACGACGAACACGGCGGTGCCGATCAGGGTGACGGGGAGCGGCCAGTGCTGGCCGCCGTGCAGGAGAACCCAGCACGGCACGGCCCACAGCAGGACGGGGGCGATCATCGGGATGTAGCGCATCAGGCGCTGCAGCCGGCTCCGTGGCGCCTTTTGCGCTTCACTGGCGGCGGGTCGGGAGTTGCTGGTCTCGGTCACGCTTCCCCTCCTGAGGTGCTGGCCTCGAATTCCGAAGTGCCCTGCGGAGCTCATTGTCCGCCGTTGCGGGAGCGGGTGGCGTCCAGGTCCGGCCCGCATCCCGAGGAGGCTCCCGTGTTCGCCGCGCCGAACGCCGCGTAAGGGTCGCGTCTGTCGGGCCGTCAGAAGGCCCTAGCCCGCCAGCGTCTCCGCGACCAGGCGCCAGATCTCGGCGGCCAGGCTCATGTCGCCGCTGTGCTGCGCCTTCGCGGCCAGCTCCCGCAGCCCGGCGACGGCCGTGTCGCGTTCGCCCTCCAGCAGCAGCACTCGGTTGCGCAACACGGCCAGTCGTAGGCGGTCCTGACGTGACAGCAGGTCGTCGGCGGTTGTCGGCCCTTCCGGCACCTTCGTCCGCGTGAGCTCTTCCAATGCCTGGCGTGCCCCGGTCGGGTCCTCGGAGAGGGTGGCGATCCAGGCCCGTACGTACATCAGCTCCTGCTCGACGGCCGCCGTACCGGCGAACGGCAGGGCCGACCCGGCCTCCGTCACCCGCTGCCGGGCCGCGGCGATCCGTGGCGGCTCCGCCATCAGGTCGAGCCGGGCCGCGGCGATCCGTAGCCGCATCCAGAGGGTGGGGTCGTCCCGGCCGTCGAAGCCGGATACGGCCACGTCCAACAAGTCTGCTGCGAGGGCGAGTTCGCCTTGAAGGACGCGAATGTCGGCGGCGGTCCGGAGTGCCTCGGCCCGCTGCGTCCCGGAGGTGCCCTCGGTCATGGCCAGTAGCTCGTCGGCGTAGTGAGCGGCATCGGTGGTGTGTCCGGCCTCGGCGGTCGATGAGGTCAGGGTGAGCAGCGCCTGGATCCGTACGCGGGTGGACATATTCGGCGCCGTAGTCAACTCGTATGCCTGCGCGGCTAGTTGAATGGCCTCATCCGTCTCGCCGATGTTCCGTACGCAGCGGGAGAGTGCGGTGAGTGTCTGGGCCTGTAGTTCCGGTAGTCGGATCCGAGCGCCGAGCTCGACCATCTCCTCCAGGCGGGACCGCTGTTCGGTGAAGTCGCCGTGCTGGCCGTGCCATTCGGCCACCCGCCACAGTGCCTGCCAGCGCAGCAGCGGATCCTCGCCGCGGGCCGAGTCCAGTGCCGCGCTGAGCCTGGCGCCGGACTCGGTCAGGCCCAGACCGGTGGTGAGGGCGAGAGCTTCGGTGAGTGAGGTGGCGGCCGACTCGCTGAGCTCGGCCGAGCTGATGCCGAGCCGGCCGGCCAGGTGCGCGACGGCCCGCTCGGTGGGCCGGCGTGCCCCGGACTCGAGTCGGGAGAGGTAGCCCGCGGACATCCCTTCCCCCGCGAGCGCGGCCAGGGTCAGACCGCGCTCCGCCCGCAGTTGCCTGAGGCGGCGACCGAAGAGGGGTTGCTCGAGCATGGCCGGCCTCCCGCTTGGATTCTGTCGACCGGAGTGCGTTTTCCGTGTCAACAGGTCGGCAGATTGTTGCCCATGGGGATGCCGTCCCGTCACTTCTTGGGCACACATTTTTGACAATCTCTTGCCAACTCTGTTGCAAGCTCCATAACGTTACGCTCGTTCGCAGCGGGCGACACGACGAACTACCGCACCACACAGGTCAGTTGGAGTGCGATGCGATCGGCTTCGTTGGCGGTGGGCCGCGGGTTGTCGCGCGAGACGACGCCACCGCCCACACACTCGAAAGAGAGATCGCCGTGCCGGAGACCTCCACCACGCCCGAGTCCGCTGCCGCCGACCGCCCCGAACTGCGCAAGATCCTCCAGGGGATGGTCGACTCGGGGTTCCTCGGTGTCACGCTGCGGGTCAACACCGCCGAGGGTGAGTGGACCGGCGCCGCCGGTCTGGCCGAACGGGAGGGCAGTGTCCCGCCGCCGATCGACGGCCACATCCGGGTTGGCAGCAACACCAAGACGTTCACCGCCGCGCTGGCGCTGCTCCTAGTCGCGGAAGGTGTGCTGGAACTGGACGCCCCGGTGGCGAAGACCCTCACCGGCTACGAGCTGGACGAGCGGATCACCCTGCGGATGCTGCTCCAGCACACCAGTGGTGTCTTCAACTTCACCGGAGAGACCTACGAGGACGGCACCTTCGTGGCCGGCGTCCCCTTCCAGGGCAAGGAGTGGGTGGAAGGCCGGTTCACGTCCTACGCGCCGGAGGAGCTGGCGCGGCTGGCACTGTCCAAGCCCGCCCGGTTCGAGCCGGGGGCGGACTGGAGCTACGCCAACACCAACTACACCCTGGTCCGGCTGCTGATCGCGAAGGCCACCGGGCGCCCGTTCGCGGACGAGATGCGGCGGCTGGTGCTCGACCCGCTGGAGCTCACCGGCACCTCCGTCCCCGAGGGGGCGACCGATCTGCCCGAGCCGCACGCCCACGCCTACTACCGGTACGAGGACGGCGGCGAGGAGCGGATCGCCGACGTCACCCGCCAGGACCCGTCCTGGATCTCCACTGGCGGTGACATGGTCTCCACCACCGCCGACCTGCGCACCTTCATCACGGCACTGGTGACAGGACGGCTGGTGCCCGCCGAACTGCTGGCGGAGATGCTCACCACCCACCCGAAGGCGGGGTACGGGCTGGGGGTCTTCGTCCAGGAGCCCGTGCCGGGTGTGCAGGTGGTCACCCACAATGGCGGCATCGCGGGCCACGGCGCGCTGATGTTCGCCACCAAGGACGGTGCCACCGTGCTCACCGTCGGCTTCAACTACACCGACGACAAGGACCTGTCGATGAGCGGGCCCTTCCAGAAGGCCGTCGGGGACCTGCTTCCCGCGATCTTCGGCGGCGGCGAGGCCACCGAGACCCAGGCCTGAACCGTTCGGAACGCGTCCTGGCGTCCACCGCCCGCGTCCTGGAGATCGACCGAACGCGTCCTAGCGTCGGTCGAACGCCAGGACGCGTTCCCGGCCAGTACCATCTCGCCATGCGACCTGCCCACTACACCGATGATGACCTGGAGCAGCACTCCCTCCGTCGACGCGTCGCGGACGACGGACAGCGGTCGGGGTTCGAGCACGATGTGGACCGCATCCTGTACTCGACGCAGTGGCGGGCGCTCGCGGGCAAGAGCCAGGTCGTCGCCAGCAGCGAACTCGGGGCGTACCACACGCGGCTCACCCACTCGATGAAGGTCGCGCAGCTGGGGCGGCGCATGGCCGAACGTCTGGAGCGGCGCTACGGCGGACCGAACCCGGCCCTGGTCGAGGCCGCCTGCATGGCGCACG
Organism: Streptomyces sp. UC4497; assembly: GCF_054871485.1. Taxonomy (NCBI): domain Bacteria; kingdom Bacillati; phylum Actinomycetota; class Actinomycetes; order Kitasatosporales; family Streptomycetaceae; genus Streptomyces; species Streptomyces sp. UC4497. The sequence goes on along the minus strand of NZ_JBTYHB010000005.1, from coordinate 93,218 downwards.
ACATCGGGCACCCGCCGTTCGGCCACGCCGGAGAGACGGCGCTGCGCGCGACGATGGACGAGCTGCACGCCGGGCACGGCGTCCTCGACAGCTTCGAGGGCAACGCGCAGACCCTCCACATCCTCACCTTCCTCGCCGCGCACAAGTACGCGGGCCATCGCGGCCTGCACCTGTCCCGGGCCTGCCTGGACGCGGCCACGAAGTACCCCTGGGAGCGTGCCGCGCGCGACGTCGACCCCGCGCGGCACGCCAAATGGGGTGTCTACGCGATCGACCGGGAGGCGTTCCGGTGGGTGCGGGCGGGCCGGGACGACGACGCGGTGCCGGTCGAGGAGCAGGTGATGGACTGGGCCGACGATGTCACCTACGCCTGCCACGACGTGGAGGACTTCTATCGCGCGGGGCTGATCCCGCTGGCCTCGCTGTTCCCGGCGCCCGGGGCCGCAGGCGGCGACACCGAGCGCGAGACGCAGCGCTTCCTGGATTACGTGGCGGCCAAGCGCCACCGCGAGGGCGCCGACTTCGACCGCGACGAGGCGGTCCACATCCTGGCCGACATCGCAAAGGCGCTGTCGATCGCCAAGCCGTACGGGGGCCGCCACGAGGACGACGTCGCCCTCAACGCCCGTACCGCCAAGCTGATCGACCACTTCACCCGCGACATCGACCTGGAGGTCGGCGGCGCGGCCGCGATCCGGTACGGCGCCCGCCTCGTCGTCCCCACCGAGCGTCGGACGGCCTGCGAGCTGCTCAAGGAACTGGTCTGGTGCTACGTCATCGACCGCCCGGCCCTGGCCACCCAGCAGCACGGCAAGCGCCGCATCGTCTCCCAACTGCTGCGCTGGACCCACGAATCCCCGCACCTGCTGCCCACCGACCGCGCCGAGGAACTCGCCCTCCACGGCGACCCGCTGCGTGCCGCCGCCGACCACGTAGCGTCCTTGACGGAGGGTCAGGCCGTCGCCCTGCACCGCCGGTTGTCAGGCGTCGGCCTCGGTTCCGTGACCGACGGCGACTGGCTCTGAGCCGTAGCGCGGGTCAACTCCGTGCCGTGAGTCAGGTCCGTACCGCGGTTCAGCTGCCGCCGGCCCCGTACTCCAGGAGCGCCAAGGCGTAGCGGGCGTGCTGGTCGCACAGGTCCTGCTTGGTCAGCCGTCCCTCCGGGCGGTACCACGTGGCGATGGTGGAGCACATCGCGAGGATGCTGCGCGCCGCGTCCTGCGGATACGGGGTGGTGAAGACGCCCGACGCGGCGCCCGCGGCGACCAACTCCTCGAAGATCTCCTGGTTGCGATCGCGCTCGACGACCACCTGGGCCCGCTCCTCGCCCTCCAGGTGGCGCACCTCGCTCAGCGCGATGAGCATGGCGGTCTGGTAGTCCGCCACGAAACTGACGTAAGCCCTTACGGCCGCGCCCAGTTGGTCGGCCACATCCTTGCCCGCGGTGTCCACCGCCGATGTCACCTGCGCGGACAGCACCGCGTTGGCGCGGTTCAGGAGCTCCGCGAGAAGGCGGGCCTTGGAGGGGAAGTAGTTGTAGAGGTTGGACAGGCTGGTGCCCGAGGCGCGGGCGATGTCCCGCATCGAGGCACCGTTGAAGCCACGCTCCGCGTACAGCTGCAGGGCGGCGCGGAGGATGGCCGCCTCATTGCCCCGCCCGGAGTCGCTGATCAGGTCCAGTACGGGAGAACGATCGTTCATGCGGGGAGGCTACGGGCCCCTCCGGGAATGGTCAACGCACCTATTGACGGGTGGGCTTGAGCGCTGCTTCTCTACGCATGAACGTTCGTTCTTGCCGGCCGGATGAGGGATGGGTGAGGCTGGATGGAGTCACGCGTGGCAGCATCGCAATCGGCGGCCCGAACGCGGACGCTGTACTTCGAGGACTTCCGCCCCGGACAGCGCTGGACCAGCACCGCACGCCGGATCACCCCCGAGGACCTCGCGGCGTTCACCGAACTCAGCGGCGACCGGCACCCGTTGCACACCGACCCCGAGTGGGCGGCGCGGACCCGCTTCGAACGGCCGGTCCTGCATGGCCCGTTCGGTATCGCCGCCTTCCTGGGTTTCCTCCACGACATGGGCCTCGCGGGGGAATCCGTCATCGCCCTGCTCGACACCAACTGGCGCTACCTGAAGCCCTCGTACGTCGGTGACACCCTCCAGTGCACCCTCACCATCACGCGCTGCCGCCGCACGTCCGACCCGCACCAGGGCGTGGTCCATCGGCACGTGGTCCTCGAGAACCAGCGGGGCGAACGCGTCCAGGAGGGCACCAGCGCGGTCCTGGTGCACGCCCGCGGCACCGGGCCCGACCCGGCATCCCTCGCGCCCGGAACCGTGGAGTGGGGGAGCGCTCTCGCGGAACTCCTCGCCTAGGATGAGCAGTTCACCGCCGCGACCGCCACATGGGACGGCGCCATCGGCCTCAGGGCGGGAGACAGCGAGGTGCAGCTGCGCGTCTACCTCGGCCGCATCATCGACGTCGCCCGCCGCACCCCGCACGGGCCGACCTTCACCCTCGCCGCCGACGAGCTGACCTGGGCCGAACTGCTCACCGGAGAACGCAACGACCTGGTCGCGCGCATGATGCGCGGGCAGTTCCACGCGGCCGGCGACGCCTATGAGTACCTGCGCCTGACCAAGGTCCTGCACCTCATCACGGACGCGGCACGGACACTGGCCGAGGAGGCGCGCGCATGACCCGCATCCGGCACGAAGCCCGCTACCTGGAGATCGACGGATCGCTCGGCTACGTCGAGCAGGCGTACGCCGAGGAGGATTGCGACGAGCGGTCGGCGGATGGCGCCCCGGTGCTCTGCCTGCACACCGCCGGGCAGAGCGGTGTGCAGTGGCGCCGCACCATTGAGGAGCTCGCCGCGCTCGGCTATCGCGTGATCATCCCGGACCTGCCCGGCCACGGCCGCTCCGAGCCCGCCCCCACCGGCCCGGTCGAGGACCTGGCCCAGTACGCGCAATGGTGTCAACGGCTCATCACCGCACTTGAGTTGGAGCGTCCGTACGTCGTCGGGTGTTCCATCGGCGGCAAGATCGCCCTCGAACTGGCGGTACGTGCGGGGGACGAGCTGGCGGGTGCCGTCGCCCTGGCCGCCGAGGCCGGTCCCGGCCGCGTCAACGTGGCAGGGCTCCGCCGGGAAATGCAGGATCTGGCCGCACCCAGCCGCTCCGACCGGACCTACCTCGGCACCCTCGCCGTCGTCGGCTCCGCCGTGCCGCCCGCCACGGCCGAACTCATCGCCACCATGCACCGCCGCGAGGATCCCGCCGTCTCCAACGCCGACCTGATCGGCTGGGGCACGCACGACGTACGGGACGCACTCGCAGCCGTGGCCTGCCCGGTTCAACTGGTCGCGGGCCAGGACGACTTGTGGCTCGACCTCGAACAGGTGCGGCGGACCGCCGAGGCGCTGCCGCACGGGCAGTACGCGCTGCTCCCGGGTGTCGGCCACTACCCGATGGAGGAGATCGACGGCTTCGCGGGCCTCCTCGACGGCTGGCTGAAGCGGCTGTCCGGGGACCGCGCCGCGGTCGGCTGAGCCCTACCCCGCACCCTGCCGGACTCTTCGACCACGGGAACACCGTTTCGCCCACCCGCACGGTGAAAGGACTCCGATGACCACCCTCACCGACCTCCTGTCCGGACTCGTGGACCGCGACCCCGACGCCGTACTCGCCATCGACGCGGGGGCCGACGGCGAGCGGGCGGCCGTCACCCGCCGGGAGTTCCTGCTGAGCGCCGCCCGGCTCCGTACGGAACTCGCCGACGTCGGTGTCGGCCGGGGCGACTGCGTGGCGGTCTGGCTGCCGAACTGGTCGTCCGCACTGGCCTGGCAGTTCGCCGCAGCCAGCCTCGGAGCCCACGTCATCGGGGTCAACACCCGTTACAACGTGGACGAGTTGGTGCACGTACTGGACCGCGCCCGCCCCAAGGTGCTCGCCCTCGCGCACGACTTCCACGGCCTCGATCTGGTCGGCATCCTCCGCCGCGCCCTGCCCCGCACCACCGCGCCCACCCCCGTGGTCGCCGTCGTCCCGGGCCCGGCCATCGACCCGCCGGCCGACCCCTCCGCGTACGACATGGGAGCCGGCGCCTGGACACCCCGTGCCGCCGGAGACACCAATGCGGCGCCCACGCACACTGAAGACACCCTTGCCCACACCGGACACACCACCGCCGCGCCCGCGCACACCGGGGACGAGCTCACCGTCGCCTTCACCACCTCCGGCTCCACGGGCCGACCCAAGCTCGCCGCGCACCGCGAGTCCGCCGTCGTCGCCCACGCGGAGGCCGACGCCCGAGCCCTCGGCATCGAGGACGGCGACGTCGTCGGCTGCATCCTCCCGCTCTCCGGCACCTTCGGCTTCACCACCGCCATGGCCGCGATCGCCGGCGGCGCCGCCTGCCTCCTCGAACCGGTCTTCCAGGAGGACACGGCCCTCGCCGGTCTCGCCCGGCACGGGGTGACCCATCTCGTGGGCGGTGACGACATGGTCTCGCGGATCGTCGAGGCATGGCGTCGCGCACCGCGGGACCTGTCCACCCTGCGCTGGCTCGGCATGGCCGACTTCCTCGGTCGTACGCGTGACATCGCGGCATGGGCGCAGAAGGAGTTCGGGACGCACACCTCCGGTGTGTACGGCTCCTCGGAGGTGTTCGCCCTCGCCCTGTGCTGGCCGCCCGGCGAACCCGCGCCGCGCCGCTGGGTCGGCGGCGGCCATCCGGTGTCACCGGACATCGCCGTACGGGTCGTCGACCCGGAGACGGACGACCCCGTACGGCCGGGCGCCCAGGGCGAGTTGCAGCTGCGCGGCCCCAACGTGGTCGATGCCTACCTCGGTGACCCGGAGGCCGCCGAGCGTGCCTTCACCGCCGACGGATGGTTCCGCACCGGGGACCTGGCGACACTCGCGGAGGACGGGGCCGTCGAGTACGTGTGCCGGATGGGCGACGTGCTGCGGCTGCGCGGCTTCCTCGTCGATCCGGCGGAGATCGAGCAGCGTCTTGCCGCGCACACCGCCGTACGGACCGCGAAGGTCGTCGGCGCGCGTGGCGAGGACGGTGCCCCGCAGGCTGTCGCCTTCGTCGTTCTGGACACACCCACCGGGCCCGAGGGGCTCCGTGAGTGGTGTGCGGAGGGCCTGGCCCGCTTCAAGGTTCCGGCGGCCGTGCACGTACTGGACCGCATGCCCACCACCTCGGGCACGAACGGCACCAAGATCCGGGCCGCCGCGCTCCGCGAACAAGCCCAGCAGCTCCTGACAGGAGGCGAACAGCGGTGACCAGCAACGGAATGCGCAGACTCGCGGGCGCGGCCGTCCTCTCCACGGCGCTGGAGTGGTTCGACTTCCTCATCTATGCCACCGCAGCGGCACTCGTCCTCGGCGACCTTTTCTTCCCGTCCTTCAGCGACATCGCCGGAACCCTGGCCTCGTTCGCCACCTTCGCCGTGGGCTTCGTCGCGCGGCCGCTCGGCGGGATCGTCGCGGGCCACCTCGGCGACCGGTTCGGGCGCAAACCGCCGCTGGTGGGGGCGCTCGTGGTGATGGGTGTCGCGACGTTCGGCGTCGGGGTGCTCCCCACGTACGCCACCGTCGGCATCTGGGCACCCGTCCTGCTCGTGTTCCTCCGCCTGATCCAGGGGCTCGGCGTCGGCGCCCAGTGGGGCGGCGCCGCGCTGCTCCTCACCGAGCACGCGCCCGTGGAACGGCGCGGCTTCTACGGCAGTCTCGTCCAGACCGGCGCCATCATCGGAGCGGTCGCGGGCAACGCCGTCTTCCTTCTGCTCACGGCGACCCTGTCCGAGTCGGCGTTCACCAGCTGGGGCTGGCGGATCCCCTTCGTCACCGGCCTCGCCCTGGTCGCCGTCGGCCTCTACGTCCAGCTGAAGATCGAGGACTCGCCGGTCTTCCGGGCCATGCGCGACCGATCGGCCCAGGCCGAGCACGCCGCCGGGGCCCGGAAGTCCCCGCTGCGCCAGGCCGTACGGCACCACTGGCGGGCCATCCTCCAGGCGTCCGGCGCCTTCTTCGTCGTGAACGCCACGTTCTACATCCTGATCAGCGGCATGCTCGACTACGGCACCACCCACGCCGGGCTCTCCCGCACCACCACGCTGCTCTGCGTCCTCGGCGCGGGCGCCACGCAGATCGTCACCATCCCGTTCTTCGGGGCCCTCTCCGACCGCTGGTCCCGCCGCAAGCTCTACCTCACGGGCGCGGTGCTCATGGGCCTCTTCGCCTTCCCCCTGTTCTGGCTGATCGACACGGGATCGGCGCCGCTGACCTTCCTGTCCCTGCTGATCGGCTTCACGATCCACGCCACCATGTACGGGCCGCAGGCCGCCCTGTACGCCGAGATGTTCCCCGCGGAGGTGCGCTACTCGGGCGCGTCCCTCGGCTATCAGACCGCCTCGGTGCTCGCCGGGGGTCTCGCCCCGTTCCTGATGACCGCGATGCTGGCCGCGACGGGCTCGTCCTGGTCGGTCTCCGCGTACATCCTCCTGCTCTCCGTCCTGACCTTCATCGCGGTCTACACGATCCGGGAGTCCTTCCGCCGCGATCTGTACGCGGCGGGGACCCGCGAAGGGGCGGAGGCGTCCGGGCAGGTGGCGGAGCCGTCCGGGAGCTGAGGACGGCGGTCCGGGCGACGCCTTCGGGCTCCGCCCGGACGGGAGTGCGGCTGGGAGCCGATGACCTCGTGGCTCAGCGCAGCCCGGCGAAGAGGTCCTTCTCGGGGAGGGGCGCCCCGGTGGTGTCCTTGACGCGGACGAAGGTCTCCAGGCCCATCAGCTCGCCGAATCGCTCCTTGCCCATCTTGAGGAAGAAGATGTTCTCGCCCTGGCTGGCGTGTGCGGCCAGGGAGTCGAACTTCTGGTCGCTGAACGCGGTGGTGTCCACCCACGTCGTGATCTCGTCGTCGGGGAGGCCGATGTCGGCCAGCGCCGCGGCCTCGGCCGGGTCCGGCTCCGGCATGTCCTCGTTGAACTCGCGCATGATCTCGCCGAACCGCTGCATCCCCGAGTGGGGCATCGTCGTCCAGTACACCTTCGGTGTCAGGTCGGTCATCTCCACCGCGGCCATCGTGATGCGGTGGGCCTGAATGTGGTCGGGGTGGCCGTAGAAACCGTTCTCGTCATAGGTGACGACCACATCGGGGCGGTAGTGGCGCATGAGCTCCGCGAGACGCGCGGCGCCCTCCTCCACGGGGGTCTGCCAGAACGATCCGGGCGCGTCATTGCTCGGCCAGCCGATCATCCCGGAGTCGGCGTAGTCCAGCGTCTCCAGGTCGCTGATCTTCAGGACCTCGCAGCTCGTCTCGAGTTCCTGGCGGCGCATCTTGGCGACGGCCGCCGGATCGTGTCCGGGTTCGCCGGGCTTCACGCCTCCCGGCCCGTCACCGCAACCGCCGTCGGTACAGGTCACGAGCACCGTGCGGATGCCTTCCGCCGCATATCGCGCGAGGACCCCTCCGGTGCTGGTGGCCTCGTCGTCGGGGTGGGCGTGCACGGCCATGAGCGTCAAGGGTCGTTCGGTCATGAAAGGGGCCTCCTGCGAAAACATGTCTGGTAGGAGGGTGCGGCGGCAGTCGTGCCGCGCCCTCGGCAGATGCAACCGCCCGGGGCGGGTCGGCTGTTCCCGGCGTGACCGATTTGTCCCCGACCGGTTGTTTCATTTGTCCCTGACCGGTTGTTTCAGCTGTCCCAGCGGAGCTTTCGCCCGCGCCGTATCATCCCTCCCGTGGCAAGGGGGAAGCGGCTGATCGCCGTGGCGGTACTGGCTGCGGGTGCCGCAGTGCTGGGTGGGGTGTGGGGGCGGCGCGTGGCGCGGCACCGGCAGTTCCGGTTCCTGGACACGGGGCAGGTGCATCGGTACCTCGCTCAGGGTGATGCTGTCGCCGCTGTCCTCCGGGATCCGGTTCGCCCTGGTGGACGAGCGGGTCGCCGCGGTCCGCGTCGCCTGGACGCTTCCCTACGCCGCGCTCGCGCCGTTCTGGTGGCCGGCCGTGGCCGTCGCCCTCGCGCTGGTCCTTCTCGGTCCCAGGGGCGGCGCGGGGCCGACGACTTCTGCCTCGCCTGCGAAGCGGCCGTGGACCTCCAACTCCGCCGCCTGCACACGTGGTGGGCGTGCCCCTCCCGCACAGGCGCGTCACCGTGACCGAGGGGCGCGAGATCGACCGCATCCTGGCGAAGGGCGCGTACCTGCCGCTGCCCAGGACCGAGCCGGTCAGGTCAGCTCCTCGGCAAGAAGATCCATGAGCAGCCCGTCCTCCCAGACGCCCGTCCGATGGTTGCGCCAGTACGCCCGCATGACCCCCACGGGCTTGAAGCCGACCTTGCGGTAACTGCGGATCGCGACGGTGTTCGCCGCGGCGGGATCGATCGTCAGCCGGTGATGACCGCGCTCCCGCACCAGCCACCCGGCCAGCGTGCGCACCGCGTCGGTCCCCAGCCCCTTCCCGTGCTGCCGCGCCGTCAGAAAGACGTCGATGCCGGCGCGCCGGAACTCCGGGTCGTCCTCTTCGTCGAACTGGATCGCGCCGATGACTTCTCCCTCGTGGACGACGACGAGCATGTCCTCGTAGGCGTCCGGAGGCGACCACCACGCCGCGACCTCCGGTTCGCGCACGATCCCGGCGAGGATCTCGATCTCGTGGTCGGCCACTGATCGCAGAAGAACCTTGTCCCCGTTCAACTCCATGCCGTTCATCATCCCTTGAGGCGGGGCCGGCGGACCGCGGTGTCTATGGTCGATTCCATGACCACTCTGCTGATCGCGGGCATGCCGGCCGCGGGCCACGTCATCCCCACCCTCCCCGTCGTCACCGAACTCGTCGGCGCCGGAGTCGACGTCGTGTACCTGTGCGACGCCGAATTCGAGGACCGCATCCGGGCCACGGGCGCGGGATTCGTGCCCTACCCCGAGGGCGTGCTGACATCCCGTGACATCGCGGAGGCCACCAGGGCCGGCAGCAGTGTGGGGGTGGTGGTGAAGGTGCTGAGGGCGTGTTCGGCGCTCGTCCCGTTCGTCGTCGAACAGGCGAGAGCGCTGGGCCCGACCGCCCTGATGCACGACTCGAACGCGCTCTGGGGGCGGCTGGCCGCCACCACCCTGGGCCTGCCCACGGTGTCCTTCATGACGACGTTCCTCGTCGGGGCCGGCGCGGTGAAGGCCCTCACCGTCCGGGAGAACGTGACGGCCATCGGTCCGACCCTGCGCGACATGCCCGCCGCGCTGCGGGCCCGGCGCGCGCTGGTCAAGGAGTTCGGAACGGCCGCCGTCCCGCCCTCGCCGATGCTGCCGCTGCGCGGCGACCTCACGCTCTTCCCGATCCCCGAGGAACTCCAGTCACCCGACCCGCGCCTGGACTCCAGCTGCCGCTTCACCGGCCCGACCACCACCCCGGACGCCGTATCCACACCACTGGACCCCGAACTCTCCGCCCATCTCTCGGGCGGGCAGCCGGTCGTCCTGGTATCGCTGGGAACGCTGCACGACGGCGGCGCGTCCTTCTTCCGCACCTGCTGCGCCGCGCTCGGAGACCTCCCGGTCCGCGTGGTCCTCGCCACCGGCAGCGCGGTCGACCCAGCCGACCTGGGAACCACACCGCCGAACACCCTCGCCCGCCGTACGGTCCCTCAACTCGCGGTCCTGCGCGAGGCGTCGGTGTTCGTCACCCACGGCGGCATGAACAGCGCGCTCGAGTCCCTCCACTGCGGGGTGCCTCTGGTGGTCGTCCCGCAACAGGTGGAGCAACTGCTGATCGCACGGGCGGTGGCGGAGCGCGGCGCGGCGGTGGTCCTCCGCCAGAGCCTCTCCCACCGCCCCGTACCGACCGCCGCGCTGCGGGCGTCGGTGGAGCGGGTGTTGGGGGACGCGGGGATGGCGGGGGCGGCGGCCGGGATGGGGCGGCGGTTCCATGCGGAGGGAGGGGCGGGGAGGGCGGCGGAGTTGATCCAAGGGGTGGTGGACGGTGGCTGAGGTAGGCGGTCGCCGCGTCACACGTGGGCGTCCACGGCCTCAGTGGTGAAGGTGACCGTGGTGCGTTCGGATTCGACGCCGTGGGCGTTCGTCGCGAAGGTCCTCAGCGTGTGCCGGCCCGTGGGCCAGGCGGTGTCGCGCTTCCATGCCCAGGTGCCGTCGGCGCCGACGCCGGTCTTGCCTACGTAGCGGCCGTTTTCCCAGAACTGCACCGTGACGGCCTCGCGGGCCGTGCCCATGAAGTTCACGGTCTCGCCGGACGCGAGAGTCGTCACCACCGGCGGAGACACCCAGGTGCCGGGAGCGGCGGTGGCTTCGAGGTGGGCGTCGAGGGCTGTGCGGTCGGCCGCGGGGTCCTCGTATCCGTTGCGTACGAAGCCGATGCGCGGGGCGATGCCGTCGATGAGGAGGTTGAGGATGCCGATGATGACGGGGACGTTGCGGCCGGCGACTCGCGTGTGGTCGGGCACGAAGGGCGAGTCCGTGAAGATGAAGTTGAAGTTGTCGTAGCCGTCGAAATGCAGCAGATGGGGCCTGATCTGGGAGGCGTACTGCGCATCGGCGGGGGAGGACAGCAGATAGATGTTCGCGCCGCGATGGAGCTCCGCTCCGACCAGATCCGGCAGGCGCGCGTCGAGCTCCCGCACGTCGCCCTCGCCGAAGTCGTCGCCCATCATGGCGCGGGCGGTGCGGGGGTGCACCTCCCGTACGTACGTCCCGATCGAGAACTGCGGCGCGGCGGCCACGATGTTCTTGAAGCCGTACGCCAACCCGTAGTGGAGCGCCGCGCTCGCGCCCTTTGAACTGCCCAGTAGCGTGCAGCCGTCGCGGGTGAGCCCCAAGGCGTCGAGGAAGCGGTCGACGGTGGCGAGGACGGAACGTTCGACGGCGAAGTCTCCGTTCCCGCACAGGTAGTAGCTGTTGTGGCCGTCGAAGCGGTCGCGGATCCACAGGACATTGGCGCGCAGGTTGTCCAGGACACCGTTGGACCAGCCGTAGTCCTGCGGGGCGTCGAAGTTGGCGAAGACGACGACGAGGTGCCGGTTGCCGTTTCGAGCCGGACGGAACCGGTACTCGACGGGGAGTTCCCCCGAGGTGTCGGTGCCGGTGAACAGGCGGCGGCCCTGGGAGGTCATGGACGTCATCGGGGGCGTGGTGGCCATCGTGCGGGGCCTTTCTTGCGGGGCGGCTCAGGCCGCGAGTGAGCGGTCGGTGGCCTGCGGTGCGATGTGGTGCCGTCGGGCCGGCTCCTGGTGGTCCGGCGCGGCCTCTCCGAGCAGGTGATCGACCACTCGGCGTGCCGCGTGACCGTCTTCCAGGTCGCAGAACTGCTGCTGGAACCGGCGGTATTGGAAGGTGTGCCGACGGTGCAGCCGGTCGACGTCGCGGATGGACTCGATCAGTTCCTGCGAGGTGGAGAGCAGCGGACCCGGAGCGTTTTCCTCGAAGTCGAAGTAGAACCCGCGCAGGGTGTCGCGGTAGTGGTCGAGGTCGTAGGTGAAGAACAGCATCGGGCGGCCGGTGTTCGCGAAGTCGAACATCAGCGAGGAGTAGTCCGTGACCATCACATCGGTGATGAGCATGAGGTCGGCCATGTCGGAGTAGGCGGTCACGTCCCAGACGAAGCCGTCGCCGGCGCCGGGCACCGGGTCGACCACGTTGGGATGCCTGCGGACCAACAGGACGTGATCGTCGCCGAGTTGGCGTCGTGCCTCGTCGGGGTCGATGCGGTAGTCGAACTTGTACTTTCCGGGAGCGTAGTAGAGATGGTCGCGCCAGGTCGGGGCGTAGAGCACGACGCGCTTGCCTTCCGGCAGGCCGAGGCGGCGCCGCACCTCGGCGGCCCGCTCGGCCCGGTCGGGACCGTGGTGGACGTCGTTGCGGGGGTAGCCGGTCTCCAGCATCTCGCCCTCGAACCCGAAGGCGCGGCGCAGGATCGGAGTGGAGAACCTGTTCGGTGAGATCAGCATCGACCACTGTCCGGCCTCGGTCGGCAGGCGTTCGAGGTAGTCGTGGTCGGCGAAGTGCAGCGAGTCGATGTCGTGCCCGATCTTCTTCAGCGGGGTGCCGTGCCATGTCTGCACGACGACCTGGTCGTCGCGACGGCGGAACCATCGGGGGAAGTGGTTGTTGAAGACGAGGTAACGGCTGCGAGCCAGAGCCTCGTACCACTCCGGGGACCACATGAGCACGGCCCGGGCGTTCGGCGGGGCCTGGACCTGGTCGTCGCGCACGACCCAGAGCAGTTCCAGATCGGTGCCGCGGCGGGTGAGTTCGTCGAAGATGGCCCGCGGGCTGTCGGAGATCTGGGTGCCACGGAAACTGTCGAACAACACCGCTTCACGCAGGGGGAGTCGGCGACTTTCGGGGTAGTGCCGGGTGCGGAGCAGCTTCTGGCGATAAGGGCCACGGCCCTCCACGGGCATCGTGGAGTGCGCCATCAAGGTGAACCGGTCGTGCCACTGCGTCTGGACCGAGTAATCGCGGCCACGCGATGTGCCCTTCACGGGCATTGCGTCGATCAGGTCGCGGTGAACCTTCATCGCGACGTCGTGCGGGGGTGCGTCGGCGGGCTGCACAAGCCGGAAGTCGAAGTCCCAACGGCCGGAGGCGAGGGGTGCCGCACCATTGAGGGTCTCGACATGCGCCGGGTCGAGCGCAACTCGAAAACGTCCGCCGGAGCAGCGGACGTGGAAGCGCTGCTCCTCGCGCTTGGCCCGCGAACGGACCACGAGACACAGGTGCTCACGCTGCTGCTCGGTCAGGTTCTCGTAGCCGGGGAAGTCGCCCTCGACGGTGAGGTTCCCGGCCTCGTCCCAGAAACATGTGTCGGCGACGGGGGCGGCGGTGCGCTCGAAGAATACGAGGAATCCCTGGGCGTTGCTGTGCACCACCACTTCACGGCCGGCGGCGATCCCGCCGGGCAGGTCCGGAGCGGGGTACACACCCGTGGGGGTGTCGCGCGCCACGACGGGATACAGCGGACGCTTGCGGCCCGGTATGTGCAAGGTGCTCTTCCAGCCATTGGCTCCCGTGCCCCACGACTTGGGAACATTGTCCGCGGTGCCGCGGCGGGACTGCGGGACGAGCTCGGCCAGTGGGACACGGGTGCGGAACGTGCTCCAGCCCCGGCCGCCCGGAGTGAAGGAGACCTCGGCGTCGCACTGGGCCGCGCCGGTGAGGGCACGCAGACGCAGCGTCCCCGTTGCCGGGGTGTCGTCGGCGAGCAGCACGCCGCGTAGTTCCAGGTGCTCGCCGCGCAAGGTGTGAGCGGTGATGCGGCAACGGACGCGCTCGACCCGGATCTTGAGCGAGCCGTCGACGAACAGCGGCACCACGCGGGTGTTCTTCTCCACGTAGAACGGTGCCGGGTGCGAGGCCGTGTTCGAGTCACCGGCAATGACACTCTTGTACCGGAACAGGCCGCGGCTGAGTGCGCCCACAGCCACGTCCCACGTGCCCTCGACCCACTTGCCCTTGCGCTTGAGGCGCTCCGGGTCGATGGTCGTCTCGAACCCCGACCAGTCGTAGCTGTAGCGGTTCTGGCCCGAGTACTCGGTTGCCTCCGGGGTGTATGTCGTCCTGGCCCGCAGCACCGTGGGGCGCCGGGACAGCTTGGTGTTCCGCAGCGCGAGCGCCTTGATGGTGTGGTGGCGCTTGTGGATGTTGAGGTTGCGGATGTACGCGCGTCCGGTGAGTTTCAGTTTGCCGTCCTCCCACTGGGCGGAGGCGAGAGAACCTCGCATCGTGAACTCGGACCCCAGGCGGTAGGCGCGCTTGGGGACCCCCACCGAACGGTCCCCGAGATACGGGTAGTCGAGGTGTCGGCGCAGGCGGCGGCGCACCGGGATCGGGCCGCCGCGTCGCTCGAAGGCCAGCACCTCGAGCAGCTCGTCCAACTTGTGCGCTCGGACCAGGTGCCACTTGACCCGGTCGGCCGCGGGGAGGCTGTCGATGATGTCGGGAGCGGCGGCGTCCAGGAAGGCGCCCGCATGCTCCAGGAAGTAGGCGCGGCAGGCTTCATCGGCGTCAGGCAGCGCGTTCAGGTGGATCATCAGGTCGGACTTCAGCACCGCCTCGTCGTATCGCCGTTTGTGCGCGGCGAACCCGGCATCCGGGCGTTCCCCGAGGTACCGGCTGACGCTTCCCACTGCCGCGATGCGGTCGCGTACGTTGTCGAGCTCGTGGTTGCGTTGGGTGATGGAGGGCGCGGCGCCTCCGTCGCGTCGGCGCCAGAAGTAGACGGGGGTGCTGACCACGTCGACGGACTTGGCGCTGTAGTGCGCGTAGAGGTTGACCCAGACGTCCTCGTAGAGGACACCTTCGGGGTACGAGATCCGGGCCCCGTCCCAGAACGAGCGGCGGAAGACCTTGTTCCACACGGTCCGGTCGTAGATGAGGTCGTGTCGGCGCGTGATGTGCGTACGTCGCCGGTCACGGCGCAGCAATGCGTGGTGGAGGCTCGAGGGCCACGAAGTCCGTGAGTTCATCATGCGGACGTTGCCGGAGACGAAGTCGGAGCCGCTCTCTTCAAGGGTGCCGATCAGCAGCTCGTGCGCGTAGTCCGGTATGACGTCGTCACCGTCGACGAAGGCGAGGAACTCGGCGTCAGGGTCGATCGCTCGGATCGCCGTGTTTCGGGCGTGCCCCGGCCCGTGGGCTTCCTGTTGGATGAGCCGGAAGCGGGGGTCCTTGCGGCAGTATTCGGAGGCCAGGGCCGTCGAGCCGTCGGTGGAGCCGTCGTCGACGAGGATCGCCTCGAAGTCCTCGAAAGTCTGCAGCGCGATGGACTGCAGGCACTCCTCCAGATACTGCTCGACGTTCTGGAACGGTACGACGATGCTGAGCCGCGGCGACATGGAAGGGGCCTCCCTCGGGGCTTCTGCGAAAGCGCATACGGCGAGCCCAGTTTTCGGCGACCCGCGATGTCCTCGACTCTGGGCGCGCCGGGGAGCAGCGAGGTCGTAGGAAGGTTGCGCGACGGTTGCAGCGGCTCCGGGGGGAGCAGGAAGGGACTTTCGGCCCGGGGCCTACGCCGGGTGCGAGCCGGGCAGAACGTACCGGTAGCCGACTCCGCGCACGGTTTCGATGGGCGCCTCGTCCCCGGTGGCGCGCTCGATGCCGCGCCGCAGGCGCAGGACGGCGTACTTGACCTTGTGGGCGTCGCCCCCGGGGCGGCCGCGCCAGGCGAGGCGCAGCAGCTGCTCCGGGGAGAGGACCTGTCCGGGGTTGCCGGCGAAGACGTGCAGCAGGTCGAATTCCAGCGGGGTCAGTGGCACGTAGTGGCCCCTCATGGTGACCTCGCGGGCGGCGAGGTCGAGCCGGAGGCAGCCGTCCTCCAGGAGCTGCTCGGGCGGCGACTCGGGTGTCGCACGGCGCAGCCGGGCCATGACCAGGGCCTTGGCGAGGCCCTCGGGCATGTCGCGCCAGAGCACGTCGTCGGCCCCGGCCTCGAGGGCACGCAGGGCGTCCGCCCGGTCGAAGCGCCGGGCGGTCACCATGACGCGGAGATCCTCGGTCATGTCCCGGACCCGCTGGAGCACCTCCCAGGGCCCCGGATCCCGCACATGAAGCCCGATGAGGAGCAGGTCGGGCTGGTAGCGGTACAGGTCACGCAGGGCGTCGTGGCCGGTGCGCGCGAGGTGGTAGGAGAAGCGGGGGTCGTCCAGCTCGTCCAGCCACTCCAGGGGCGCGTCGGGCGCCGCCGCCACCAGGAGCAGCGGGAGCGCCCGTCCGCGCGTGCCGCGCCGGGGTGCGGATGCCTGCATAACCCACATGGTCGGGCTGCGGGAAGCGTGTGTCGAACGGACCGGTCCGGAGGGCGGTGGGCCATGGAGGTGGCCGGCGCAGGCGTGACGGTGAACGAGGGGGAGTCCGCGCGTGTCACGCCCGCCCGGCATCGCGTGAGCTGTTGTCATCCGCGGAGACTTGTTTGTGAGTGGGAAGCGGGTGTGGCATGGAGGCGCGCAGGGCCAGGTCAGGAGTGCGGTTCCAGCCGAACAGGCCCGCCTCTCGTGGGCGCCGGGCCTTCGCCTTCCTGCTCGGTGCGGTGGTGTGGATCGCTGCGGCATGGATCGGCCTGGCGCTCCTGGGACACACCTACATCCTGTGGCACCTCGCTCTCGTGACCGCGGTGTCCTGCGTGGTGTTCGCGCTCGCACTGGCCTGGGCCATCGCCGTCCGACGACGGGAGGAACGCCGTGTCCCCGATTGACCTGCTCCTGACCTTCCTCGCCTTCTATCCGGTGGTCACCGGAGCCGCATGGATGGTCGGTGGAGTGATCTTCCGGCTCGGGCAGGAGAAGCCGTCCCTGGTCACTCCGACCGGAGGCTGGCCGGGTGTGACGGTCCTCGTACCGGCGTACAACGAGGAGAAGGTCATCGGCGGCTGCGTCGCGGCCCTGCGCGACGTGGACTACCCCGACCTCGAGATCCTGATTCTCAACGACGGCTCCAAGGATGCGACGGTCGCCGCCGCCCGCGCGGCCGCCGCCGGCGACGCCCGGATCACCGTGCATGACGACGGCACCAACCTCGGCAAGGCGGACCGTCTCAACGACGGCTTCCGTATGGCCGGCAACGAGCTGGTCCTGGTCACCGACGCCGACACCCATCTGCACCCGGACGCCGTCCGCCATCTCGTCGCCCGGATGCAGCGCTCCCCGCGCTATGCGGCCATCGCGGGCAGTCCGCGCGTCACCAACCGGCGCGGGGTGATCACGGTCATGCAGATGCTGGAGACGGCGTCGCTGATCGGTCTGATGCGCCGCACCCATGCCCTGGCCGGGCGGGTCGGGACGGTGGCCGGCGTTCTGGGCCTGTTCCGCCGCGACGTCGTCCTGGCGGCGGGCGGCTACGACCCCAAGATGGCCACCGAGGACATCGAGCTCACCTGGCGGCTGCTGAAGGCCGGACATCTGACAGGGTTCGAGCCGAACGCCCTGGTGGGCATGGAGGTGCCCCAGTCGGTGCGCTCCATCTGGGCCCAGCGCACCCGCTGGTCCCGGGGCCAGGGCGAGGTGCTCCGCACCCACCTGCGATGGGTGTGGCGGCCGGGCCACTGGCCGCTGTGGCCCATCGCCGCCGAGGCCCTCCTGTCGTACGTGTGGGTGGTGATGCTGCTCATCGCCACGGTGTACGGCCTGGTCCACGTGATCCTGCACCCGGACGACGCCGCCGGGTTCCGGTGGATGCTCGCCTGGGGAGTGGGCATCGCCGTCATCGCCATGGTTCAGATCATCGTGGCCACCGTGATCGATCTGCGTCTCGACCCGAAGCTCCCCTACGCCTGCCTGCTGCTGCCGATCTATCCCCTGGCGTACTGGACGATCAATGCGCTGGCCGCGATCGTCGCCCAGACCCAGGGGCTGGTCCGCGGCCCCCGCAAGAAGCGCGTCGTCTGGGATCTGGAACGCAGCGACGGCTGATGGCGGGGGCGGTGCCGTAGTGGGCGGGGCCCGTCACATCCCCGGCCGGTACCTCCGCTCCACATGCCCCTCCAGCTCCTCCGGGTAGAAGTACACCGGCCGCAGGTCCCCGCTCGCGTAGCGTTTGACCTGGTCGCCGAAGTGCGGGGAGTCCGGGTGGCCGCTGGCGCCGCCGGCCGTGACCGCCCACGCGCGGACCTTCGGGCCGAATTCGACGACCGCCACGAAGCTGTTGCCGCTCGTGCCGTAGTAGCGCTTGGTGCCGGGGTAGCGCTTCGCGCCGAAGGAGGCGAGGGAGCCCCATTGGGCGGAGGTGAAGGGGACCGGGTAGCTCGGCTTGGTGTCGTCGAAGGTCTGGGTGATCGCGCCGTCGTTGCGCTGGTAGCGGTTGATCTCGGACCACGGGACCTGCCAGCTGCCGAAGTCCTGCGTCAGGCGGTCGACCGCCGATTCGAGGGCCGTGAGGCGTTGGGTGTCCGTGGCGCGGTCCGCCATGTAGTCCCAGACGGAGAGGCCCGCGTCCGCTGCCGCCTTGGAGACCAGGGCCCAGAGCGCCTCGCCCCAGAAGACGGCCAGCGAGGTGGCCGTGGACTTTCCGGACCATTGGTGGTCCCAGGTGCGGAGCAGGTCCGTCGGGGCGTCGAGTTTCTTCTTCTGGGCGTTGCCGGCGGGAAGTTGGTCCCAGGCCTTGATCAGGCCCGGCAGGAGGCGGGCGAATGCTGTCAGGTAGGGGTCGAAGGCGCCCTCGATGAGGGATTGGGGTGTGAAGTTCCGGCTGGATGTGAGGACGCGGGTCGCGTGCGGGCCGCGGGGGTTCTCGCCCGCCTTGTCGAAGTAACGGGGGTAGTCCGACGCGTGCGGGCTGTCCGCGCCGGCCGCCGTCCAGGGCCAGTTGTTGCTGTTGAACGCCCAGCCGCTCTTCGGGTTCACCGCCTGCGGCATGCTGTCGAGGGTGTGCAGGCCGTGCCAGTCGGTGGCCGGGTCGCTGCCGTCGACCGGCTTCATGTAGTCGAAGCGGTCGTCGCGGACCGGCATGAACTGCGGCATCAGGAAGGCGATGTCACCCTTCGAGTCCGCGAAGAGGGTGTTGTTGGAGCTGTTGGCCTTGAGCTCCGCCACCTTCATGTACTCGGTGTAGTCGCGGGTCGTCGTGCGCAAGTAGCTCTGTTTCAGGGCTTCCAGGGGCTTGTTCATGAGGGCGCATGCGATCCACTTGCCGTCCGCCTCGCGGACGATCGGGCCGTGGTGGGTCGCGTACGTCGTGAAGGTGTGCCGCTCCGTGTCGCCGTTCTCCGTGCGGGAGGTGAGGGTGATGTCCTTTGTCGTTACGGGGCGGTGGTCCTTGTCGTAGCGGTAGGTGTACGTGCCGTCCGACGCGCGGTCGACCGTCTCCGCGAACTCGTCGATGTTGTCGACGCCGCTCGACGTGTGCATCCAGCCGGTGTTCTCGTTGAAGCCCTGGTAGATGAAGAACTGGCCCCACGTCGCGGCGCCGTAGACGTCGAGGCCCTCCTCGCTCGTCACGTGCTGTTCCGCGCGGAAGAAGAAGCTGGTGTGGGGGTTGATCAGGAGGAGGGCGTTGCCGTCGCGGGTGTTGCCCGGGGCGATCGACATGCCGTTGGAGCCGGACGGTTCGCGGAACTTCAGGCCGCGTTCCTCGTCCGTCAGGGGCACTTCGCGTTGTGCGTAGAACGCCTCCAGTTGGCTGAGCGCCACCGATTCGATGTCGCCTCCGATGCTGCCCTCGGAGAAGCTCAGCGGCATCCACGGCTCGAAGCGGGTGAGTACCCGGGGGTGTACGTCGGGGTGGGTCGCCAAGTAGTAGTTCAGACCGTCGGCCCAGGCGCGCATCAGGGCGCGAAGCCACGACGGGCACTTCGCGTACTCCTTCTTCAGCGCCTCCGGGTCGATGAACAGGCGTTGGCGCAGGTCCTGCCAGAGCGCGCTCTCGCCCTCGGACTCGGCGAGGCGGCCGAGGCTGACGAGGTAGTTGCGCTCGATGCGGTTGAAGTCGTCCTCGGCCTGCGTGTACATCATCCCGAACACCGCGTCGGCGTCCGTCCTGCCCACCACGTGCGGGATGCCCCAGTCGTCGCGGGTGATCGTCACCCGGGCCGCTTGTCTTTTCCAGCGGGCGAGGTCGGAGGGGGAGGACCGGTCCGCGGCGGCGGACGCGATGCCGGTGGGCAACGTTGTCGCGGCGACGGCCAGCGTGGCCGCGCCGCCGATCACTCGGCGGCGGCTCGGTCCGGTGTGCTGTGCCTGCTGGGAGTGCTGTATCTGCTGAGGCTGCTGTGCCTGCTGGGGCTGCAGTGTCTGCCGTGCCTGATCTGCGTGGCTCATGCGGTGTTCCACCTTCGTCAGGGGCGTGCGGGGCGTGGGAACGTATCCACGTGCGACGGGGTCGAGACTAAGAACCTCCCGGGCGATGATCAACAGTGCGGACGGGACCCGTCCTTGCCGATCCCGTCGAACCCGCTCACCCTCGCGGAGCGATGCCGCCGCCGTCCGGCGTGACGATGCTGTTCTCCCAAGTCCGGCGCACTCGGGGGGACTTATTCATGGCATGGAACGTTCCGCTCGTGGCTCGCAAACCGAAGCTCGTGGCACCACGTTCCGACGTCTCGCCCGTTGTGCTGCGGCGCGTCGCGAACTGTGTGGTGATCGAGGTGCACGAGGCGATAGGGCCCGCCGCCGAGGCCCGTATCGGGCAGCTGTTGCACGCGGCCATCCGGTCGGGTGGCGCGGGCGTCGTGGTCGACCTGCGGCACGCGCGCGACCTGGGCGTCAGCGGGCTCAGTGTGTTGCGGCTCGCCCGGCTGCTGGCCGCGCAGCGCGGCGTGGCGTTCGGCTTCGCGGGGGACCTCCGTCCGGTGCCCGAACTGCCGCCGGGATGACTGCTGTTGGCCTACGTCCACGGGGTGCGGGTCCGCGGGTCCGTGTCACTCACCCGTCGCGGAGGATGCCGGGTGCGCGGCCAACTGCTTCGGTCGCGGCATGGTCGAGGTGAGTGCGGACGGCGCGGTGGCGGTGGCGGGTCGGATGGCGCGGGGGGTGTTCGGTGTGCTCGGTGTGCTGGGGAAGGTGCCGCGGGTCGTGGTCCGGCGGTCGGTCGGGGTGGTGCTCGACTGCCTCGACCTGGACGAGCTGGTCGACCGCGTGGACGTGAACCGGATCGCCGAACGGCTCGACCTGGCGGCGGTCGTCGGCCGGGTGGACGTCAATGCGGTCGCCGCCCGGGTGGACGTGGCGGCGGTCGCCGCGCGCGTCGACGTCAACGCCATCGCGGACCGCGTCGATGTGGAGCGGGTTGCCCGCCGCGTCGACGTGGACGGGGTGGCCGACCGCGTCGATGTGGACCGCGTCGCCGGGCGCGTGGACGTGGACCGGATCGCGGCGCGCGTCGACGTCGACCGCATCGTCGCCCGCGTGGACGTCGACCACATCGCCGCCAGACTCGACGTCGACGCCGTGCTCGCCCGGTTCGACCTGGTGGGGATCACCCGTGGGGTGCTGCGGGAGATCGATCTCGGGCGGATCGTGCGGGACACCGGGGGCGGGCTCACCGTCGAGGCGGCCGAGGCGGTGCGGCTGCTCGGGCAGCGCGGGGACCGGAGCGTCAACCGGTTCGCCGACCGGATGCTGCGGCGTGCCGCGCCGTCGGATGAGCGCTCCCCGTGACCGCGGCCGACAGCAGACCCGCTCTCCGCTCCCGACCCGCCGGAATCGTCTCGCGTGGCCTCGCCGCCGTGGTCGACGCGCTCGTGCTCGCCCTCATCGGTCTGACCGTCCAACTCGGCGCCGGCTGTGCGCGGTTGATGGTCGTCGGGCCGCCGTTCCAGGTGCCGGACGTGCCCAACTGGGTGTCCGGGCCGATCGGTTGGGCCCTGGCCGTCTGCTATCTCGGCGGCTCGTGGGCGGTGGTCGGGGCCACGCCCGGGGACCGGCTGCTGGGCGTGTGCGTGACGGACCGGGCGGGGCGGCGGCTGCGGACGGTGCGGGCCCTCGTACGGGCCGCGGTGTCGGTGACCTTTCCCCTGGGGCTGCTCTGGATACCGTTCAGCAAGCACCGTGCGGCGCTGCAGGACCTCGTGGTGCGCAGCGCCGTGTCGTACGACCGCGACTACGGGTGAGGGGCCGGTGCCGGCGGCGCCGCCGCCGGCACCGGCGGTGTCCGTGGCAGCCGTGCCGCCGCGCCGAGACCGGCGAGACCGATCACCGCGAGCACCATCAGCGAGACGGCGTACGGGCCCGCGGACGGGTCGGCGACGAGGATCGTGCCGGCGAGCGCCGTGCCCACGGAGGAGCCGAGGTTGGACACGCTGCGGGACAGCCCCGAGATCTCACCCTGCATGTCCTCGGAGAAGCTGGACTGCACCACGTTGACCGACGGCGTGAGCATGAGGCCGACGCCCAGGCCGATCAGGAGCAGCCCCGGCGTGGAGGCCCAGGCCTTCGACGAGACGTCCGCCACGACCAGGAGCACGCCGATGCCGCACACCGTGACGGTGAAACCGGCCATGATGAGGGTGCGTTGTGCGCGGCGCTTGGCGAACCGCCCCGCGCCGAGCGAGCTGATGAGCAGGCCCACGGTCGACGCGGTGAAGATGATGCCGGTGTCGATGGCGTTGTAGCCGCGGACGACCTGGAGGTAGGCGGCGACCACGAACGACACCCCCATGAGCACCAGCCACTGGGTGTGCTGGGTGATCAGACCGAGGTTCGACGTCCGGTTGCGGAACAGCGAGGTGGCGAGGAGGGCTTGGGCGCCGACCCGTTCCCGCCTGCGGATCCAGCGGAAGAAGGCCACCAGGACCAGCGCGCCGGCCAGGAGCAGCCCGCCCATGAGCCAGAGGTTGTCGTCCGCCGCGAGGATTCCGCAGACCAGGAGGACGAGTCCGGTCGCCGACAGGATCGCGCCCACGGTGTCGAAGTCGAGGGAGTGGTCGGCCGGGAGCGGGTCCTCGAGCCCCCGGCTCAGCACGATGATGACCGCCACCACCAGCGCCTGGAACACGAACGCCGCCCGCCAGCTGATCGCCGACGTGATCAGCCCGCCGAGGAGCGGACCCATGGCGGCGCCGATGCCGGCGAAGGCCATGATCGTGCCGAACGCCTTGGCCCGGCCCGCCACGTCGGTGAAGAGGAGGGTGGTGAGGATGTAGACCGGGGGGATCAGCAGGGCGGTGCCGATGCCCTCCAGGATCGAGTTGCCCAGGATCAGCACGCCGAGGCCCGGCGACGCCGCGCTGATCAGCGCCCCGACCCCGTAGATCGAAAGCCCGATGACGAGGCAGCGTTTGCGGCCGTAGCGGTCGGCGAGGATCCCGCCGGGGATCATCAGTGCCGCCATGACCAGCAGAAAGATGGTGATCGCTGTCTGCACGCCCTGCACGGTGGTGTCCAGGTCCTTGCTGATGTCCTTGATCATCACGTTCATGTTCGACCCTGCGAAGCTGCAGATGAACTGGGCCAGTGCGAGCGGCGCGAGAATGCGGCGCTGCCGGCTCCGGTCCGGGCCGGTTTTGGCTTCTGGTACGGGCCCTCGGCCGTCGGCCGCCTCGGGAGTGCTTGCCACGCTCATCGCCTCGCTTCAGCTCGCGGGCCGGATCCCCGACAGCCTCCGCGCGGTGCTCCGCCCGGTCGTCACCCCCGGAGGGTGACGACCGCGGCTCCTCCGGGCCATGACACTCGGCGGCACAGCGGTGCAATCGGCACCCTCCTCAACCCTTGGGGGTCCTGTGATGGCCACCTCGACCACTTCGCAACACGGCATGGGCGGCGCGAGGGAAGCGGCCGCCGGCGGGCTGACCATCTTCGCGGCGGTCATGCTCTTCATCGTTGGGACCATGGGCTTCTTCCGCGGTCTGATGGCGGTTCTGGAGGACAAGGTGTTCCTCAGCACGCCCGAGTACACCTTCCAGTTCGACCTCACGACCTGGGGCTGGATCCATCTGCTCCTCGGCATCGTCGCCGTGGTCGTCAGCTTCGGCCTGTTCGTCGCGATGAAATGGGCCAGGGTGCTCGGCGTGGTCGTCGCCGTCCTGGTCATGATCGGCAACTTCCTCTCCATCCCGTACTACCCGTTCTGGTCCCTGACGCTGATCGCGATGAACGCGCTCGTGATCTGGGGCCTGTGCGTGGTGAAGCGGGACACCCTGTAGTGACGGGACCGGCTCGACCCGCGGCGGACACGGAGCGAGGTGGCTCATGAAGGACGGACGGGCGCGCACGAAAAACAAGCGGGCCGAGCGCATCGCCGAGTTCATCGCACCTCTGCGGGTCGAGCCCGGGTCGAAGGTGCACCTGTCCAAGGACTTCGATCCCGCCCGTACGTCGGGCCTGAAGAACAAGCGGCAGGGCAAGGAGCTGCTGGCAGAGGGCGTCGCCCTGCTCGCCGACCACCAGCGCAGGCTGGCCGCCGAGGGCACGCACGGCGTCCTGCTGTGTCTGCAGGCGATCGACGCCGGCGGCAAGGACGGCACGATCCGGCACGTCATGAGCGGCGTGAACCCGCAGGGCGTACGCGTGGCGGGGTTCAAGGTGCCCTCGCACGACGAGCTGAGCCACGACTATCTCTGGCGCTACTCCCGCGGCCTGCCGCGCCGCGGGGAGATCGGCATCTTCAACCGCTCGCACTACGAGGAGGTCCTCGTGGTGCGGGTGCATCCCGAACTCCTGGACCGTCAGCGGCTACCGGGGCGCAAGCAGAGCCGGAAGGCGCTGTGGCGCAGGCGCTACCGCGAGATCAACCAGTGGGAGCGGTATCTGACGGACAACGGATTCAGGCTCGTCAAGGTGTTCCTGAACCTGTCCAAGGAGGAGCAGCGGGTCCGGTTCCTCAAACGCATCGACGTACCGGAGCGGAACTGGAAGTTCTCGGCGGCGGACGCGCGTGAACGCGCCCGCTGGGACGACTACCAGGAGGCGTTCGAGGACATGCTGTCCGCCACGAGCACACGGTGGGCGCCGTGGTACGTCGTGCCCGCCGACCACAAGTGGTACGCGCGGATCTGCGCGGCGGCCGTACTCGCGGACACTCTGATGGACATCGATCCGCGGTATCCGGTGATCGATGACGCGACCCGTCAGGAACTGGAGCTGGAGAAACGGCAGTTGGAGAAGGAGGCGCCGACCGGAACCGCGGCCGACCCCTACGCGACCAGGAGGCGGGCGCGGTGACCGCGGCGGCGACCGGGCCCGGTGCCCCGCCCGCACACCTGTGGCACGCCGAGCCCGCCGACTCCGTGGCCCGCGAACTCGGTGTCGACCCGGCCGAGGGACTCGACACCGCGAGGGCAGCGGCGCGCCTCGAAAAGCACGGGCCCAACGCCCTGCCCGAGGAGAAGCCGACACCGGCGCTGCGCCGCCTCCTGGGCCAGTTCACCTCGTACATGCAGATCATCCTCGTCGTGTCCGCCGCCGTGTCCCTCGCCATCCAGGAGTGGGGCACGGCGGTGGTGCTGCTCGCCCTGTCCGTCCTGAACGCGGTCATCGGCCTGCGCCAGGAAGGCAAGGCGGACAGCGCCATGAACGCCCTGAAGGCGATGACGAAGGCCACCGCGCGGGTGCGCAGGGACGGCAGGGAGGCCCGGATCCCCGCGGAGGACGTCGTCGTCGGGGACGTGGTGCTGCTCGCCGCCGGGGACGAGGTGCCGGCGGACGGCCGGATCGTCTCGGCGACCGCGCTCCAGATCGACGAGTCGGCGCTCACCGGCGAGAGCGTGCCCGCGGCCAAGGACGCGAACCCGGTGCCCGGCGGGGAGTTGGGGCCTGCCGACCAGAGCGACATGGCGTTCATGACCACTCCGGTGACGCACGGCAGCGGAGTGCTGCTCGTGACCGCCACCGGGGCCGCCACCGAACTGGGCCGTATCTCCGGCATGTTGACGGCGACGCCGCGCGAAATGTCGCCGCTGTCCAAGGAGTTGAACCGGCTCACCCTGTGGATCGTCGGCGCGGCCGCGCTCACCATGGTCGTGATGTTCGCGCTCGGCCGCGGGCGCGGCGAGCCCTGGGACGCGCTGTTCGTCAGCGCGGTCTCCCTGGCCATCGCCGCGGTGCCCGAGGCGCTGCCGACGGTGACGCAGACCATCCTCTCGATGGGCGGGCTCGACCTGGCCAAGCGCAACGCGATCGTCAAGGACCTGCCGTCCGTGGAGACACTGGGCTTCACGTCCGCCGTGAACTCCGACAAGACCGGCACCCTGACGATGAATCAGATGACCGTCGTCGAGGTCGTCGACGCCTTCGACCGGTACACGGTCTCGGGCACCGGCTACGGCCTGGAGGGCAGGATCCACCACGCCGCGGGCAGCTCGCCCGGCATCGAGGACGCGATCCTTCCGTACCTCGTCGCCAGCGACACCTCGCTCGTCGACGGCGAAGTGGTGGGTGACCCCACCGAGGGCGCGCTGCTCGTGCTCGGACACAAGGCGGGCCTCGACGTGGCCGCCACGCGCGAGCGGCTGCCCCGCCTCGCCACCTTGCCGTTCGACCCTGCGTACAAACTGATGGCCACCTTCCACGCGGCGCACGACGGGCAGGGGCGGCCCGTCGTGCGCTGCTTCATCAAGGGCGCCGCGCCCGCCGTGCTCGCGCTCACCACCACGGCCCTGTCGGAGGGCGCGGGCATCCCCTTCGACGCGGAACTGCGCGGCCGGGCCGACGCCGAGGTCGAGCGGATGGAGCGGGCCGGCCGCCGGGTCATGGCCGCCGCGACGCGCGACCTGGACCCGGCGACGTTCAAACCTGACGGTGAACTCCTGGACCAGATACGGGAGTTGCGGATCACGAGCATCGTCGGCATGGTCGACCCGGCGCGCCCCGAGTCGAAGGCGGCCGTCGCCGCGGCCCAGGCCGCCCATATCCGCGTACGCATGGTGACGGGCGACGACGTGATCACCGGCGCGGCGATCGCCGAGCAGATCGGGATCGGCGGAGAGGCGATCCTCGGCGCCGAGTTCGCGGCGCTGCCCGAGAGCGAGCGGCTCGAACGGATCGACCGGATCGGCGTCGTCGGCAGGGTCGCGCCCGAGCACAAGGTGCTGCTCGCCGAGACATTGAAGAAGAAGGGCGACGTGGTCGCCATGACCGGCGACGGCGTCAACGACGCGCCCGCCATCAAGGCCGCCGACATCGGCGTGGCCATGGGATCGGGCACGGAGGTGGCCAAGAACGCCGGGCGGATGATTCTGTCCGACGACAACTTCGCCACGATCATTCACGCGGTGGAACAGGGCCGCAAGATCTACGACAACCTCACCAAGTACATCCGCTTCGTGCTGATCCTGCTGGTCGTGTTCGTCCTGACGTTCCTCGGCGCCTCGCTCTTCGACATCGCGGACGCCGAGCCGTTCAACCCCGCGCAGGTGCTGTGGATCCACTTCGTCGTCAACGCGGCCTTCGGCTTCTCGCTCGGCTTCGACCGGGTCGGCGCGGGGCTCATGACGCGGCGCCCGCGGCCGCGCGGCGAACCGGTGATGACTCCGGCGCTGATGCTCACGGTGGGGCTCGTGGGCGCCGGCATCGCCGTCGCGCTGCTGAGCCTGATCAAGCTCGGCGAGGCCCGCTACGACAGCGTCCGCATCGGCAACTCCATCGCGTTCGCGGCGTTCGCCCTGTGCCTGATCGTGGCCGCGGTCGAGTGCCGCAGTCAGACCGGGACCGTGCTCACCGTCGACACCTTCGACAGCAAGCAGCTCAACTGGACGATCCTGGGCGAATTCGTGCTCGCCGTGCTCGTCACACAGACCGATGTCTTCAACCGGCTGCTCGACACCGTCCCCCTGCACATCGGCCAGTTCGGCTGGGCGCTGCTGCCCGCCCTCGCGCTCCTCGCGCTGTGGGAGCTGGGCAAGCTGATCGTCCGGCGGAGGTGACCCCGCGGTGGCCAAGTCCCTGCCGATGCCGCCCGGTGTGCGGACGCTGCGCAAGTATCGGCGTTCCTGGCTGGTCAAGGATCTCGTCGCGGGCGTCGTCCTGACCACACTGCTCGTGCCGCAGGGCATGGCGTACGCCGAGCTGGCCGGGCTTCCGGCGATCACCGGGCTCTATACGTCGGTGATGTGTCTGCTCGCGTACGCCGTCGCGGGGCCGTCCCGGATCCTCGTCCTCGGCCCCGACTCCTCGCTCGGGCCGATGATCGCGGCGACGGTCCTGCCGCTGGTCGCGTCGGGCGGCGACAGTGATCGGGCGATCGCCCTCGCCTCGGTGCTCGCCCTGATGGTCGGGGGGATCACGATGCTGGCGGGCGTGGGGCGCCTGGGCTTCATCGCCGACCTCATCTCCAAGCCGACGATGATCGGCTACATGAACGGGCTCGCCCTGACCATCTTCGTCGGCCAGCTGCCGAAGCTGTTCGGGTTCTCCGTGGACGCGGACGGTCTGATCGGTGAAGTCGACGCGCTGGTACGGGGGTTGGCGGACGGGGCGGCGGTGCCGGCGGCGGTGGGCGTGGGCGTCGGCTGCATCGCGCTCGTCCTGCTGCTGCAGCGGCTGCTGCCGAAGGTGCCCGCCGTGCTCGTGATGGTGGTGCTCGCCATCGGAGCGACCGTCGTGTTCGACCTCGGGGAGCACGGGGTGAAGCTGGTCGGCCGGCTGCCGAAGGGGCTGCCGCCGTTCACCGTGCCCGACATCCGCTGGGACGACCTCGGCCCGCTGTTCGTGGGTGCCCTCGGCATCGCCCTGGTCTCCCTCGCCGACACCATCTCCAACGCCACCGCGTTCGCGAATCGCAGCGGCCAGGAGGTCCGCGGCAACGACGAGATGATCGCCATCGGTGCGGCGAACGCGGCCGCGGGTCTCTTCCAGGGCTTCCCCGTGAGCACCAGCGGATCGCGGACCGCGGTGGCCGAACGGGCCGGCGCCAAAACGCAGTTGACCGGGCTCGTGGGCGTGGCGCTGATCCTGCTCATGCTCCTCCTGCTGCCCGGCCTCTTCCGCAACCTGCCGCAGCCCGCGCTCGCCGCCGTCGTCATCACGGCGTCGCTCTCGCTGGCCGACCTGGCGGGTGCGGGGCGGCTGTGGCGGCAGCGCAAGGCCGAGTTCTGGCTGTGCATCGCCGCGTTCCTCGGCGTCGCGCTGCTCGGTGTGCTGCCGGGGATCGCGGTCGCGGTCGGCCTGTCGATCCTGAACGTCTTCCGGCGCGCGTGGTGGCCGTACAGCGCGGTGCTCGGGCGGGTGGCGGGGCTCGAGGGCTACCACGACGTGAGTTCGCATCCCGGGGCGCAGCGGCTGCCGGGGCTCGTGCTGCTGCGCTTCGACGCGCCGCTGTTCTTCGCCAACGCCAAGTCGTTCCGCGACGAGGTGCGCGGGGCGGTGCGGGCAGCGATCGAGCCGCGGTGCGTGGTGGTGGCCGCGGAGCCGGTGACCGATGTGGACACGACCGCGGCGGATGTCCTGGAGGAGCTCCACCAGGCGCTGCGCGAGCGGGGGGTGGAGCTGGTGTTCGCCGAGCTGAAGGATCCGGTGCGGCGGAAGATCGAGCGGTACGGGTTGGCCCGGACGTTCGGGCCGGAGGCGTTCTATCCCACGGTGGAGAGTGCGGTGGAGGCGTTTCGGGCCAGGGCCGGGGTGGAGTGGTCGGCGACGCCGGTCAGCCCCCGCGGCGATTGAGTGGCGGCCTCGGGGCTCCGCCCCGGACCCCGCTGCTCAATCGCCGCAGGGGCTTGAGGTGGTCACACCTCCGCCGCCAGCAGGTGCGTACCCCACGCCGGCAGGTCCACGTACAGGCCGCTCTCCAGCAGCTCCGCGCCCGCGCGCTCGAAGCGGTCCGTGCCGAGGAGGCTCGTCAACTGCCAGGTTTCTGAGCCCAGTTCGGACCACGGGAGGCGGATCCGGCCCTGTGCCGGGTGGTCGGAGAGGTTGACCACCGTCAGGAAGCGGCCCGCCGGACCCGTCCAGCACGACGCGACCAGCGCCGCGGCCGAGTCGTTGTCCGGCCAGCCCGCGCAGTCGAGGAGTCGCCAGCTCCCCGTGCGCATGCCGCTGACGTGCACGGCCGACAGCAGCCGCTCGTGGAAGGAGCGCAGCTCGTCGTCGGCCGGCTCCTCGGGGCGCCGGTCGAGGAACACCGGCAGCTGGACCCGGCGCCCCGTGAACTGGCCCTCGTGCCACAGCGTCGCGCCGGGCAGCGTGGCGATCAGCGCGGCCGCGGCCCGTTCCTTGTCCGGGGCCAGGGTGTGCGCGGCCCGCGGCTCGTCGTGGTTCTCCAGGAAGCGGACGAGCCCGCGCTGGTACGTCTCGTCGGCGTGCAGGTGGCCCCGCACCGACGCGGCGTCGTGGGCGAGGATCCGGTCGTAGAGCCGCTTGTCGTAGCAGAAGTCGAAGCCCTGCTGCTGGAGCGTCCATTCGAGGTCCCAGTACGCCTCCGCCGCGAAGATCATGTCCGGGCGCTCGCGGTGCACCGCGCCGATCACCTCGACCCAGAACTCCTCCGAGGGCCGCTTCCCGGCCCGCTCGCCCCAGGTGCGCTCGAAGACGTCGTTCGTCATCAGCATCGCCATGTCGCAGCGCACGCCGTCGCAGAACCGGCCGATGTGGTCGAGTATCTCGACGGTCGAGTGCCGCAACTCCGGTGCGAACGCGTTGAGTTGGACGACATCGGGCCACGGCGGGAAGAACGGGTCCCGGCCCCGCGCGAGCACCGCGCGCCCCGTGTCGAGGAAGCCGTCCGGGTCCCGCCGCAGGTCCTCGGCGTCGCCGCGCACGAACAACTGCGGGTACTCGCCCACCCACGGGTTGTCGGGCGCCACATGGTTGGGCACATAGTCGAGCAGCAGCCCCACGCCCCTGCGGTCGAGTTCGGCGCGCGCCGCGGTGAGGCCGACGGCCCCGCCGAGCGCGCCGTCCACCTCGTAGCGGCGGATGCAGTACGGCGAGCCGGCGATGTCCTGCTCGCCGATGCCGGGGACGGCCGCCTGGAACGCGGCCCGCAGCGAGGGGTTCTGCAGGGCGATGGCGCGGCCCTGCGGGCTGCGTTCCCACACGCCCATCAGCCAGACGACATCGACCCCGGACGGGGTGATCTCGTCCCAGATGTCCTTGGGCACGTCCGCGAGGCCGATCTCGCGGCCGAGCCTGCGTCCCGTCTCCCGCAGCCACACACGGGTGTTGACCTCATGGATCACGGGCTGTGCCGGCAAAGCGGCCATCGCTGCTACCTCCTGGTGGTGCGCGGTCGGAAGGCGTCGGGGCCGAGAGTGCCGAAGATCTTCGTCAGGGCCGCGACGAGCCCCGTCCACCCCGTCTGGTGCGAGGCGCCGATGCCGGCCCCGTTGTCGCCGTGGAAGTACTCGTAGAAGGAGATGAGGTCGCGCCAGTGCGGGTCGTCCCGGAAGAGCGCCTGTCCGCCGTACACCGGGCGGTTCCCTTCCTCGTCGCGCAGGAAGATGCGGCCGAGCCGCGTGGAGATCTCCTCCGCGACCTCGAAGAGGTTCATGCGCACCCCGGAGCCCGTCGGGCACTCGACGGTGAGCTCGTCGCCGTAGAAGCCGTACAGATGCAGCAGGGACCGGATGACGAGGGCGTTCATCGGCATCCACACCGGGCCGCGCCAGTTGGAGTTGCCGCCGAACATGCCGGTGTCGGACTCGGCGGGCAGATAGCCCACTGAGTACTCCTGGCCGTGCACCGTGAACGTGTAGGGGTTCTCCTCGTGGTACTTGGACAGCGCCCTGATCCCGTACGGGCTGAGGAACTCGTCCTCCGACAGCACCCGGGACAGGACGCGCACCAGCTTCTTCTCGTCGACGACGGAGAGGAGCCGGGGCCCGCCCGCTTTGCCGGCCTGGGCCTGCGACAGCGTCACGGACAGGGACGGGTGGCGGGAGGCGAACCGCTGCAAGCGCTCACCGAGGCCGTCGAGGCGTTCCAGTTGCTGCGGCTGGAAGACGGTGGACGCGCACAGCGGCAGCAGGCCGACCATCGAGCGGACCTTCAGGCGCACCGCCTCCCCGTCGGGCAGCCGCAGCACGTCGTAGAAGAACCCGTCCTCCTCGTCCCAGAGTTCGTCGCCGAGGTTGCCGAGCCGGTCCATGGACGCGGAGATCCACAGATAGTGCTCGACGAACTTCAGGACCAGGTCGTCGTACATCTCGTTCTGCTCGACGAGTTCGAGGGCGATCTGGAGCATCGACTGGCAGTACAGGGCCATCCACGCCGTGCCGTCGGCCTGCTCCAGGGAGCCGCCGGTGGGCAGGGGCGCGCTGCGGTCGAAGACGCCGATGTTGTCGAGGCCGAGGAAGCCGCCCTGGAAGACGTTGCGGCCGGTCGGGTCCTTGCGGTTGACCCACCACGTGAAGTTCGTCAGGAGCTTTTGGAAGGTGCGCTCCAGGAACTCGTGATCCGTGCGGCCGGTCGTCTGCTTCTCCACCGTGTACACGAAGTACGCGGCCCAGGCGTGCACCGGCGGATTGACGTCGCCGAAGCTCCACTCGTAGGCCGGGATCTGCCCGTTGGGGTGCTGGAAGGAGTCCCGCAGCAGGAGTTCGATCTGCTGCTTGGCGAAGTCGATGTCGACGACGGACAGGGCCACCGCGTGGAAGGCGAGGTCCCAGGCCGCGAACCACGGGTACTCCCACTTGTCCGGCATGGACACGATGTCGTCGCTGACCATGTGGAACCACTCGCGGTTGCGCACGCCGGGCCGCGGCATGCTCCACGGCGTCATGTTGTGCTCGGCGAGCCATGTCTCCAGGTCGAACGAGTAGTACTGCTTGGACCACAGCATCCCGGCGAGCGCCTGGCGCATCACCCGCGCCTCGTCCTCGCCCGTGTTCTTCGGCGTCAACTCCTTGTAGAACGCGTCCGCTTCGGCGATCCGGTCGCGGAACACCGCGTCGAAGCCGCGGGCCAGGCTAAGTTGGGCACCGGCGGGCCCGAGACGCAGCCGCAACGTCTCGGACCCGCCGGCGGGCACGGTGAGCATGTGGTGGGCGGCGGCCTTGGTGCCCTGGTGCGCCGGATCGACGGCCCCCTCGTCGCCCTCGATCACGTACCGGCCGATGCCGTCCTTGACGTAGGGGGAGGCGTTGGGCGAGCCGAACAGCCGCTCGCTGTTGGTCTCGTTCTCCGTGAACAGCAGCTCGGCCGCGGCATCACAGCGCAGGTCGTAGCTGCCGAGCTCCGGGTGGTCGGCGCGGATCGTGCGCGTGGAACGCGAGCCCTCGGCCGCCCGCAGCACCGGCTTCTGCGTCGTGGCGGAGTGCTCGCCCCACGACCAGGTGTTGCGGAACCACAGCGTCGGCAGCACGTGCAGCGTCGCCTCTTCAGGGCCCCGGTTGTCGACGGTGATCCGCATCAGGATGTCGTCGTGATCCGCCTTGGCGTACTCCACCGTCACGTCGAAGTACCGCTGCTCGGCGAAGATCCCGGTGTCGAGCAGCTCGTACTCGAACTCCTGCCGGGAACGCCCGCCGTTGACGGCCACGAGGTCGTTGTACGGGTACGTGGCCTGCGGATACTTGTACAGGTACTTCAGGTAGGAGTTGCTGGGCGTGGCGTCGAGGTAGAAGTAGTACTCCTTGACGTCCTCGCCGTGGTTGCCCTCCGCGTTGGTCAGGCCGAAGGCGCGCTCCTTGAGGATGGGGTCGCGGCCGTTCCACAGGGCGACCGCGAGGCACAGGCGCTGCTTGTCGTCGCAGAGCCCGCCGAGGCCGTCCTCGCCCCACCGGTAGGCGCGCGAACGGGCGTGGTCGTGCGGGAAGTACGACCACGCGTCGCCCCCCGGGCTGTAGTCCTCGCGCACCGTTCCCCACTGCCGTTCGCTCAGGTACGGGCCCCACAGGCGCGAGCGTCCGCTTCCGTCGCCGGTCGGCCCGACGCGCGATTCCTTCTTCATGTGAACCCTCCACGTGCTCATGGGTCAGCCCGGGGCGCCAGTCTCGGCAGGGGGTCGCGGGGTCGCCTCACCTTCCGGGGGTGAGCTCCCGGCTTCCGGGGGTGAGCTCCCGGCGCGGGCCGCGAGCGTGACCGCGATCTCGTACGCGGCGAGCAGCACGGCGATGACGAGCAGTGCGGTCCACGACGACAGCAGGATCGACACGATGGCCGCCACGACGGCCCCGCCGACGCGCAGTACGTCCGCGTGCCGGGCCAGCCACGGCCTCAACTGCCGGTCCTTGCCCAGGTGTTCGCCTGCCCGGGCCATCCCGTGGCCGGTGGCGCGGGCGCCCTGCGCGGTCCACCGGCGCAGCGCGGACGGCAGCCGTCCGGGACCGATCAGATAGCAGAGGACGGCGATCGCGACGCCGAGCCACAGCAGTTGATCGCCTCGTTCCCGCAGCATCGTGAAGATGGTCCACAGCGCCGATTGCAGTCCGTCGCGGTAGACACCCTCCGGCATCTGGCCCAGCAACTGATCGCGCACGCCGCGCAGTACGGCCGTCAGCACCGTGACCGACACCACCAGCCACAGGCCGAGCTGGAGCAGGGTGCGCCGGCGGTTCGGCGACACCCACAGAGAGAGGGCGAGGAGGACCGGGACGGCGATCAGCAGTCCGATGACGGCCTTCTTGAACAGCAGGACCGCGTCCTGGAGCTGACCCAGCTCGTTCCGGTTGTAGAGGCGGATCTGCGCGAAGTTCTCGGGCAGGTCCCTCCCGATCGCCTTCTCGATCCGCTGGTGCAGACCGGGCGGCAGCTCACCGGAGGACAGCGTCGGAAGGTCGATCTTCTTGCCGAAGACGGACGGCAGCTCGGTCTCCAGGGAGCCCAGCAGGTTGTTGACCACGGGCAGCAGGTTGAGCGTGACCGTGTCGCCCTTCACCTTGATGTTCTCGTTGCGTTTCTCCAGGAGGGCGACGATGCGCTCGTGAGCGAACCGGTTCGTGGTCCGCCACAGCTCCTGGAACCGCTCGGTCGCGATCAGCTCCGAGATCTTGTCGTGCATGAAGTCGTGCACGGCCCCCGTGACCGGGCCGGCAAGGAACGAGGCGCGCGGTGGCAGCGCGTCGGACAGCCGCTGCTCCACGTCGAGCTGGTCGAAGATCTCGTCCGCCAGATACTTGGAGACCGCGGCGTTCACCTTCGGGTCCTCGGGCAGCGAGCCGACCGTGGAGATCCAGCGGTCCGTGTTCAGGGTGGTCCGCGCGCCCCACCCGCCCACCACGGAGGTGACCGCGAGCACCGCGACGAGCGCGATCAGGATCGCGGCGATCGTGCGCCGCACCGCGAACGTCCGAGCGTGGCGCCTGCGCTGGCTGCCGACGCGATCACGCAGTACCTCGACCTCGGCGCGCAGCCGTTCCAGTTCCGAATCGGTGGCGGACGGTGGGCCGGACGCGGCTTCGCCGGGGCCGGGGGCCTGTTCATCGCTCATGGCGTGGCACCTCCAGCGGCCAGCGTCGCCGCGGTCCGGGTTGTGTTGCTCACCTGCGGCGGGTGACGCGTGGCGCGGGCGGCGACGGTGTGATGCCGGTGGAGATTCCGTCGACCATCGGAGGGAGACGCCATGGCCGTCATCGGACCGGTGCAACTGCTCACCATCGAGTTCGGGCCGGACGCCAAGTTCGAGGGGCGCATCATCGAGGAACTGGCGATCCTCGAGGCGAACGAACAGATCCGCGTCCTCGATGTGCTCTTCGTCAGCAAGGAGCCCAGTGGTGGCCTGTTCTCCCTCGACTTCCAGCAGGAGGGGATGGGCGCGACCGTCGCCGCCCTGCTCGGAATCTCCCGGGAGCGGATCCGCGCCGTGCAGGACGCGTATCCGAGCATGGCCGAGGGCAACGCGTTCGGGCTGAGCACCGGCGACATCAGGGAGATGGCCGAGGCCCAGGACCCGGGCACGTCGGCGGCGTACATCATGCTCGAACACGTCTGGGCGAAGCATCTGCGCAAGGCGGTCAGGGACGCGGGCGGGGTGCCCGTCGCCGAGGGCTTCCTCACGCAGGAGGCCCTGGAGCCCGTGGCCGTCGAACTCGCCGCCGCGGCCGAGCGCCTGGGCGATCCGGTCGCCCCCAAACCCACTCCCGTACCCAAACCCGGCAACCGTCCCAGGAGGACCTGATGGCCGAACTCGTCGTACTCGGATTCTCGGACAAGGAAAAGGCCGAATCGGTGCTGCGCCTGGCCGGCGAGCTGTCCCGGCAGGAGCTGCTGGAGCTCGAGGACGCCGTGGTGGCCTGGCGCACCATGGACGGGAAACTGCACGTCCACCAGACGCACAGCACCACCGGAGCGGGCGCGGCAGGCGGCGCCCTGTGGGGCGCGCTGTTCGGAATGCTCTTCCTCATGCCCGTCTTCGGCGCCGCCGTGGGCGCGGCCACCGGAGCCGCCGCGGGCAAGCTCACCGACATCGGCATCAACGACGCCTTCGTCAAGGAGACCGCGCGCGCCCTCGAACCCGGCCGCGCCGCCCTCTTCACGCTCGTCAGGCGCACCACGCCGGACCGGGTGCAGGAAGCGCTGCGGCCCTTCGCCCCCACCGTGATCCACACCTCTCTCACCAAGGACCGGGAGGAGGAGCTGGTCGAGGCTCTCCAGTCCAAGTAGTCGCCGGACGGCCCACGGGCCCCCTCGTTGTCGACGCGCCGTCTCACACCGGAACTTCACCCGGGTGAGATGGCGCTTGGCATGTGCCGGACGCAGTGCCCCCGCCCCCACACTGGCCGCAACGGGGCGGGTCCACTGCGCTGCGAGAGCGAGGGGGCACCATGGCCGAGTGGTCACACCGCACACCGGACGGCGAACACGGCGCGGAGCAGAGCGACTCCGTGCCCGCGCTGCCCGGCTGGATCGTGCCGCGCCCCCGCCTCACCGACCAACTGGCCAGGGGCGTACGGGGCCCGCTCACCGTGGTGGTCGGCCCGGTGGGCGCGGGCAAGACGGCCCTCGCCCTGGAGTGGGCGCACACCCGGCGCCCGACCTGGCCGCTCGCCTGGGTCACCTGCGACGGGCCCGCCGAGCATCCCGGAGTGTTCTGGCAGCGGGTGTTCGGCGCGCTGCGCTCCGCGGGCGTCACGGTGCCCGAACCGGCCGCCAGCGACGACGGCCCGCTGCTCGTCGCGACCCTCGCCACCTGCCTGAACAGCGAGGCGGAGCCGTCGGTCCTCGTCCTCGACGACTTCCAGCCCGCCCTCGACTCGCCGATCGCCCGCGGCGTCACGCACCTGCTGCGGCACGCCCCCGACAAGCTGCGTCTCGTGGTGCTCGCCCGCCGCGACCCGCCCCTGCACCTGTACCGCGGGCGGCTCACCAGCGAGGTCGCCGAAGTACGCACCGCGGACCTCGCCTTCGACGACCGGGAGGCGACGGCCCTCCTGGCCCAGCACGGCATCGACGTGACGAAGCAGACGGTGAGCACGCTGCGGCGGCGCGCGGACGGCTGGGCCGCGGGCCTTCGGCTGGCCGCGATGTCCATGGAGCGGCGCGGCGACCCCGAACGGTTCGTGGCGGAGCTCGCGGGCGACGACGAGGCGATCTCCAGCTACCTGGTCGAGGAGGTGCTCGACCAGCAGTCGCCCGGCATGCGCAGGCTCCTCCTGACGACGAGCATCCTGGACCGGGTGAACGCCGAACTGGCCGCCGAGCTCGCGGGCGACACCGACGGAGCCCTGTTCGCGGGACTCGTCCGGGAGAACTCCTTCCTGCGGCCCGTGGGGCAGGGCTGGTACCGCTGCCACCAGATGTTCGCCGACGTGCTGCGGACCTGCCTGCGGCACGAGACGCCCGGACTCGTGGCGCCCCTGCACCGCACGGCCGCCTCCTGGCTCGCCGGGTGCGGTCTGCTCGCCGACGCCGTACGGCACCTGTTCGCCGCGGGCGACGGGGACGAGGCGGCCCGGCTCATCGTCCACCACCTCGCGATCGGGCAGGTGCTCGGCCTGGCCAGGGCCCGGCTGCCCGTCGACACGGGCCGGCACCCGCCCGACGAACCGCCCGCGGAGGAACCGGAGTCCGCGCTGCTCGCGGCGGCCGTCGCCAGGACCCGCAGGGACGACCAGACGTGCACCAGGAACCTGGAGCGGGCCGCCGAACTCCTGGACCGGCTGCCGCAGGGGGAGGACGACCGCGTCGCACGGTGCCGGCTCACCCACGGCGTGATCCGGATGGAACGGCTGCGCGGCCACGATCCGCGCCGCGCGGGGGCAGCGGCGGCCGACGCGGAGGCGGCGGCACCGCAAGTGCCCCACACCCTGCTGGCCGAGCGGCCCGAGATACCGGCGCTCATCCTGACCGTGCGGGGCAGCGGAGAGCTGCGGGCCGGCAGCCTGAAGGCCGCCCAGGCCTCCCTCACCCGGGGACTGAAGGCGGCGGGCGCAGCGGGCAACGGCGCGCTGCGCCGGGACTGCCTCGTCGAACTCGCGCTCCTGGAGGCCCTGCGCGGCCGTTTCCGGGCCGCGGACGAGCTCACCGCCCAGGCCGTCCAGCCGCCGATGCCGCCGTGGACCGCGGGCGAGCCCTCGCGCGCCACCCTGCACCTCGTGCGGGCCTGGGGCGCCCTGGCGCGCGGCGAGCCCGTCCGGGCCCGGCACGAACTCGCCCACTGTGAAGCGGCGTTGGGAAAGGGCTC
The DNA here is from genome assembly GCF_054871485.1 of Streptomyces sp. UC4497. Lineage (NCBI taxonomy): Bacteria > Bacillati > Actinomycetota > Actinomycetes > Kitasatosporales > Streptomycetaceae > Streptomyces > Streptomyces sp. UC4497. The sequence continues at coordinate 55,280 of NZ_JBTYHB010000005.1, read as the reverse complement.
CGACACGTTCCTCGCCGAGATCGGCGGCATCGTCGCCCGGATCGCGAGCACGGTGGAGCGCGGGGGCCGGGGCGCGGACGCCGTCGCGAAGGCGGTGACGGTGTCCCGGCTGCCGCAGACGGTGCAGCGGACGGTCGCGCCGACCTGTGCCCGGCTGCTGAACCCCGCGCAGCCGCACCGCGCCCACGCCGCCGAACCGGCCGAGCAGGACCTGCTCGCGCAGGTTCCCGCCGAGCGGCTCAGCGCACGCGAACGCGATGTCCTCGGCCGGCTCGCGCAGATGATGACCACCGAGGAGATCGCGGACGAGCTCTACCTCTCGGTCAACACGGTGAAGACACACCTCAAGAGCGTCTACCGCAAACTGGCCGTGTCCCGCCGCTCGGCAGCGGTACGCCGGGCCCGCGAGCTCCAGATCCTGTGAGCGCGCCGGGCCGGGCGGCGCGCCTCAGACGAGCCCCAACTCCCTTGCCCGGACCAGCGCTTCGGCGCGCGAGCACGCGCCCAGCTTCCGGTACACGGCGCGCGTGTGGCTCTTGACCGTGTTGTACGAGACGTAGAGATCGTCGGCGATCTGCCGCAGCGAGACCTCCTCCTGCAACTGTTGGAGCACGGCGAGTTCACGGCCGGTCAGCCGCTGCGGCGACGGCAGTGTTCCGTTTCTCCGTGGGACCGGTGAGACCGGTGGGACGGGTGCCGGCACCGCGGCGAGCGCGTCCGAGGCCCGGTGCACCAGCGCACCGGCGGTCCGCGGATCCGCCACGTCCCCCGCGATCTCCACGAGGACCCCGGCGACCCACATCAGACAGGTCGTCAGGGCGGCGTCGGCCGCCGCCGTACCTTCCTGGTCGAGCGAGCAGAGCTGAAGGCGCAGCGCGGACGCGCGCCCCGTGTTTCCCGGATCTTCGACCGTGCGTGGGCACAGTGCTGTGGGCATGCCCCTCACCTCCCCATGTGGAGGGCATCACCCCACCACGGTGGGGCTCGCGCGACCCGGGCGGAAGGGGTCTTCCGCGCCGTTTTCAGGGATGTTCGGCCCGTTGCGCGGCCGAAAGGGGCTGTGCGCCCGGCTAGGGCCTGATCCAAACGACAGGCCCTACTCCCTCGGATCGCGTGGCCCCGGGAGCCGGCGGACCTCGAGGAGTTCGAGGCCGAGGCCCTGGATGCGGTCGAGGATCCCGTACAGGGCGGCCTGGTCGAGTCCCGCGCCGACCAGCACCGTCTCGGCGGGGCGCAGCACGACCGTCAGCTCGCCGAACGCCGACCGGAAGGCATCGCCGAGCCTGCCCCTGACGCGGATCTCGAAGTCGCTGCCTCCGGAGGGCGTTCCGGCCCGATCGGGTCCCGGACCCGTGTGTGAACCGCCCATGGCGTCACCTCCAGTGCGAGCATCACCCCGCATGCCATTGTCCCGGCGACCGCACGGCCCTGGGCATCACCTCGGACGGGTGACAGCCGGGCCCGGGGGCGGGGCTCATCCGCTGCGGGTGAACCGGGCCGGGCGGCGTCGGCCGCATGCTCCGGGTCCATCGGCTCCGCGGCCATCGAGCCGGGGCCGTCGAGGAGGAGGTTCGACATGACCGAGCAGATGCCGCAGGGCCCGGCGCGCTCCGACCCTTCCGGCGCGCCCGAACCGGCACCCCGCGCCAACGTGGGCGTCGTCGGGGGAGTCGTCTTCGCCGCGTTCGTGATGGGCATCATCGGCGCCTATCACGCGATCGCCGGCCTCGCCGCGATACTCAACGAGAACTTCTACCAAGCGCAGGACGACTACGCGTTCGACTTTGACATCAACGCCCGCGGCTGGGTGCAGATGATCACCGGGGTCATCGTCTTCGCCGCGGCGGTCAGCCTCTTCAGCGGGCGCACCTGGGCGCGGATCGTCGTCATGATCATCGCTGCGATGAGCGCGCTGGAGAACTTCTTCTTCACCCCGTACCAGCCCGTGTGGTCGGCGATCCTCATCGCCCTCGACATCCTCGTGATCTGGGCCCTCGCCATGTACGGACACCGTGAGGCGCACAAGGTCTACGGGGCGCCGCTCTAGGGCCTGTCTTCAAACTCCCGTCTGCCCGGCGACGCCTGGCACGCACGCTCGCGGCGTTGCCGAAAAGCCCGAGTAGCTCCGCTACTAGGACTCTCCGGCGCCTTGCGATCGCACGCACCAGACGCCGCCGGGCCGCCCTCCGGGCGACGACGGGAGTTTGAAGACAGGCCCTAGGCCGACTTGACCTGGGGCGACGGGCCCCGGCGGCTCAGGGCCGCCGGACCGTCAGGGCAAGGCCCGTGATCCCGCGCCAGTCCAGCGGCGGGCGTTCCCGGTACGTTCCCGGGCGCTGCCTCGGCACGATCACCCGCAGCGCGCCGGGGCGCACCTCGATGCGGACGGGGACGTCCATGCGCACCGCCTCGCCGTCGAGGCCGACGGGGATCGAGTCCTGGTCGGCGTCGACGACCACCGAGGAGGCGGTCCGCGTCGTCACGCCGGCGGACCGGCCGCCCCGCAGCAGCCCCGCGGCCTGCGCGGCGCTCGTGACCCGCACGCCGACGCAGCCGAGGATCCCGCCGTCGAGGCGGGTGCGCCGGCCGAGGCCCGCGATGTCCCGCGCGCCGTACGGGTTGTTGCTCACCAACAGCGCCTGCGGGTCCGCCACTTGGTGCTCGTCGACCCGTGCCGTCAGCTCCGCGCCCTTGTGCCGGGCGAGCAGGTCGGGCAGCAGCTCGAGGGTGGTACGGGTCTTGCCGTCGCGGTAGGCCGGGCTCTGCACCACCTCGGCGTAGGCCCCGAACGAGACGTTGTTGACGAACGGGAGGCCGCCCGCCCGGCCGAGGTCGACCCGCAGCTCCACGCCGTCGGACAGCGCGTCCAGCGCCTTCGACGGGTCCTCGCGGTCCAGGCCCAGGTCGAGGGCGAAGTGGTTGCGGGTCCCCGCGGGGATCACCAGGAACGGCAGGCCGAGTTCGGCGGCGACGTCGGCGACGAGGGCCTGCGTGCCGTCGCCGCCCGCGACGCCGAGGAGGTCCGCCCCCGCGGCGGCGCGGGCACGGGCCAGCGCCGCCACGTCGACCGGCTCCGGACCCTCCAACAGCACGACCTCGGCGCCCAGTTGCTCGGCCTTCGCGCGCAGCCCGAAGCGGTCGACCTTCCCGCCGCCCGAACGCGGATTCATGATGAGTACCGGCCGCTGGACCGTGGGCGCCGCCGTCTCGGGCATCGGGGCGGGGGACGAGCGCGGCCCCAGCGCCGCCCGGCCCGCCGCCGCGGCGAGCAGCCACAGGCCGCCCGACACCAGCACCACCCACACCAGGTGCCCGCGGGCGTACTCGACCACCACCCAGACCGGCGCGGCGAGCGCCAGCAGCAGCGCCAGATACCGCGCGGGGCCCCGCCTGCTGAGCACCCACCACACGGCGGCGGCCGTGACCGCCGTCCCCAGGATCCCCGCGCCCAGCAGCGCGAAGGTCCGCAGCCCCGCGAAGACGGCCAGGACCAGCACGGCGGCCGCCGCGGCGGCCAGCGACGCGCGCGCCAGCCACCGTTGCCCCCGCTGCTGTGTCGTCCGCCGGTGTGTCGTCGCTTCCATGACCGACAGTCTGCGGCCGGGGGAGCCCCGGGGACTCACCCCCGGGAGGCGACCTCACACCGGCGGGGTGACGTCGCGGCGCCCGGCCCGGCGCACGGTGTGCACAGCCGCACAGCCAGGAAAGGGAGCTCCGCCATGACCGAGACGACGAGCAGGCGCCGCACCGCGCGCGAGCGGGCGAGCACGGGCAGGTCCGCGAGGTCCCGGGTCCCGCGCTCCGGACACGACGCCTACACCCCCGCAGCCGACCGCCCCGACCCCGTGGACATCCTGGAGAAGCAGTCGGCGAGCAGGCTCCAGGAGCTGATCCCGATCCGCTACGGGCGCATGCTGGAGTCACCGTTCCGGTTCTTCCGGGGCGCCGCCGCGATCATGGCGTCCGATCTGTCGCACACCCCGGTCACCGGCATGCGCGCCCAACTGTGCGGGGACGCGCACCTGTTGAACTTCCGGCTGCTCGCCTCCCCGGAGCGGCACCTGATGTTCGACGTCAACGACTTCGACGAGACGCTGCGCGGGCCGTGGGAGTGGGACGTCAAGCGGCTCGCCGCCAGCCTCGTCATCGCGGGCCGCGGCAACGGCTTCGGCCGCACGGAGCGGGAGCGCGTGGTGCAGATCATGGCGGCCTCGTACCGACAGTCGATGGAGCGGTTCGCCGGGATGCGCACGCTCGACGTGTGGTACTCGCGGATCGAGGCGGACGAGCTGTACGCCACGGTGTCCGCGAAGCTGGACGGCCGCACCAAGCGGCGCATGTCGCATGCGCTCGGCAAGGCCCGCAGCCATGACCACATGCAGGCCCTGGACAAGCTCGCCCACGTCGTCGACGGCGAACTGCGCATCGCCGCCGATCCGCCCCTGATCACCCCGCTCGACCAGCTGCTGCCGGGAGTCGAACGCAAGCAGCTGGAGGAGCAGTTGATGGACCTGGTCGAACGGTACGCGCGCACGCTCAGCGCCGAACGCAGGGCGCTGCTCGCCCAGTACCAGGTCGTCGACATGGCGCGCAAAGTGGTCGGGGTGGGCAGTGTCGGCACCCGCTGCTGGATCATTCTGATGCTCGGCCGCGACGACCGGGACCCGCTGTTGTTGCAGGCGAAGGAGGCGGGTACGTCCGTGCTCGCGGAATTCGCGGGGCAGAGCGACCACGACAACCAGGGGGAACGCGTCGTCGTCGGGCAGCGCCTCATGCAGGCGGCCGGTGACATGTTCCTCGGCTGGGAGCGGGTGGAAGGGATCGACGGGGAGCAACGCGACTTCTATGTGCGGCAGTTGAGGGACTGGAAGGTGATTCCGCAGGCGGACCTGATGACTCCGCGCGTCATGGGCCTGTTCGGTCGGGCGTGCGGAGCGACGCTGGCCCGCGCCCACGCCCGTTCCGGAGACCGTGTCGCCATCGCCGCCTACCTGGGCCGTTCCGACCGCTTCGACCAGGCGCTCGCCCGCTTCGCGGAGGCCTACGCCGACCAGAACGAGCGGGACCACGAGGCGCTGGCCGCGGCCGCGCGGGACGGCAGGGTGACGGTGGCGTCAGCCTGAGCCGGTGGCCGTCGTACCGCCGAACCTGCGCCGCAGGAACTCCTCCTGGGCGAGGACGCGTCCGACGGCCACGCCGAACACCACCACGGTGAAGAACACGATCAGCCAGGACAGCACGGTGAACACCGAACCGAGCGCCCCGTAGCGGTCCGTGCTCATCCGCAGCGCACGCGGCAGCCACAGCCCCGACACCCCGCAGAACGCCACCACTCCCGCCCCGGTCAGCACCGCCCCCGGGAGCAGCGGCAGCCACGGCACCCGGCCGGCGAGCAGCAGATGCTGGGTCCACCACCACATCAGGGCGGCCGCCGCGAACTGCAAGGGGTAGCCGATGACGGCGCCCGCGCCGAACGCCCGGAGCAGCGCGCCCTGCACGATCAGCATCGCCACCCACACGAGCAGCCACACCGCCCACCGCCACGCCACGATGCGCACCCCGGAGCGCGGCACGTCCCAGGCACGCTCGCACAGCCGCTGAAGCGCCCGGGCGAACGCCGTGGCCGAGAGCAGCGCGACCAGCACGCCGGCCGCGCCCCAACTGTGCAGGGCGACGTCGCCTCCCTTGGTCAGCCGCTCGGCCTGCGCCACGGCCGACCCGGACGCCCCGAACAACGTACGCAGGGAGCGCAGGAGTTCGTGCCGCACCGGCTGCGGAAAGAACGAGGCGAGGGCGATGAGCATCGGCAGGGCGGCCAGGAACGCCTGTGCCGCGAGGCGTGTCGCCATGTCCAGGATGGTGACGTGCATCAGCTGCTGCACGATCCGGCCCGCGAGGGGCCGGGCGGCATCCGTGATCGTCATGACAACGCCCTCCCGGGACGGGGGACAAGCACTCCTGCCCGGGCACTGTCGGGCCTTCCGCCCGGACGTACGTCGCCCGCGCCGGGTGACACCTCGACTCCTGCCGACCGTCGCGTGCCCGGATTCTTCCCGTTCGCTCCCGTCATTGCTTAAAGGTGATCGAAACAAGCCTTGACCCATCAACTTCGAGCAAATAGCGTCCTTGCATTCCGGTCGACCCTTCACCAGGAAGGCTCCCTGTGCGCAGGCGCTCTCTCCTCGCCGCGGCCGCCACGACACTCGCGGCGGCGCCGCTCGCGTCCGGCTGCGGCCCCTCCTCGTCGAACGCCTCGGACGCCGCCGGCGGCGACGCGCGGCGCGGCCATCTCACGTACGGCGTCTGGGACGTCTACCAACTGCCTGCCATGCAGCGCGCGGCCCGGGCCTTCGAGCGGGCGCGGCCGGGCGTGAGCGTCGACGTCCAGCTGACCCCGAACGGCACGTACTGGACGAAGCTGCGCACCGCCTGCACCGGCGGCTCCGCGCCCGACGTGTTCTGGATGAACGGGCCCAACTTCGGCATGTACGCGGACGCAGGGCAGCTGCTCCCCCTGGACACCGAGGGCGGCGACGCCGTGCTGCGGACCGCCGACTTCCCGGCCGATCTGGTCTCCCTCTACCGCTGGAAGGGCACCCAGTACGGCGCTCCGAAGGACTTCGACACCGTCGCCCTCTGGTACAACAAGGAACTCTTCGACCGCGCCAAGGTGCCGTACCCGGACGGCAGTTGGACCTGGCAGGACCTCATCGAGCACTCCCAGCGGCTCACCGACCGAAAGCGCGGGATCTACGGGGTGGGAGCGCCCGTCCGCGCGCAGGAGAACTACTACAACTCCATACCCCAGGCCGGTGGCCGGGTCATCTCCGACGACAAGCGGAGCTCCGGATACGCCGACGAGCGCACCCGCGAAGGCCTGCGGCTGTGGGTCGACCTGATCCACCGCTACCGCTCCTCGCCCACCCTCCAGCAGATGACCGACACCGACCCCACCCAGATGTTCCAGTCGGGCACGCTGGCCATGACCTACGAGGCGTCCTACAACGCCGCCACCTTCTACGCGGACCGCGAGCTGCGGGCCAAGGTCGACGTCGCGCCGATGCCCAGGGGCAAGCACCGCGCCACCGTGCTGCACGGCCTCGCCAACGTCGTGTACGCCCGCACACCGAACCCCGAACTCGCCCGCGACTTCGTCCGCTTCCTCGGCACCGAACGCATCTCCCTCCTCCAGGGCAAGTACGGCACCGCCATCCCCGCCCGCAACGGCACCGCGAAGCCGTGGGCCGCCGGGATGCCGCGCTTCAACCTGACGGCACACCTCGACGCGCTCGACTACGCGGTGCCCTTCCCCGGTTCCGCCAACAGTGCCGCCTGGCAGCACAAGGAACAGATGTGGCTCGCCAAGGCGTGGAGCGGTGTCGAGAGCCTCGACTCCGCCACGGACTCCCTCGCGGACGCCATGAACCAGCTGCTCGCGCAGGAGAGGAAGGGCAGGGCCTGATGAGCGTCGACACACAGCCGAGAGCCGCGGTTCCCGCGCAGCGAAGTCACCAACAGTCAATGAACCAGCGGGAGTTGAAGCGTCGCGAGCGCCGCTTCCGGCACCGCGACAAGTGGTGGGGCTACGCGCTCATCGCCCCGGCCGGGCTCGGCCTCGCCGTCTTCTACCTGTGGCCCGTGGTGCAGACGCTGTACTACAGCTTCACCGAATGGGGCCCCTTCGGCGGGACGACCTGGATCGGGGCCGCCAACTACCGCACCCTCGTGGGCGACCCGGAGTTCTGGCAGTCCCTCGGCAACACCGCCGTCTACACCGGACTCGTCCTCCTCGGCATCCCGCTCTCGATGCTGATCGCCGTACTGCTCAACCTGAAGGGACTGCGCGGCACCGGCATCTACCGCACCCTCTACTTCCTTCCCGTCGTCACCATGCCCGCCGCGGTCGCCGTCGTCTGGCGCTGGCTCTACAACGGCGACGCAGGCATCCTCAACCACGCGCTGTCCACGATCGGCATCGACGGCACCCACTGGGTGTCCGACCCGCACACCATCCGCTTCGCGGTCGCCGTCGTCGGTGTGTGGATGACCGTCGGGTACAACATGATCCTGCTGCTCGCCGGACTGCAGTCCATCCCCGGCGACTACTACGAGGCCGCCGCCCTCGACGGCGCGGGCCGCGTACGGCAGTTCTTCTCGGTCACCATGCCGCTGCTGAGCCCCACGCTGTTCTTCACCACCGTGCTCTCGGTGATCCAGTCGCTCCAGGTCTTCGACCTCGTCTACCTGATCATCGGCGCCAACACCCAGAACGCGCTGCAGAACCCCGCCTACGGCGAGGGGCAGACCGTCGTGATGCTCTTCTTCCAGAAGGCGTTCTTCGACAACCAGCGCGGCTACGGCGCGGCCATCGTGTGCGTGCTGTTCGTCCTCATCATGGCGCTGACCGCCGTCCAGTTCCGGCTGCAGAAGAAGTGGGTCCACTATGCGTAAGGCCGTCGCGCGCGAAGGGCGGCTCTGGCCCGCCCATGTCCTGTTGATCCTCGGCGCCGTGATCACCGTGTTCCCGCTGCTGTGGGAGCTGCTGACCTCGTTCAAGACCTTCGGCGAGTCCGTGCGCGTGCCGCCGACGATCCTGCCCGCGCACTGGGACTTCACGAACTACGCCAAGGTCTTCGACGGCGTCCCGTTCGGCCGGCAGTTCGTGAACACGCTCGTCATGGCGCTGTTGCGAACCGCCGCCCAGATCCTGCTGTGCTCGATGGCCGCGTACGCCTTCGCCCGCATCCGCTGCCCGGGGCGCGGGCCGATCTTCCTCGGGTTCCTCGCCGTTCTCATGGTGCCGGGACAGCTCTTCCTGCTGCCGCAGTACCAGATCATGCAGAACCTCGGCTGGCTCGACTCCATGCAGGCGCTCGTCGTGCCCGGCATGTTCTCCGCGTTCGGCACCTTCCTGCTGCGCCAGTTCTTCATGGGGCTCCCGGAGGAGGTGGAGGAGGCGGCCCGGCTCGACGGCGCCAACCCCTTCACCGTCTTCTGGCGCATCGCGCTGCCGCTGGCCCGCCCCGGCCTGCTCGCGCTCGGCATCCTGACGTTCCTGTGGTCCTGGAACGACCTGATGTGGCCGATGATCGTCAACACCGACCCGGCGAAGATGCCGCTGTCGGCGGGCCTGGCCTCGCTCCAGGGCGCCCATCTCACCGAGTACCCGGTGCTGATGGCCGGGTCCCTGCTCGCCACGCTCCCGGTGATCGTGGTGTTCGTCGCGATGCAGCGCCAGTTCATCCAGGGCATCGCTTTCTCCGGCATGAAGGGCTGAACCACGCATGACCACCGACATCCGTACGCAAGAGCCGCACACCCACGCGCACACCCGCGACCTCCGCCTCGGTGTCATCGGGCTCGGCCTGCGCGCCACCGTCGCCCGCGAGGCCCACCACCCCGGCGAGGGCTCCGCCGTGGTGGCCGTCGCCGACATCTCGCCCGGCATGTTCGACCGGGCCCGCGAGTGGTTCGGCGACGACGTGCACACCTACGAGGGCCACCGGGCGATGGTGGACGCCGAGGACCTGGACGCCGTCTTCGTCATCACGCCCGACCACACCCACGAGGAGCTCGCCGTCGACCTCCTCGAAGCCGGTGTCGCCGTCTTCGTCGAGAAGCCGCTCGCCATCACCACCGAGGGCTGCGACCGCGTCCTGGAGGCCGCCCGCACCTCCGGCTCCCGGCTCTACGTGGGCCACAACATGCGGCACATGCCCGTGGTCCGCGTCATGCGCGAGCTCATCGAGCGCGGCGAGATCGGCGAGGTCAAGGCCGTGTGGTGCCGCCACTTCGTCGGGCACGGCGGCGACTTCTACTTCAAGGACTGGCACGCCGACCGCCGCAACACCACGGGACTGCTCCTCCAGAAGGGCGCCCACGACCTCGACGTCATCCACTGGCTGGCCGGCGCCTACACGGAGCGGGTCAGCGCGCTCGGCGGGCTCACCGTGTACGGGGACATCGCCGACCGCTCGGGGCAGGCGCCCGGCGCCACCATGCCCGACTGGTACGACCCAGAGAACAACTGGCCCCCGAAGTCCCTCACCGGGCTCAACCCGGTCGTCGACGTCGAGGACCTCTCCATGATGGTGATGCGCCTCGAAGGCGGCATCCACGCCAGCTACCAGCAGTGCCACTACACGCCCGACTACTGGCGCAACTACACGGTCATCGGCACCGAGGGCCGCCTGGAGAACTTCGGCGACCACGGCGAGAGCGCCGAGGTCCGCGTCTGGAAGCGGCGCAGCGGCTACCGCGCCGACGCCGACCTCGTCGTCCCGATGCCCTCGCCCGGCGAGGGCGGGCACGGCGGCTCCGACCCGCTGCTCGTCGCCGAGTTCCTGCGCTTCGTGCGCGAGGGCGGCGCCACCGACACCAGCCCCGTGGCGGCCCGCGAGGCGGTGGCGGCGGGCGTCGCCGCCACCCAGTCGCTGCGGGCCGACGGGCAGCCGGTGACGGTGGCACGGGTCGCGCCCGAACTCGCCGACTGGTTCACGGGCGGCCAGAACTGAGGGGACCGGACCCCCTCACCCTGCCCACGACCAGTTCGCGACCTCGGGAAGGTCCGTGCCGTGCTCGCGGATCCACGCGCGGTGCCGCGTGCGGGCGTCGGCCATCGTCTGGCGCACCGCCGTGGCCCGCACGGCGAGCCCCGGCACCCGGTCGATGACGTCCATGACCAACCGGTACCGGTCGAGGTCGTTGCGCACGACCATGTCGAACGGCGTGGTCGTGGTGCCCGACTCCTTGTAGCCGCGCACGTGCAGATGGGCATGGCCGGTGCGGCGGTACGCGAGGCGGTGGATCAGCCACGGGTAGCCGTGGTACGCGAAGATCACCGGCTTGTCGGCCGTGAACAGCGCGTCGTACTCGAAGTCCGGCATCCCGTGCGGGTGTTCGTCCTTGGGCAGCAGCCGCGTCATGTCGACGACGTTCACGACGCGCACGGCGAGATCTGGCAGGTGGGTGCGCAACAGGCCCGCCGCGGCGAGGACTTCCTGCGTCGGCACGTCGCCCGCGCACGCGAGGACGACGTCCGGCTCGCGGCTGCCGTCCTCGGTGCCCGCCCACTCCCACACCCCGGCGCCGCGCGCGCAGTGGGCACGGGCCGCGTCCAGGGACAGCCAGTCGAAGCACGGCTGCTTTCCGGCCACCACGACATTGACGTAGTCCCGGCTGTTCAGCACGTGCTCGGCCACGGACAGCAGCGTGTTGGCGTCCGGCGGCAGATAGACCCGTACGACGTCGGGGCTCTTGTTGAGGACGTGGTCGACGAAGCCGGGGTCCTGGTGCGAGAAGCCGTTGTGGTCCTGGCGCCAGACGTGCGAGGTCAGCAGGTAGTTGAGGGAGGGCAGCGGGGCTCGCCACGGCAGTTCCCGCGAGGTCTTCAGCCACTTGATGTGCTGGTTGACCATCGAGTCGACGATGTGCACGAACGCCTCGTAGCAGGAGAACAGGCCGTGCCTTCCGGTGAGGTTGTAGCCCTCCAGCCAGCCCTGGCAGAGGTGCTCGGACAGCACCTCCATCACGCGGCCGTCGTGCGCCAGGTCCTCGTCGGTGGGGAGCGTGCCCGCCTGCCAGGCCTTTCCGGTGGCCTCGTAGACGGCCTGGAGGCGGTTGGACGCCGTCTCGTCGGGGCCGACGATGCGGAAGTCGCGGCGGTCCGCGGTGTCCCGCATGATCTGGGCCAGCAGATCGCCGAGCACCCGGGTGGGCTCGTGGAGCGCGGTGCCCGGCTTGTCGACGGGGACGGCGAAGCGCTCCAGCGGGGCGATCGGCAGTTTGCGGGTGAGCAGCCCGCCGTTGGCGTGCGGCGTGGCGCCGAGGCGCCGGGTGCCCTCGGGCACGTACGAGAGGACCTGCTCGGTGGGGCGGCCCTCGGCGTCGAAGAGTTCCTCGGGGCGGTAGGAGCGCAGCCACGCCTCCAACTGCCGCAGGTGGTCCGGGTTCTCGCGGACGCCGGGCAGCGGCACCTGGTGGGAGCGCCACGTGCCCTCGACGGGTTCGTCGTCCACGGTTCCCGGGCCCGTCCAGCCCTTCGGCGTACGCAGCACGATCATCGGCCAGCGCGGGCGTTCCTTCGTCCTGCCCTCGCGGGCCTCGCGCTGGATGCGGGCGATGCGGTCGAGGGCCTGGTCCATGGTGCGGGCCAGGTCGCGGTGGACCCGCAGCGGGTCGTCGCCGGTCACGTGCAGCGGCTCGTGCCCGTATCCGCGCAGCAGCTCGTCGAGCTCGGCGTCGGGGATGCGGGCGAGCACGGTCGGGTTGGCGATCTTGTAGCCGTTGAGGTGCAGGATCGGCAGCACGGCCCCGTCGTGCACCGGATCGAGGAACTTGTTCGCGTGCCAGGAGGTCGCGAGCGGCCCGGTCTCCGCCTCGCCGTCGCCGATCACGCAGGCGACCAGCAGCTCCGGGTTGTCGAGGGCGGCGCCGTAGGCGTGCGCGAGGGAGTAGCCGAGCTCACCGCCCTCGTGGATCGAGCCGGGCGTCTCGGGCGCGACATGGCTGGGCACCCCGCCGGGGAAGGAGAACTGCTTGAACAGCCGCCCCATGCCTGCGGCGTCCCGAGAGACGTCCGGATAGACCTGCGAGTACGTGCCCTCCAGCCAGGAGTTCGCGAGCACGGCGGGCCCGCCGTGGCCGGGGCCCCAGACGCACAGGGCGTCGATGCCGCGCTCCTTGATGACACGGTTGAGGTGGGTGTGCACGAGGTTGAGGCCCGGGGAGGTGCCCCAGTGGCCGAGAAGGCGCGGCTTGATGTGCTCGGGGACAAGCGGCTCGGTGAGGAGTGGGTTGTCGAGGAGGTAGATCTGGCCCGCCGCGAGATAGTTGGCGGCCCGCCAGTGCGCGTCGAGCGCTGCGGCCTGGTGCTTGGAAAGATCCTTCGCCATGGCAGCTCCATCGGTAGCGGCAGAGAGTACTCGGCGCCGCCAGTCTGCCGCCCCACCGGCCGCGCACGAAGAGGCCTTGTGGCCCCATCGTGCCGGTACGCCGAGCCGACCCGCCCCAGGGAAGGGGCGAGTCGGGTGACGCGTGGCTACAGGGAGACCTGCTTGCCGCCGAGGGTCACGACGAGCTTGCCGTCCGCCGCGTACGACCAGGCGAGCGCGCCGCTGTAGGAGGCGCAGCGCGAACCGTTGGTGCCGGTCCAGAACTGGTTCGTGGAGTCCGCGTTGCCGACGGTCTTGTCGTTCGACCCGGAGACCGAGAACCGGCACGAGGTGTTGGAGCGGAACACCGAAGTTCCCTCGTCCCAGGCGAAGTTGCGCTGCGGATTGTCGATGCTGAGGTTGTTCGACACCGCCATGGAGCCCGGGTTGCTGTTGTACGTGAACCCGTGCTTGCCGTTCTTGTACGCGATGCTGCGCCGCACGATGTGGTTGACGCCGATGTCCTCGCCACCGAGCTTGTACCCGTTGCGGTCGCCGTTCGCGTTCACGGTGCCGTCGCTCAGCGTGCCGTTGTTGTACGAGAGGGAGTCCTCGATGGTCACCGGGCCGATGGGGCCCGTGTCGGACTTGGTGTAGAGGTCCCAGCCGTCGTCGATGTTGTGGTGCGAGACGGCGTAGCGGAAGACGTTGCCCGCGCCGGTGGTCAGCTTCGCGGCGAACCCGTCCGCGTCCTCGCCGTCCGAGTCCGCGTTGTCGTGCGACTCGGCGCTCACGATCAGGTTGTTGGCCGGCCACTGCGACTGCGGGGTCGTGGACGCGATCCGGCCGAGCTGCAGCCCCGTGTCCCGGTTGAAGCGGGTCACCGTGCGCTCGATGACGTTGTTGCTGCCGCCGACGAAGATGCCGTTGTCCCCGGCGCGCTCCACGACGATCCCGTTGACGTGCCAGTACGAGGCGTTGAGGGCGAGCCCGCGGTTGGTCGAACTCTCGCTCTGCGCGGAGAAGTTGAGGACCGGCTTCTCGCCGGGGTAGGCGGTCAGCTTGGTGCGGGCGGAGGAGGTGCCGTTCTTGCCCTCGGGGATGGTGACCGTCGAGGAGTACGCGTACGTGCCGCCGCGCAGATAGATGGTGCCGCCCGCGGTGACGCGGCTGATCGCCGAAGTGAGCGTGGTGGGCGCGGACTCGGTGCCGGCCGCGCCGTCGGTCCCGCTCGGCGACACGTACAGGGCGTCGCTCGCCGGCGGGGTGGTGGTGTCGCCGACCGGCGCGTCGACGTCCACGTAGTCGATGTTGGGGAGCCCGGCGGAGGCGGTCGGGTTGAGGCGGATCGTGTTGCTGCCCGCCTTGACCGGCACGGTCACGGTCTTCGTGGCCCACGTCGTCCACGCCCCGGTGCCCGCGAACGAGGTCGAGGCCGCCGTGCTGCCGTTGACCACGATGTCCGTGGCCCGCGCGGTGGTGGTGCCGTTCGCGTAGCGGATGGTGAGGGTGGCGGTGCCCGCGGCGGGCGAGTCCACCGTCAACTGGGCATACGCGCCACTGGCGTTGGTGGCGTTGCAGTAGCCGGAGCCGGTGTAGCCGGACCATTCGGTCTCGACGACGCCGGTGCACACGGCCGGGGAGGTCTCGGCCTGGTAGCGGGTGGTCGCGGCCTGGGCAGAGCTGCCGGACAGGGCGACGAGGGCGCCGGCCAGAAGGCCGGCGGAGGTGACGGTGACGAGGGGTCTCGCGGCTCGTAAGTTCATCGTTCGTCTCCAGGGGGCGTGAACGTGGCTGGTTCGAATCCGTGAACGTGGCCGCCCGGAGTCCCATAATCAGGGTGGGGAAAGCCCTTTCTGCGGGCGGTCGTCGTGACGGTAGAGCTGGCGTCGTGTCCGCGTCAACGGCTATGTATGTGATCGTTGTTCGTGAATATGAACGATTAAGGTGTGGGGAGGCCGCCCGCACCGGGCCGCGGCAGGTCTCAGGTGCCGGTCAGCGTCTGGAGCGGGGTGCGTCCGTAGGCCTCGCGGTAGAGCGCGGCGAAGCGGCCGGAGTGGTGGAAGCCCCACCGCGCGGCGATTGCGGTGACCGTCGCGCTCGCCGGATCGGCATCCCGCAGCTCGTCGTGCGCGTGCGCGAGCCGCACCCGGCGCAGATAGGCCAGCGGCGTGGTGTCCAGATGCCGCCGGAAGGCGTATTGCAGCGCCCGGACGGTGACATGGGACGCCGCCGCGATCTCGGCGACGGTGAGCGGCTCCTGGGCGTTCGCGTCGATATGGGCGATGGCGCGCCGCAGCGTCGCGGAGTGGGCGTCGTGCCGGTCCGTCCCGGTGGGCCGGATGAGCGCGGTGTTGGGGAAGGCCAGCAGCACGCTCGCGGCCAGGTGCTGGGCGGCGGTCGAGGTGACCAGCGGCTCGGCGGCGACCGCGGGGTCGGCCAGTACGTGGTCGCGGACGTGGATGATGGTCCGCTTCAAGTGCTGGGCCGCGGCGGCCGACACCGGCCGGTGCCCGATGAGCCGGACCGGTCCCGGCTCCGCTCCAGGGACGGTGGCCGCGACCTGGTTCAGGAGGTCGGGGTCGAGCATGGTGATGTTGTACCGGGCGGCGCAGATCCGCCCCTCGTAGGGCAGTTCGGGCGGGGCGAAGGAGACCATGTCGCCGGGGCCGAAGGCGTCCTCGACGTCGCCGAAGGCGTGATCCTGGACGGTGCCGTCGTGGACGAGGCACAGACAGATCTTCTGAAGTGGCGTCACCGCGTAGCGCATGTCGAAGTCGAGGTCGAGTTCGTCGACGGTCACCCCCGGCATCTCCTCGCGCCGGATCCGCGCACGGCTGGACTCGGGGGTGCCGTTGCCGATGCGCATGCGAGCGTAGTGACGACTGAGAAAATCCTCGGTGACCTCTAGGTCGCTGCTGTCGAAATGCAGTGTGCCCATGTGCGCCGCGCTCCCCGCAAAATCCTCACTGAATATGCCCGGTGCGGTGAGTTTACGACGGCCGCCGGGGCCTCTGCCACGGCGCATACCGGCGAGGGAGGTCGCCTGCGCATTTCGTTTACTGGATGAAGCTCCGCCCGACACTTCGCTCAGAGGACTGCGGGTTTCGAGCGGAAGGCCCGAGCATCAAGAGGTCGGCTCTTCCACAGCCCAAGTACCGTGGCGGCTAGGGCCTGTCGTTTGGATCGGGCCGGATCAGGGAGCGGGGTCCGGTGCGTGCGATCGCAAGGCGGAGGAGGGAGTCGACGCGGAGCGTCGGCGACCGACGACAACGCCGCGAGCGTGCGGGCCGGGCCCCGCGAGCCCGGCCCGATCCAAACGACAGGCCCTACGGGTCGAGAGCGCCTGCCGGCGCTCCCGTCGCAGTCTGAGAAAGGTGAACGTCCTGCCCGCTCCCGCTTCCGAACCTGGTGGCCCCATGGCCTTCTTCATGTTGTCCTCGACGCGGCCGCTCACCCTCCTGTCCGCCACCGACCTCGCCAAGGAGCACGAACGCCTCCAGATCGAGGTGGCGCAGCTCAAGCAGGCCGTGACCTCGCACGCCCTCGTGGACCAGGCGATCGGCGTGGTCGTCGTCCTCGGCCGGATCCCGCCCGAGGACGCGTGGCGCGTGCTGCGCGACGTGTCGCAGCGCACCAACGTCAAGCTGAACCTGGTGGCCCAGCATCTCCTGGAGTTCGCCCAGGGCGGCCTCCTGCCGGACGACGAGCGGTTGGAGCTGCAACGGGCTTGCGTGCGCTATGCCGCGCTGCGGGCCCCGTCGGCGCCGTCGGAGCAGTCCGGAGAGTCCGGAGAGTAGGGGCGGCGGCCGCGGCCGGTGGAGCAGTGAGTGCGGCGGCCGCGGCCGGTCAGCTCAACTGTCGCCGCATGAGGGTCAGATCGAGCCAGCGGCCGAATTTGGTGCCCACCTCGCGGACCGTTCCGGCATGCTCGAAACCGTGCCGCTCGTGCAGGCGGATCGAGGCCGCGTTGCCCGACTCGATCCCGGCGATCATGATGTGCAGGCCCGCGGCGGTGGCCGATTCGACGAGCGTCGTCAGCAGGGCGGACCCGATACCGGCCCCCTGGTGGCCGCCGGTGACGTACACCGAGTTCTCCACGGTGTGCCGGAAGCCGGAGTACGCCTTCCAGGGCCCGTAGACACCGAACCCGACGACCTCTCCGCCCAGCTCGGCCACGTAGGCCGAACCGCGCTCGAGATGCGCGCCCAGCCAGGCCGCGCCCTCCTCGCGGGACTGCGGCGTGTCCGTCCACAGCGCCGTGCCGTGCTCGATGGCGTGATTGCGGATGGCGAGGACGGCGTCCAGGTCGTCCTCGTGGGCCGGGCGAACCTTCACCGCCGGGGCCCGCGTCTCGTATCGTAGAACCATGTCCAATATCGTAGACCCCCTGGTGGAGCGCATCGGTGCCCGGATCCGCGCGGAGCGGGACCGGCGCCGTTGGACCCTCGCGGAGCTGGCCGAGGAGTCCGGGGTGTCACGGGCGATGATCCACCGGATCGAGCGCGGCGAGAGCAGCCCGAGCGCCGTGATCCTCGGCAAGCTGTCGGCGGCGTTCCGGCTGAGCGTGGCGACGCTCCTCGACCCGGAGCCGGAACCGGGGCCCGGGTCGGCCGAGGAGCGGGTGCGGCGCGCGGAGGCGGCGCCGCAGTGGCACGACCCGGAGACCGGATACGCGCGACGGCAGGTGTCGGGACCCGGTTTCCCCGCGGAGGTGGCCGAGATCCGGCTCCCGGCCGGGGCCGAAGTCCCCTACCCGGCCGCGGCGTTCGCGTTCCACCGCCAGATCATCTGGGTGCTCGAAGGACACCTCACGTTCCACGAGGGCGACGTCGTGCACGAACTCGACGCGGGCGACACGGTCGAACTGGGCCCGCCCACGGCCTGCGTCTTCGCCAACTCCACGCAGCAGGACTGCCGTTACGCCGTGGTCCTCGTGCGCGGCGAGGCGCCGTGAGGCTGCCGCGCGGGGGCGTCGCGGTGCTCTCCTGCACCGCCGGAGTGGCGCTCGCCAACAACTACGCGATCCAGCCGGCGCTCGGCGACGTCGCCCGCGACACCGGCTCCTCGGCCGCCGCCATCGGCCTCGTCACGACGGCCGCGCTCGGCGGCTGCATCGCCGGATTCGCCTTCCTGCTGCCGCTCGCGGACCGGGCGGCGCCGCGGCGGCTCGTCGCGGGACAGCTCGCGCTGCTCACGACGGGCCTGCTGCTCGCCTCCTGCGCCCCCGGCCTCGGCCTGCTGCTCCTCGCATACGTGATGGTGGGCGTGGGGGCGAGCGTCAGCGCGATGGCGTCCACGATCGCCGGGCGCGGGGTGCCGGGGGAGCGGCGCGGGACGGCCGTCGCGGGCGTCGCGGCGGGCATGTCGGCCGGGATCCTGCTGAGCCGGCTCGTCGGCGGGGCGCTCGCGGACGCGCTCGGCTGGCGGGGGATGCTGCTCGCGTTCGCGGGGCTCGTGGTGGTCTGCGGGGCGACCGCGTGGGTGCGGCTGCCGGGGGAGCGGCCCGAGGGCGCCGGCAGCGGCGGGTACCTCGGCACCGTCGCCGCGCTGCCCGGACTGCTGCGCCGGCACCGTGCGCTGCGGCTCGCGGTGCTGAGCGGCAGCCTCTGGTACCTGGCCTTCAGCCTCGTCTGGGTCGCGCTCACGGTGCGGCTCGCGCAGCCGCCGTACGGGCTCGACGCCGCGCACATCGGCCTGTACAGCCTGGCCGGGGCGCTCGGGTTCGCGGCGCTGCCCGTGGCCGGGCGGCTGGGGGACCGGTACTCGCCGCGGGCGGTGATCGCCGGGAGCATGGTGGTCGCGTCCGTCGGTGCGGCGCTGCTGTGCACGGGGCTCGACCGGCCCGTGGTGACGGGGGCGGGCCTCGCCCTGGTCGACGCGGGCTGCTTCACGGCCCAGGCCGCCAACCAGACCCGCGTCATGTCCATCGACCCGCACCGCAGCGGCAGCCTCAGCGGCGTCTACCTGCTCCTGTACTTCCTGGCGGGAGCCCTCGGAGCGGGGGTGGCGGCGCCGCTTGTCGGGGTGGGGGGTTGGGGCGGGGCGAGCGGGGTGGTGTGTGGGGCGTTGGTGGTGGCGGGGGCGCTGGTCGTCATCAGGGCCCGGCCGCTGCGGGGAACGGGGGCCGATTCAAGCCCTTGCGACGATCGAGGCCGGGGCAATTTAAGCCCCTGCGGCGATTGAGCAGCGGGGTCCGGGGCAGAGCCCCGATCTTTCAAGCCCCGCCGGCGATTGAGGCGCGGGGTCCGGGGCGGAGCCCCGTGCGGTGGGGCGCAGGCCACCCGGTGACCTCAACGCCCCACCCGATCACGCCTCGCGCTGAGCCCGCTTCTCCGCCTGCTCCGCGTGCAGCTTCTTCACGCGCACGTTCTCCTTGCGGACATCCGCCTGCGTGGCCCGCTCCGCCTGCAGCCACTCGGGGTTCTCGGTCTTGATCGCGTCGATCTGCTCCGTGGTCAGCGCCTCCGTGACGCCGCCGCGGGCGAGCCCCGAGATGGAGACGCCGAGCTTCTGCGCCACCACGGGGCGCGGGTGCGGCCCGTTCGCGCGCAGGTCGACGAGCCACTGCGGCGGCTCGGCCTGCAGGGCGGTCAGCTCGGCGCGCGTGACGACGCCCTCCTGGAACTCGGCGGGCGTGGCGTCGAGGAACACACCCAGCTTCTTCGCCGCGGTCGCGGGCTTCATGGTCTGGGTGCTCTGGTGCGAACTCATGAGGTCAAGGGTATCGATCGCGACGGGGCCCGCCGACCACGGCGGGTAGCCTTGGCCCCGTGACCGGCACGCAAGAGACCCCCGCACCGCCCTCAGGCCCCCGCTTCCGCCTGGCCTACGTTCCCGGGGCCACCCCCGCCAAGTGGGTGCGGATCTGGCGTGAGCGTCTGCCCGACGTGCCGCTCGACCTGGTGCAGGTGACCGCGGCCGAGGTGCCCGACGTGCTGCGCCGCGGGGACGCCGACGCGGGCCTCGTGCGGCCGCCCGTGGACCGTACGTACTTCAGCGCGATCCCGCTCTACACCGAGAAGACCGTGGTCGTGGCCCCGAAGGACCACCTCGTGACCGCCGCGGACGAGGTCACGCTCGCCGACCTCGACGACGAGATCGTCCAGCATCCGCTCGACGACGTGCTCGGTTGGGAGCGGCCGCCGGGGCAGCCCGCCTTCGAGCGGCCCGCCACCACGGCCGACGCGATCGAGCTGGTCGCGGCGGGTGTGGGTCTGCTCGTCGTTCCCATGTCGCTCGCCCGTCTGCACCACCGCCGCGACCTCACGTACCGCACGGTCACCGACGCGCCGGAGTCGAGCGTGGTGCTCGCGTGGCCCGAGGAGCGCACCACGGATCACGTCGAGGACTTCATCGGCATCGTGCGTGGCCGCACGGTGAACAGTTCGCGGGGGCGTACGCAGGCGGAGCCCGAGAAGAAGGCGGCCGAGAAGAAGCGGCAGCCGGGGAAGAAGCCGTTCGTGAAGCCGGGGCGGATTCGGCAGGACGGGAAGCCGCAGTCGAAGCGGAGCGCCAATAAGCCGGCGAAGAACGCGAAGGGTGGCAAGCCGCGGAAGCGTTCCTGAGTCACCGGGTCCTCGTGCACGGTCGACCGTCCTCCGGTCGCGGGGCTCCGCCCCGGGCCCCGCGCCTCAATCGCCGGCGGGGCTGAAAAGATCGGGGCTCCGCCCCGGACCCCGCGCCTCAAACGCCGGCGGGGCTGGATGTGCCGCCAGGGCCCGACGCGCCTGGCGCACCCGCCCGCAGTCCGTCCATCACCAGGTCCAGCAGGCGTCCCGCCCGTGTTTGCCAGTCGCCTCGTGGGTCGATCAGCCACAAGCCCGCGATGGCCAGCATGAAGTCGTCCGGGGTGACGTCGGGGCGGATCGTGCCCGCCTTTTCGTTCGCGTCCAGGAGGTGCGTGACCGCCTCGGTCAGTGGGGCGTGCGCGAGTTGTTTCATCGTGCCGCGCGCGCTGGTCGCCTCGCGGAGGGCGTCCGCGAGGCCCGCCTTGGCCATCGCGTACTGGGCGAGGCGGTCCATCCACTCGCGCAGCGCCAGCTCCGGCGGTCGTCCGCACAGCAACTCGCAGGCCGCGTCGGCGACCTGCTCCACCTCGTAGCGGTACACCTCGAGGACGAGCGCCTCACGGCTGGGGAAGTTGCGGTAGAACGTGCCCTGCCCGACGCCCGCCTTCTTCGCGATCGCGCTCAACGGCGTGTCCGCGGAGCGTGTCAGCTCGGCCAGGGCCACCTCGAGGATGCGGTCGCGATTGCGCTGCGCGTCCGAGCGCAGCGCGGCCGACTTCTTCGCGTGGCCCACGCGACTTCACCTCCTTCTGCCGTGGCGGGGAATAGTCCTTGCTAGGCGGACAGTTGTCCACTACGTTCGTGTCCCGTTGAACGGACAGCTGTCCGGTTGGAGTCCACACCATAGTGGTACGGGCGCCGGACCGCATCCATGCCCGGTCCGCGTTCCACCCTGCGTACAGCGCCGATTCTCCACGCACCAGACACGCGAAAGAAGGCTGCACACATGCCCCCAGCTGACACCGGCGGCACGACCGTGTCCGCTACGTCCAGCGTCGTCACCTTGAACATCAACGGGGAGAAGCACACGCTGCCCGTCGACCACCGCACCACGCTGCTCGACGCCCTGCGCGAGCGGCTCGATCTGACCGGCACGAAGAAGGGCTGCGACCAGGGGCAGTGCGGCGCCTGCACGGTGCTCGTCGACGGGCGCAGGACCGTCGCCTGTCTGCAGCTCGCGGTCGCCGCCGAGGACCGCGAGATCACCACCATCGAGGGCATCGCCGGCCCGGACGGCGAACTGCACCCGGTGCAGGAGGCGTTCGTCGAGCTCGACGGCTACCAGTGCGGCTACTGCACGCCCGGCCAGATCTGTTCGGCCCTCGCCGTCATCGAGGAGCACGCCGCGGGCTGGCCGTCCGCGGCCACCGGCGACGTGCGGCCCGAGGCCGGGCCGCAGCCGCTGACCCCGGAGGAGATCAGGGAGCGCATGAGCGGAAACCTGTGCCGCTGCGGCGCCTACGTGTCGATCGTGCAAGCGGTCGCCCACGCGGCCGCGCACTCCGCCGACGACGCGAAGGAGACCGTGGCGTGAGGGAGTTCGGATACGAGCGGGCGTCCGATGTGTCGGGCGCGGTGGCGGTGCTCGGTGCCGACCCCGAGGCGCGCTTCCTCGGCGGCGGCACCAACCTCGTCGACCTGATGAAGATCGGCGTCGAGCGGCCCGCACGCCTCGTCGACGTACGGGAACTGCCGCTCGACAGCGTCGAGTTGACCGAAGACGGTGGGCTGCGCATCGGGGCCACCGTCACCAACAGCGACCTCGCCGCCCACCCCGAAGTGCGGCGCCGCTACCCGGCGTTGACGCAGGCCGTGCTCGCCGGGGCCTCCGGGCAGCTGCGCAACATGGCCACCGTCGGCGGCAATCTGCTGCAGCGCACCCGCTGCGGCTACTTCACCGACGTCAGCAAGCCGTGCAACAAGCGGGAGCCCGGCAGTGGTTGCCCGGCCGTCGAGGGCGAGCACCGCAATCACGCCATCCTCGGCGCGAGCGAGCACTGCGTGGCCGTGCACCCGTCCGACATGGGTGTCGCGCTCGCCGCGTTCGACGCCGTCGTCGAGTACGAAACCGCCGAGGGCAAGGGCGAGTTGGCGCTGGCCGACTTCTACCGGCCCGTCGGTGACACCCCGCACCTGGAGACCGGGCTCCCGGCCGGTGCGCTCATCACCGCCGTCACCCTGCCGCCCGCGCCCGTCGCGGCGAACTCGGTGTACCGCAAGGTCCGCGAGCGCGCCTCGTACGCTTTCGCGATCGGCTCCGTGGCCGCCGCCGTCGACGTACAGGACGGCGTCGTACGGGACGCGCGGATCGCGCTCGGCGCGGTCGCCTCGCGGCCGTGGCGGGCCCGTGCCGCGGAGGCGGCGCTGATCGGGCAGCCCGCCGAGGGTGCGACGTTCGCGGCCGCCGCCGACGCCGAACTCGCGGCGGCGAAGCCGCTGCCCGACAGCAGGTACAAGGTGCCCCTGATGCGCAATCTGATCGTTGCGCTGCTCACCGAACTCGCCTCGGAGGCCACCCGATGACGACCACCACCACAGCGGCCGGCACGACCAAATCGGGCTCGGTGGGTGTCGGGCGCAGCCGGATCGAGGGCCGCGAGAAGGTCACGGGGGCCGCCCGGTACGCGGGCGAGTTCCCGTTCACCGATCTCGCGCACGGCTGGCTCGTGCTGTCCACCGTGGCGCGCGGCCGGGTCCGCTCGGTCGGTGAGGAGGCCGTGCGCGCCATGCCCGGCGTGCTGGCCGTCATGCACCACGGCAACGCGCCCCGCATCAACACCGACTACCTCACCCTGATGGGTCCGCCGGACGGCATCCTCCACGTCTTCCAGGACGACAAGGTGAAGCACGCGGGCTGGCCCGTCGCGCTCGTCGTCGCCGAGACCTCCGAGCAGGCCAGGGAGGCCGCGGAGGCGCTCGTCGTCGAGTACGACACCGAGCCGCACGACATCGCCTTCGAGGCCGACCGGCCCGGCACCTACGCGCCCGAGGGCTCGGAGGCGACCAAGGGCGACCTGGAGGCCGAACTCGCCGCGTCCGCCGCCGTGGTGGACGAGCGCTACACCACCCCTGAGGCGCACCACACGGCCATGGAGCCGCACGCGGTGACCGTGCGCTGGGAGGACGGGCGCCTGGAGGTGTACGACGCCAACCAGGGCAGCAAGGCAGTCGCCGACCAGCTCGCGCAGACCTTCTCGCTCGACCCGTCCGCCGTGCGTGTGCGCTCGGAACACGTCGGCGGCGCCTTCGGCGGCAAGCTCGTGGCGGCGCATCACATCGCCGCCGTGATGGCCGCGACCGAACTCCAGCGCCCCGTCCGGCTCGCCCTGACGCGTCGCCAGGTCTTCGCGATCACCACCTACCGCAGCCCCACCACCCAGCGAATGCGGCTCGGCGCCGACGCCGACGGACGGCTGCGCGCGTTCGGGCACGACGCGCAGTCGCTGACGTCGAACATCCGCGAGTTCGTCGAGGCGAGCGCCGGATACGGGCGCGTGATGTACGCGTCCGATGCGCACTACTCGGTGAACCGTGTGGTGCCCGTGGACCTGCCGACCCCGGGGTTCGTCCGGGCGCCCGGCGAGGCCCCCGGCTCGTACGCCGTGGAGTCGGCGCTCGACGAGCTCGCCGAGAAGCTCGGCATGGACCCGGTCGAACTGCGCGTGCGCAACGAGCCCGAGGTCGGTCCGGTCTCCGGGCTGCCCTTCAGCAGCCGCAATCTCCTCGGCTGCTACGAGGAGGGCGCGCGCCGCTTCGGCTGGGCGGGCCGCGACCCGCGACCGCGCGTGCGCCGCGAGGGCCGCTGGCTCCTCGGCACGGGCGTGGCCGCCTGCTCCTTCCCGTCCGGTGTCGCCCCGTCCACGGCGTCCGTCACCGCCGAGCACGACGGTACGTTCACGGTCCGGATCACGGCGGCGGACGTCGGCACAGGCGCCCGTACCGCGCTGACCCAGATCGCCGCCGACGAACTCGGCGTCGACCAGGGCCTGGTGCGGGTGCGGATCGCCGACAGCGACTTCGGGCAGGCGTGGCTCTCGGGCGGCTCCATGGGCACCCGCTCCTGGGGCTGGGCCGTGATGGCGGCCAGCCGCGAACTGCGCGACCGGCTGTCCCCGACCGCCCCCATTCCGACCGAGGGCCTCACGGTCCGCACCGACACCACCGAACTGGTCGGCGCCCTCGCGCAGAAGGAGCGCTACTCCTACGGCGCGCAGTTCGCCGAGGTCGCCGTGGACGTGGCGAGCGGCGAGGTCCGCGTGCGCCGCCTCCTCGGCGTCTTCTCCGCGGGCCGCATCATCAACCCCCTCACCGCGCGCAGCCAGTTGGTGGGCGGCATGACGTGGGGCATCTCCATGGCCCTGCACGAGGAGGCCGTGCGGGACGCGGCGGACGGCGGGCACGTCGGCGCCGACTTCGCGGGCTACCACGTCGCCGCCAACGCGGACGTGCCGGTCATCGAGGCGCACTGGGTCGACGACACCGACCCGGACGACCCCGTCGGCATCAAGGGCGTCGGCGAGATCGGCATCGTCGGCACGGCCGCCGCGATCGGCAACGCCGTGTGGCACGCGACCGGGGTGCGCCACCGCGATCTGCCGCTGCGGCCCGACCGGGTGCTGCTCGCCGAGGCGGAGCGCAATGCTTGACCTCGCCGCCGAGCTGAGCGAATGGGCCGCGCAGGGCCGGGAGTTCGCTGTCGCCACCGTCGTCTCGGTGAGCGGCAGCGCGCCCCGGCCGCCCGGCGCGGCCCTCGCCGTCGACTCGGCGGGCGAGGTCATCGGCTCGGTCTCCGGCGGCTGCGTCGAGGGCGCGGTGTACGAACTGTGTGTCCAGGCGCTCGCGGACGGTACGCCGGCCCGCGAGCGGTTCGGCTACAGCGACGACGACGCGTTCGCCGTGGGTCTGACCTGCGGCGGCGAGGTCGAGGTGCACGTCGAACCGGTGCGGCTCGACTCGCCGTCCCGGGCGACGGTGGTCTCCGCGCTCGCCGTCGCGGCGCGCGGCGAGGCGGTGGCGCTGGCCCGCATCCTCGACGGGCCGGGCGAACTCGCGTCCACCGGGGGCCTGTTGATGGTCCACCCCGACGGCTCGCACGAGGGGCGGCTCACGGAAGGCGACGACTCGGGGCTCGCGGCGCAGACCCGCGCCTACCTCGACCTCGGCCGCACCGGGCTGTGCGAGGTGCCGGAGAGCAAGGCGCGCTGCGACGGCGACGTCACCCTGTTCGTCGAGTCGAGCGTGCCGCCCGCGCGGATGATCGTGTTCGGCGCGGTGGACTTCGCGGGCGCGCTGGTCAAGGTCGGCAAGCTGCTCGGCTTCCACGTCACCCTGTGCGACGCGCGCGGCGTCTTCGCCACGCGGGCCCGCTTCCCGGAGGCGGACGAGGTGGTCGTGGAGTGGCCGGACCGCTACCTCCGCTCGACCGAAACCGACGAACGCACGGTGCTGTGTGTGCTGACGCACGATGCGAAGTTCGATGTGCCGCTGCTGGAGGTCGCGTTGCGGCTTCCGGTCGCGTACGTCGGGGCGATGGGCTCGCGGCGCACGCACGACGACCGGATGGAGAAGCTGCGCGAAGTCGGTCTGGGCGAAGCCGAGTTGGAGCGCCTGCACTCCCCGATAGGGCTCGACATCGGCGGCCGTACACCGGAGGAGACCGCCGTGTCGATCGGCGCGGAGATCGTCGCGGCACGGCGCGGCGGGAGCGGACAGCCGCTGCGCGCCGGCGAGGGGGCGATCCACGGCTGAGCGGCGGCGCCGCGGGCGTTACGCCGGTCGGCCGCCGGGGGCTGCCTTGCGGCGGAGCCGTGCCGGCCACTTGCGGGTGTCGCGCGGCTCCACGTACGGCTCCTCGTCCTCGGGGTGGCCGCTGCCGATGGCGCGCTCCCGGGCCAGCTCCGCGTCGAATTCCAGGCCGAGCAGCAGCGCCAGGTTCGACAGCCACAGCCAGACCAGGAAGATGATGGCGCCGGCCAGCGTGCCGTACGTCTTGTTGTACGAGCCGAACCAGGCCACGTACAGCGCGAAGCCGCCCGAGGCCGCCAGCCACAGCAGCACCGCGAGCAGGCTGCCGGGGCTCAGCCAACGGAAGCCGGGGCCACGGACGTTGGGCGCGCGCCAGAACAGCAGCGCCACCATCAGGACGACCAGCGCGAGCAGCACCGGCCACTTCGCGATGTTCCACGTCATGAGCGCCGCGTCGCCCGCCCCGAGCGCGTCGCCCGCGCGCTTGGCGAGCGGCCCGGTGAACACGATGATGATCGAGCTCATCGCGAGCAGCACCATCAGCACGACGGTCAGCGCGACGGTCAGCGGTGTCAGCTTCCAGACCGGGCGGCCCTCCTCCGTGTCGTAGACGGCGTTCGCGGTGCGGATGAACGCGGCGACATAGCGGGAGGCCGACCAGACCGCGACCAGGAGGCTCAGGATCGCGACCGCGCCGCTGGCCCCGCCGCTGTCCTGCAACTGCCGCACGGCGTCGCCCAGCAGATCGCGCACCGGGCCCGGTGTGAGATTGCGCAGGTTGTCCAGGACGCCCGTCGTCGCCCGCTCGCCGATCACGCCGAGGAGGGACACCAGGACGAGCAGCGCGGGAAAGATCGAGAGGACGCCGTAGTACGTCAGCGCGGCGGCCCGGTCGGGCAGGTCGTCGTCGAGGA
Organism: Streptomyces sp. UC4497; assembly: GCF_054871485.1. Classification (NCBI taxonomy): domain Bacteria; kingdom Bacillati; phylum Actinomycetota; class Actinomycetes; order Kitasatosporales; family Streptomycetaceae; genus Streptomyces; species Streptomyces sp. UC4497. Next base: position 28,178 of record NZ_JBTYHB010000005.1, on the reverse strand, counting down.
ACTCCTTCCCGGTGCGGCGCAGCACCGCCCACCAGGAGCGGGCCGGAAGGTCCGTCGGGTCCTGCGGGCCAGGCTCACTCGTCGCCGCGGTCTCGGCGGGCCCGTCCTCGTCGTGTCCGGGATGCTTGGGGTGGGTCATGGTGCTCCCTCAACTCGCGCTCGGCGCCAGGGGGCGTCCGTGTCTCCCGAGTCCCCTCGAAGGGGCTGCTCACGCCCGGAATCCGGGTACCCGGCCCGGTGTCCCGTACAAGGAGCTCCGATGACCGCGACATCGCGCCTGCGCGCGCTGACCATGAACGTCCTCGCCCCCGAGTACGCGGACGGCCCCGCGCGCCGCCGTGTCCTCGACGCCGCACTCGCCGACGCGGCGCCCGACGTGCTGGCCCTGCAAGAAGTGGTGCGGGACGACGTGCGACGGCTCGAGGCCGACGGCTGGCGGGTCGTCCCGCACCCGCGCAGCGGCCCGGACGGCGTCGGCGCGCTGCTCGCCGTCCGCGCGCCGCTCGGCCGCGTGCGCACCGATCCGCTGCAGGTGACGGAGCGTACGACGGGTACGCCGTGGTGCGGGGTGGTGGCGGCCGAGGTCGCGTACGAGGAGCCCCTCGGCAGCGTCCTCGTCGTCCACCACAAACCCAGCTGGCCCTACGGCTTCGAGGCCGAGCGGGAGCGGCAGGCGCGGGCCGCGGCCCTCCTGGCGGAGCGGATGCTCGCCGAGGGGGCCGGGCGGCTGCGGCACGTCGTCGTCCTCGGCGACTTCGACGCGGGGCCCGACGCCGCGAGCCTGCGGTTCTGGCGCGGCCTGCAGTCCCTGGGCGGGGCGAGCGTCTGCTACCAGGACGCGTGGGAGGCCCGGCACGGCGACGCGCCGGGACACACCTTCAGCCCGGACAATCCGCTGGTGCGGGCGGGGGACATGCCGCTGGAGGCGGGGCGCCGCATCGACCATGTGCTGGCGCGCTGCGGACGGCACGGGCCGACCCTGCGGGTCGAGGCGTGCGAGCGGTTCCTCGTCGAACCGATCGACGGGGTGCAGGTCAGTGATCACTACGGGGTGTGCGCCGACTTCGCGGTGCCGGAGCGGGAGCCCGGGGCGTGGGCGGAGTGATCCGGCAGGCGCAGGTGGCATGAACAGGCCCGGTACCCGGTACCCGGCCCCCATGGATCACACCGCCGCCCCCGTCCTCGAAGCCCTCGACTCGTACCACGCGCACGGCAGGCTCGCCTTCACGCCACCCGGTCACAAGCAGGCGCGCGGCGCCGACGAGCAGGCCAGGAGAGTGCTCGGCGACGCCTTCCACTCGGACGTCCTCGCGAACGGCGGCCTGGACGACCGCCGGATGCGCGGCCGGGTGCTGCGGCGCGCCGAGGAGCTGATGGCCGACGCGGTCCACGCCGACCACACGTTCTTCACCACGTGCGGCAGCTCCCTGTCGGTCAAGGCCGCCATGCTGGCCGTCGCCGGGCCCCACGAGCAGCTGCTCATCGGGCGTGACGCCCACAAGTCCGTGGTGAGCGGGCTGATCCTGTGCGGTATCGACCCCGTGTGGGTCGAACCGCAGTGGGACGCCGAGCGGGGCCTCGCGCATCCGCCCTCCCCGCAGGCGTACGAGGAGGCCTTCGAGCGCCACCCGGACGCGCGCGGAGCGCTGATCACCAGCCCGACCCCGTACGGGACCTGCGCCGACCTGGAGCGGCTCGCCGAGGTCTGCCACGCGCGCGGCAGGCCGCTGATCGTCGACGAGGCGTGGGGCGCGCACCTGCCGTTCCACCCCGACCTGCCCAAGTGGGCCATGGACGCGGGCGCCGACGTGTGTGTCACCAGCATCCACAAGATGGGCAGCGGCCTGGAGCAGGGCTCGGTGTTCCATCTGCGCGGCGACCTCATCGACCGGGAGACGCTCGCCTCCCGCGCCGATCTGCTCGGCACCACCAGTCCCTCCGTCCTCATCTACGCGGGCCTCGACGGCTGGCGGCGCCAGATGCGGCTGCACGGCCGCGAACTCCTGGGCGACGCCCTCGACCTCGCGACGGAGGCACGGCAGAGCATCGACGCGATCGACGGCCTGCACGTGTACGGCCGCGACGAACTCACCGGCGCCGGCCTCGCCCGCGACCTCGACCCGCTGCCCGTCCTCATCGACGTCGCCGACCTCGACACGAGCGGCTACCGCGTCGCCGACTGGCTGCGCTCCCACCGCGCCCTCGACGTGCACATCGCCGACCACCGCAGGGTCGGCGCCCAGCTCACCTTCGCGGACTCCCCGGCGACGCTCGGGGCCCTCCTCGACGGCCTGCGGGACGTCGCCGAACACCGCGCCGAGCTGAGCGGCGCGCCCACCGTCGCCGTACCGAAGCCGTCCGAACTCCGCCTGGAACAGGCGATGTTGCCGCGCGACGCGTACTTCGGGCCGATCGAGGAGGTACCGCTGGAACGCGCGGCCGGACGCGTCGCCGCCGAGATGGCCACCCCGTACCCGCCGGGCATCCCGACGGTGCTGCCGGGGGAGCGGCTCACCGAACCGGTGCTCACCTATCTGCGTACGGGCCTCACGGCGGGCATCAACGTCCCCGATCCGGCGGACCCGGAACTGCGCACGATCCGGGTGGCGGTGGAACCCTCCTGAAGCGGCCGCTAAGGGCTCCCGGCCGCCGCCTCACGCCGCACCTCCGGCGCTCGCTCGGGCGCGGCCACGTGCCCTGAACTCCCGCCGTTGAACGCCAGGTTCAGGCCGAACGCCAGCAGCGTCGCGCTCGTCACCGGTGAGCCGAGGACGATGCCGACGCCCTCCGGGAAACGCGAGTACAGATCGGGTGCCACCTCGGGCGCCATGCCGACGCCGATCGACACCGCGACGATCAGCAGGTTGTGCGTGCCGTCGAACTCGACCTTGCGGAGCGTGTTGATGCCGACCGCGGCGACCGTCGCGAACATCACGAGCCCCGCCGCGCCGACCACCGGCTGCGGCAACCCGGCGACCAGCGCGCCGAGTTTGGGCACCAGACCGAGGACCACGAGGATGCCGCCGGCGACCGTCGCGACGTGCCGGCTGCGCACCTTCGTCATCGTCACCAGGCCCACGTTCTGCGCGAACACCGTGTCCAGGAACGCGTTCATGACGCCGCCCAGCACCCCGGAGAGCCCGTCCGCGGCCAGCCCGCGTGCCATGTCGGCGGTGGTCAGCCGCTTCCCGGTCAGCTCCGCGACCGCGATCAGATCGGCCGTCGACTCGGCGAACAGGACCAGCATCACCACGCACATCGACAGCACGGCGACCGCGGGGAACTCCGGAGCCCCGAAGTGGAAGGGGGCGCTGACCCCGATCCAGTCCGCGGTCCGCGCCGCCGAGAAGTCGACCAGGCCGAGCGGCACGGCGACCGCCGTCCCCGCCAACAGGCCCAGCAGCACGCCGGTTTGGGCGAGGAACCCGCGCCCGAACCGAGCCACCAGCAGGATCACGATGACGACGAACGCGGCGAGCGCCAGCCGCGAGGGCGCCGCGTGGTCGGCGGCCTTCGGATCGTTCCCGACGACCAGGTTCACGCCCACGCCGATCAGCGCGAGCCCCACCACCGTGATCACCACGCCGCTCACCAGTGGCGGAAAGAAGCGGACCGCCTTCGCGAACGGGTAGGCGATCAGCAGCCCGAACACACCGGCCGCGAGCATCGACCCGTACACCGCCTGCAGGCCGTACTCCCCGGCGATCAGAATCATCGGCGTCACCGCGGTGAACGCCGCCCCCGCCATCACCGGCATCCGCACGCCGAGGAACCGGCCGACACCGGCGCCCTGAATCATCGTGACGACGCCCGCGACGAGCAGATCGGCGTTGATCAGTACGGCGATCGTCGCGGCGTCGAGGCCCGCTGCGGCGCCGAATACCAGCGGCACGGTCACACACCCCGTGTACATCACGAGCACGTGCTGGAGCCCCAGCACCGCGAGCCGCCCGAAACCGGCCCGCTGTCCGCCCTTCGCAGGCATCGTCACGTCAACCACCTGACTATCGGGCGAAGTTGGCAGCGATCCGCTGCTGGATGTAGTCGGCCGCGGTGATCGGCGGGTAGCGGCCCTCCGGACCCTCGATCACCACGTCGCGGTCGGCCTGCGCGAAGAACGCGATGCTGTGACGGGCCGACCGGTCGTCGTCCGGGCCCGGCGACCTGACCCGGTGGAAGTTCGACGGGAGCCGGTCGTCGCTCCACCGCATCAGCATGTCCCCGATGTTGCAGGTGATCACGGAGTCCGCCGGCTCGACCGGCGTCCACTCCTGCGCCTCGGCCTCCTTGCCCGGACACACCTGCAATCCGCCCTGCCCGTCCCGCTGGAACAGCAGCGTCAGGCAGTCGAAGTCGGTGTGCGCCCCGGCCCGCCACACGTTCTCGGGGATCACGGCGTCCTCGGGCACGGCGAAGTAGTGCAGCATCCGCAGCGTCGACTGGTACTGCGGGCTCGCCGGGTCGTGGGCGCGCGCGAAGAATCCGTCCGGCAGGCCCAGCTTGTCGGCGAAGGAGCCGAGGACGCGCATCGCCAACTCCCGGCAGCGCGCCTCGAATTCGAGGGTGCGCTCGCGGAATCCGGGCAGCGCGTCGTCCGGCCACAGTCCTTCCATGTGCGGACGGGTCAGCTGGTACGACTCCTTCTGGTCGGGCGTCCCGATCGAAGGACGCACCTGGGTCATCGACTCCCAGCCGGAGTTGAGCCCCTTCTTCAGGCCGTGCCGCGCCTTGGTCTCCTCCGGCAGCGCGAAGAAGGCCTCGGCGTCGGCGAACGCGCCGTCCACGGCGTCGGGTTCGATGCCGTGGTTCACCAGCTGGAAGAAGCCGATGTCGGTGGCGGCGGCCCACAGCTCCTCGGTGATCTCCGCCTTGCGGTTCTCGAAGTCGGCGAGGTCGATGCGGCGGATCTCGCGGGTGGTCGTTTCGGTTCCTTGGCCGCCCATGCGGGTTTCCTTGGCCAGTTCGGTGAGGTCGTAGGTGGGCATGGCGCTCCTCGGGAGGTGAGGGTGAAGGTGACGTGAGGTGGTCCGTGGTTGCGGGCGCGGGGCTCTGCCCCGGACCCCGCTGCTCAATCGCCGCAGGGGCTTGATTTGCTCAGTCGGCGACGGGGCCCGACCGGGTGGCCCTGAGGTTCGCTGCCAGGGCGTGGGACGGGAGGCGGACGTGTTCGCCGTCGCGCACCAGGATCTCGCCGTCGACCATGACGGTCGCCACCGTGCGGCTGCCCGCGCACGTCAGGAGCGTCGCCCCCGGATCGCGTACCGGAAGGCAGGCGTAGTCCCGGTCGAAGCGGTGCAGGACGAGGTCCGCCCGCATTCCGACCCGCACCCCGCCGTCCGGGTTCTCCTCGATCCCGAGGACCCGGTTCGCGCCGCCCGCCGCCATCGCGAACATCTCGGAGAACCCGAAAAGGTCCGCCTTGCGGTGCGCGGCCCGTTGCAGATACGCGCCGATGCGCAGCGCCTCCAGGATGTCCTGCGTGTCATTGCTGGCGGCCCCGTCGACCCCGAGCCCGACGCTCAGGCCGGCCTCCAGCATCTCGGGCACCGGCGCGATCCCGCTGCCGAGCCGCATATTGCTCAGCGGGTTGTACGAGACACCGACGCCGTGCCGGGCGAGTGTCTCGCGGCCCACCGCGTCCAGCTCCACGCAGTGCACAGCGAGCAGCCGGTCCCACAGGAACCCCGCCCGCTCCAGATACTCGACTGCGCCAACTCCCGTACGGTCGCGGCACATTGTGTCGTCCGTCATCGTCTCCAGCAGGTGCAGCGACACGGGCAGGTCGCGCTCGTCCGCGTACGCGCGTACGGCGGCCATCCCGTCCGGTGTCAGGCACCGCGGGTTGGGCACGGCCACCCCCACGTCCACCCGGCTGCCGCGCGCCTGCGCGATCAGCTCGTCCGTGTGCGCGAGGGCCTCCTTCAGCGGCTGCATCAGCCGCGGGTCGAAGCCCCACTTGCGGCTCCGGTCCGCCCGGTCGGCGACGCCCCGGCACAGCACGGCCCGTACGCCGCTGTCCTTGAGGGCCCGCAGCACCGCGTCGTGCACCTCGGGCGACGGGTGCGGCCACATGTGCTCGACGAGGGTGGTGGTGCCGCTGCGCAGCGCCTCGGCCGCGGCGGAGGCAGCGGTCGCGTAGGCCCGCTCGGGCGTGAGCCGCGCCGCCTCCTCGCCGACGGCGCTCAGCCACGCGAGCAGCCCGAGCCCCTCACCGATGCCGCGCAGGCCGGCCTGGAAGAGGTGGGTGTGGGTGTTGACGAGGCCGGGAGTCAGGTGACCGCCACTGCCGTCCAACACCTCACCAGTACACGGGAGTTCACCGTGCGGCACCAGCGCCGTGACCCGCCCGTCGGTGATGTGCACATCCATCCGGGGAAGCCAGCGGCCCCCGCTGTAAACGGTGACGTCCGTGATCGTCCGGATGCTCATCGGGCGGACTCCTTCCGGAGACGGGCCGCGCCCGTGTGGTGGAACAGCAGATTGAGCAGGAACGCCACGATCCCGGTGACGGCGATGCCGCTGTCCAGGACGGTGCGTACGTACGAGGGGAGCGGAGCGTAGAAGTCCGGCGCGCCGACCGGGATCATGCCGAGCGCGAAGGCGAGCGCGACGGTCAGCAGGTTCCGGGAGTCGGTCAGATCGGCGCGCGCCAGGATGCGCAGCCCGACCGCCCCCACGGTCCCGAACATCACGAGCGACACCCCGCCGAGGACCGGCCCCGGCACGGCGGCGACGGCGGCCCCGAGCACGGGCACGAACGCGAGCACCACCATCAACACCCCGGACAGCGCGACGACATGACGGCTCTTCACCCGCGTCACGCTCACCAGACCGACCGACTGGCCGAACGTCACGATGGGGAACGAGGCCATCGCCCCGGAGACGACCGTGGCTGCGCCGTCCGCGCGCAGCGCCCGTACGACGGTGGGCGCGTCGTCCCCACGGCCGACGATCTGGCCCACCGCGAGGGTGTCACCGACGGACTCGACCATGTTCACGAGCTGCACGACGAGCATCGCCGCGATGGCCGGGACCACGAACGTGGGCGCACCGAAAGCGGTCGGATCTGGCGCCGTGACGACGCGCGCTTCCGCGACCCCCGAACCGTCGAACAGGCCGAGCGGCAGGGCGAGTACGGTCCCGGCGGCCATCGCGACGAGCACCGAGAACCGGGCGACCGCCGGCGGCGCGAGCCGCTGCACCAGCACGACGAGCAGCACGGTCGCGGCGGCGAGCGCGAGAGCCTTGCCGCCCCCGCCCCCGCCGTCGCCGGTGATGAGTCCTGCCGCCGACGGTACGAGCGAGAACCCGATCACGGCGATGACCGTCCCGGTCACCAGCGGCGGAAACAGATGCAGGCACCGCCCGAACCACGGAGCGATGGCCAGTGTCACGAGCCCCGACACGATCGTGGCGCCGAACACGGCGGCGAGCCCGTGCTCCTCGCCGATGATGATGGCGGGTGTGATGGCGGTGAACGTGGACCCCATGACGATGGGAAGCCGCGCCCCCAGCCACTTCACACCCATCGACTGCAACACCGTCGCGATCCCGCTGACCAGCAGGTTGGCGCTGATGAGCAGCCGGATCCGGTCCTCGGGCAGATGCAGCGCGGTCCCCACCAGGAGCGGCATCGTGGCCATGCCCGCGTACGCGACGAGCAGATGCTGCAGGCTGAGCGGCACGAGCCGGCGCCACGGTGGCCGGGCGTCGACGGGGTGGGGGCCTTGGTGTGCGGGCGCGACGGCATGCTCGGCGACAGCCATCGTTCCTCCTCAAAGCTCGGCGGAAGATGGCTGGTTAGCGCCGTGGCGGGTCAACGCGCGGACGCCCACCGGCCGTTGCAGCCATGACCGGTGTGAGGGGGACACTAGGGAGCGGGTGTTTCGTCGGCGTTGCGTTCAGGAAACCGACGCGGAACCTGATCCCTGTCCAGGGAACTGGGGCCCAGAGATCTAGGGAGCCGGTTCCTTCTTGAAGGCCCACTTCATCTCGGGCTCCATGGCCCAGTGGAACAGCCGCTGGACGGGTGGGGTGCACAGGGCGGTGATGACACACGCCGCGATGACGGTGACGGTGATCTCGCCGAGCGGGGTGTGCACAAAGTCGTTGTCGTACCAGCCCCAGAAGCGGGAGCCCTTCGCCAGGAAGCCGTGCAGGAGGTAGCCGTACAGGGTGCCCGCCCCGAGCACCGTGCACCACATGTGACGCCCCGGGACCCACGCGAAGAAGCAGGCCATGAGGATCACCGAGCAGCCGAACAGGGCGAGCGTCATCACCACACCCGTCCAGCCGGGTGCGCCCAGCTCCTGCGCGCTGTCACGGCGGTAGAACCACGTGGCGGTCATCCGCGGCGCCGCCCAGTACGCCACGAGCAGCGCGCCCGCGAACACCGGCAGGGCGAGCAGTCGGGCCTCCCGGCGCCGCACCAGGCTGAAGTGGTGCGGCTTGAGACACAGGCCGAGCACGAAGAAGGGCAGGAACTGGAGCACCCGCTGAAGGTCCAGGTCGTCGCCGATGTCGGGGGAGACGGCGGCGAGCACGGCGATCGCGAGAGCAAGCGGCAAAGGCCAGCGGATGATCTTCCACAGTGGCGTGGTGATCCGCCAGATGAAGAGCGCGATCAGGAACCAGGTCAGATACCAGGGGTCGAGCAGCGTGATCGGGTAGTCGGGGTCGTCGCCCACCGTGCGCTTGAAGAAGGTGTACGCGAGCTCGAAGATCACATACGGCACCAGTACGCCCGTGACCAGGCGTTTCATCCGGCGGGGGCTCGCGTCGAACGACCGCGAGAAGTATCCGGAGATCACGATGAACGCCGGCATGTGGAACGTGTAGACGGTGAAGTAGAGCGCGGAGGCCGCCCGGCTGTCCCCGCGCAGCGGCTCCCAGGCGTGGCCGAGCGCGACGAGGACGATCGCCAGGTACTTGGCATTGTCGAAGTACGCGTCGCGGCCGTCCGCCTTCATGCGGTCTCCGTCCCGGTCGGTGAACCTCCCGCTCACGCTTCACGGACCTTGACGATTGCGCAAGTGAGAGGGGTACGGAGGGTGTAACGCGGCCCCGCGCGCTCACCGTTCCGCTAGACCGGCAGCAGCCGCCCCACCAGCGTGCTCAGCTGTCGGGCGTTGCGGCACTCGTACATCTCCACGACCTCGGCGTACGCGGACGCCGCCGAGTCGCCCGTGTCCCACTGGGAGCGGGGTTCCGGGTTGAGCCAGTGGGTGCGGCGGGAGGCGCGGGCGATGCGGCGCAGGGCCGGGAGGTTCGGGTTCTGCTGGTTGTTGCGGGCGTCGCCGAGGACGAGCACCGTGCTGCGGGGGCCCACCGCGGACTCGTAGCGCTCCACGAACTCGCCGAGCGCCGTGCCGTAGTCGCTGCTGCCGTGCCAGCCGGTCAGCGTGGCCTCGGACGCGATGCGGGCGCCGAGGCCCTCCGCGTCCGCGGCGCCGTGCGCGATGAGGTCGGTGACCTCGTCGATCCGGTTGACGAACGCGAAGACGCGGATCTTGCTGAACTGGTCGTGCAGGGCCTGGACCAGGAGCATCGTGAAGTTCGCGAAGCCGGCCACCGAGCCCGACACGTCGCAGAGCAGGACCAGTTCCGGGCGGGTCGGGCGGCGCTTGCGCAGGACCGGCTTCATGGGGACGCCGCCCGTCGACAGCGAGCCGCGCAGCGTCCGGCGCAGGTCGATGTGGCCGCGGGCCGCGCGGCGCCTGCGGGCCGCGAGGCGGGTGGCCAGCTTGCGGGCCAGGGGGTGGACCGTGCGGCGCAGCTCGGCGAGCTGGGCCTTGTCCGCGTAGAGGAACAGGGTGCGGTCGGGGGTCTGGACCGGCATGCGGCGTGCCAGTTCGTCGCGGTTGCGGGCCTCCGCGACCCGGCGGCGGGCCTCGCCGCGCACCCCTTCGCGGAAGGCCTCGATGCGGCGGCGGATCTCGTCCGCCTCGATGCGGTCGGTGAACGCCCCGGACTGGCCGCTGCCGCCCGCCCGGATCGCCGACATGACGGGCGCGAGGAGGGTCTGCGGGCGCAGCCGGTCCAGCGTCTGCTGGGACGACCAGCCGTTCGTGTCGTAGCCGCCGAGGGCGTCCACCGCCGCGGCGGCCAGGCGGGCAAGGGCGGCGCTGTCGTTCTTGGCCAGGGCCTCGGTGAGGCGTTCGCGCAGGCTGTCCCGGTCGGTGGGGCCGTCCTCCCCGGGCGCGCCCACGGCGTGCGGGAAATACACGTCGAAGACCGGGTCGAAGACCGCGCGTTGCCCCTGGTCGTGCAGGAGCGTGGCGGCCAGCCCCTCGCGCAGCCGGTCCCGGCTGTCGAGGCCCAGCGCCGCCACCGCCTGCGCGGCGTCCACGCTCTCGCCCGTGCCGATCCGGATGCCGTGCGCGCGCAGCGCCCGGACGAGCGAGGTGACCCGGTCCGCGACCGAGAGCGCCGTGTTCACACCGCGTCCAGGTCGAGCTTCGCCGCTGCCGTGTTCACGTCCTCCTGATGCTTGAGGACCACGCCGAGGGACGCCCGTACGACCTCCTCGTCCAGGCGGTCCGCGCCGAGCGCCAGCAGGGTGCGCGCCCAGTCCACCGTCTCGGCGACCGAGGGCACCTTGCGCAGATCCATCGCGCGCAGCGCCCCCACGACACGTACGAGGGACTCGGCGAGCACCGCGTCGAGCTCGGGCACCTTGAGGGCGACGATGCGGCGCTCCAACTCCTCCTCTGGGAAGCCGATGTGGAGGAAAAGGCAGCGGCGGCGCAGTGCCTCCGACAGTTCGCGGCTCGCGTTGGAGGTGAGGACCACGAAGGGGCGCCGGGTGGCGGCGATGGTGCCCAGCTCGGGGACGGTCACCTGGAAGTCGGAGAGGACTTCGAGGAGGAGACCTTCCACTTCTACGTCCGCCTTGTCCATCTCGTCGATGAGGAGGACCTTGGCGTCCTCGCCGCGGATCGCGGTCAGGAGCGGGCGCGAGAGGAGGTACTCCTCGCTGAAGATGTCCGTACGGGTCTGGTCCCAGGTCTCGCCCTGGCCCGCCGTGATGCGCAGCAGCTGCTTGGCGTGGTTCCACTCGTAGAGCGCGCGGCTCTCGTCCACGCCCTCGTAGCACTGGAGGCGGATCAGGCGGGCGTCGCTGATCGCCGCGACCGCCTTCGCGAGTTCCGTCTTGCCGACGCCCGCGGGGCCCTCGACGAGCAGCGGCTTGCCGAGCTTGGCGGCCAGGAAGACGGTGGTCGCCACGGCGGGCGAGGCCAGATAGCCGGTCCCGGCAAGGCGCGTGGTGACTTCATCCACGGAAGCGAACAACGGGGCCTCCAGCTCGGTGCGTTGTCGAACCTTCAGGTGATCAGGTGTGCGGGGCGTTCACAATGGGCCGGCACCGTTCATGGTGAATGTCACTCGGGGCAGGTGCCGTCGTGGCCAGTTCCGTCTTGTAGGCAGACTCACTTGTCGAGCTTCGTATCCTGGGCGCATGAGGCGCACATCCTTTGCCGACTGGCCCTGCTCCATCGCGCGCACCATGGACCTCCTGGGGGACTGGTGGACGCCGCTCGTGCTGCGCGAGGCGTTCTACGGCATCACCCGTTTCGACGTGTTCCAGCAGGAGCTCGGCATCGCCCGGACGACCCTCGCCGAGCGGCTGCGGCGGCTGGTCGAGGCCGGGCTGATGGAGAAGCGCGCCTACGACAGCGCTCCCGTGCGGCACGACTACGTCCTCACCGAGAAGGGGCGGGACTTCTTCGGTGTCCTCGCCGCCATGAACGCCTGGGGCAACCGCTGGCTGTCCGGCGAGGAGGGCGCGCCCGTCGTCTTCGAACACGACCGGTGCGGGCACGAGGGCGAGGCCGCGGTCGTCTGCGGGCACTGCGGGGAGCCGATGACCGCCGAGGACACCCACGCGCGGATGGGCCCCGGCTACCCGGAGAAGCTCGCGCGGCGTCCGGACATCGCGGCGCGCTTCACCCGCTGAACCGACCCCCGCATGGGTCCGTACCCCTCTTGACGTGGTGAGTCCAACTACGAAACTCTCATGCTTCGAGCCGATACGAGAGAGAGGTGGGCCACGATGGAGTGGACGGGCGCGCGCTATGCGGACACCCCGACCGTCGAGGTGCGGCGCAGGATCGAGGCGTCCCCGGAGCGGGTGTGGGAGCTGGTGACGGACATCGGCCTCATGCCGCGGTTCAGCGCCGAGTTGCAGTCCGCCGAGTGGCTCGGTGAGGAGCGCGGCGTGGGCGCCCGGTTCGTGGGACGCAACCAGCACGAGGCGTTCGGCGCGTGGGAGACCACCTCGTACGTCGTCGAGTGCACGGCGCCGCGCGTGTTCGCGTGGGCGGTCTCCGACCCCGAAGTCCCCAGCGCCGTCTGGCGGTTCACCCTCGACGCGCTGGACGACGGGGCGACGGAGCTGGCGCAGTGGGTGCGGATGGGGCCGGGCCGCTCGGGCCTCTCCTTCGCGATCGACCGGATGCCGGAGAAGGAGCAGAAGATCGTCCACGTCCGGCTGAAGGAGTTCGAGCAGGGCATGGCCGCCACGCTCGACGCCCTGAAGGACCTCGCGGAAGGGGCGGCCGTCTGATGCGCACCTCTACCACCATCGAGGCGTCCGGCGGGAACTGGCGGGAGACCGTCGACTTCGTCACCGAGGCCGAGCGTCTTGGCCTGGACATCTGCTGGGTCGCGGAGGCCTGGGGATCCGAAGCGCCGTCCCCGCTGGGGTACTTGGCGGCGCGCACCGAGCGGATGCTGCTCGGCTCCGGCATCATCCAGCTCGCGACCCGCACCCCGGCCGCGATCGCGCGCGCCGCGATCACGCTGTCGAACATCTCCGAGGGACGCTTCCTCCTCGGGCTCGGTCCTTCCGGGCCGCAGGTGATCGAGGGGCTGCACGGGGTGCCGTTCGCGCGGCCGTTGAGCCGGATGCGGGAGACGGTCGAGATCGTGCGGATGGCGGCGACCGGCGAGAAGATCGCGTACGAGGGGCGGGAGTTCACGCTGCCGTTGCCCGGTGGCGACGCGAAGCCGATGCGGCTGTCGATGCGGGCGGAGCACGAACTCCCCATCTACCTGGCCACGTTGTCGCCGAAGATGCTGCGGCTCACCGGGGAGGTCGCCGACGGGTGGCTCGGGACGAGCTTTGTGCCCGAGGGGGCCAAGGAGGCGTACTTCGACCACTTGGACGCGGGGCTCGCGGCGTCGGGCCGGACCAGGGCCGACCTCGACATCTGCCAGGGGGCGGAGGTGAACTTCGTCGAGGACGAGGAGGAGCTGGCCGAGGTCGTGGGCAGCCGGAAGAAGGAACTCGCCTTCAGCCTCGGCGGCATGGGTTCCGCCTCGACCAACTTCTACAACCAGGCCTACAGCAGGCAGGGTTGGGCCGACGTCGCGGCGTCGGTCCGCGAACGCTGGCAGGCCGGCGACCGCGAGGGGGCGGCCGCCCTGGTCACCGACGACATGGTCCTCGCCACGACGCTCATCGGCACGGAGGACATGGTGCGGGACCGGTTGAAGGTGTGGCGGGACGCGGGGGTGGACACGGTGCGGATGTACCCGGCGGGGGACACGGTGGGGGCGCGGCTGGCGACGTTGGGGCGGGCGATTGAGCTGGTACGGGGGGTGGGCTGACGGCTTCGCGGTGCGCTTGCCGCCGGGTGGGGGCAGGGGTGGGCCCTGCGGCACGGCCCCCTGCCGGTTCCGCCCTGCCGCACCGCTGCCCGGCAGCGCCCCACCCGCGGGCCGGTGCCCGGTCGCGTCCTACCCGGACGCCGGGGCCTGGCCGTCTCCCACCCGCGCGCTGGGGCCCGGTCGTGTCCCACCCGCCGCCGGGGCCTGGGTCGGTTGAGGCCCGGCGTTAGCTGTGATGGTTGCGCGGCACCGGCCTTGCTTCGGCTGTGCCGGTGCCTGGTCGTCTCCCACCCGCCCGCCCCCTCCGGGGACTTCGGTCCGCCGGGGTCCGGGTGCGGTGCCGGGGTCGGCGCTTGTGGTGATGGTTGCCGGGTGTGGGGTTTCGGTGGCGTGCGTCGGGGTTGGTGTGCCGTGTCATTGGTACGTGGTACCGGTCTTGCTTCGACTGCGCCGGGGCCTGGACGTCTCCCACCCGCCCGCCCCCTCCGGGGGCTTCGGTCAGCCGGGGCCCGAGTGCGGTGCCGAGGTCGGTGCCCGCGGTGGCCGATGCGCGGCACCGGGACCGCCTCGTCCATCCTGCCGCCCAAGGCGGCCGATTGCTCCAGGCCGTGTCTGATGGATCCTTCCCGGCTCCTGATAGATCAGTCAGTGATTCGTGTACTCCGGGGTTGCGGCAGGGGGCCGGTCGCGTCGTCTGAAGGGGCGGTCATGATGGTGCCGAGTAACAGCAACTCCTACGAAGGCGGCGTGACATGGCCTATGGCTACATCGGCTCGATGAAGACTCAGCCCGGTAAGCGCGACGACGTGGTTGCGATCCTGCTCTCCGGAGCCGATGGTCTCCGTGAGCTTGGCTGCAGAAGCTACGTGGTGGGTCTGGCCGACGATGACCCGGACACGATCGTGGTCACGGAGGTCTGGGATTCGAAGGACCACCACGACGCTTCCCTGCGGTTGCCCGAGGCCAAGGAAGCGATCGCTGCTGCCATGCCCATGCTCACCGGCGAGTTCACCAGTCGCGAATTGGTTGTCGCCGGCGGCCTCGGCGCTGGTGACTAGTGCCGCGGGTCTGCAAAGCGACGAGTATGCGCTGCCGGGTGCCATCGCGGGCCCAACGGGGGAACCGGTCAAACACCGTCCGGCACGTCACGCCAGGCGAGGTTGTTGCGATACTTGAACGCCACCGCGTCGATCACCCGCCGGTGAACGTCCACTAGGTCCCGCCCAGCGGAGCATGACGGAGCTGAGCCGCGCCGGTTTGTGAACGCCGACATCTCGCCCAAGCTGCAGAGCGCGCAAGCCAGGTCCGCATACTCACCGTCATGACGTCGACGATCCCGACCGAACCGAAGCGCGCGGCCACGACGGTGGCCGGGCGTCGCCTCTCCTTCCTCGACTTCGGCGGCCCGGGACGACCACTGCTGGCCCTGCACGGACACTTCGGAGAAGGCCGCACCTTCACGCGTCTGGCCCGGGAACTGGGCGATTCCTGGCGAGTCATCGCCCTCGACCAGCGTGGGCACGGGTACTCCGACCGTCCCGTCGACTTCTCCCGCACCGGCTACGTCGAGGACGCCGCGACCGTGCTGGAACATCTGGAGATCGACAACGCGGTCGTACTCGGCCACTCCCTCGGAGGCGTCAACGCCTACCAACTCGCCGCCCGGCACCCCGGGCTCGTGGACGCACTGATCGTCGAGGACATCGGCGCCGAAGTCGATGACGAGCTCTCCTTCAGCCTGGCCTGGCCACACCGGGCACCGACCCGGGCCGAGCTGCTGGAGGAGCTCGGCCCGTCGGCGAGCTACCTCACGGATGCCGTGCGTGAGTACCCCGACGGCTGGGGCCTTGCCTTCGACCCAAAGGACATGAACGCTTCACAGCAGCACCTCAACGGCAACCATTGGGACGACTGGCTCGCCGGCAACTGCCCGGCCCTGCTCATCCGCGGCAACCGCAGCACGGTCCTCAGCGCGGAGCACGCGAAGGACATGGCCGACCGGAGCCCCCACGCCCAGCTCGTTGAACTCCCGGCCGGGCACACCGTCCACGAGACAGCCCCAGCGGAGTTCGCTGCGGCTGTCCGAGGATTCCTCAGCTCCTTGTGACCTGCGCTGCTGACGCTCCCGAAGTCGCCGCACACGCCTGACGTACTGCCCGGCCCGCGACCTCTGGGCACGATCAATCGCCAGCCCAGGCGGGCGACGGTCGGCCGCTGTGGGTGGGGAGCCGTCCCGGCGACGGGTCGGCCAGTGCGGTTGCGGCACCCCGTTGGGCCGACGCCCCCGGAGGGGGCGGGTGGGTGGGAGATGGGCGACTGAACGGCGCGATCGATGGGGCTGACCGGGGCGGTGCGGCCCGCGCGTTGCCCAACCCGGCGGGGGCGCCCCCGCGTTGCCCAGCACGGCCACGCGGCCTGCGCGTTGCCCTACACCGTCGGGCCTCCCGCGCGTTGCTCAACGCCATGCGGTCGCCCGCGCGTCGTCCAACACCCCGGTCCCGCCCCCGCGCCGTGGGGGACGTACTCGCGCGCGGGCGGGATCGCGGGCGGTCCGGTCAAGCCCGCCCCGCGTTCGACGGTGTGCCCGTAGGGCGGCGAGGGGGCTGGGGCTGGAGGCCCCAGGGGGTGACGCCGGTGCGGGGTGACGGGGTGTCGCCGGCCGCCAAGCGGAGCGCCGGCGCCGGGGAGCGGCCCCAGCCCACGTCCCCCTCGATGTGCCGCAGCAGAATGCCCTCGCGGATCGCCCACGGGCAGACCGTGAGCTCGCTGATGCCCATGAGCTTCATCGCCGTGTGACCGACGAGCGCCCCCGCCAGGGACTGCGACGCCCGGGGCGCGGAGATGCCGGGCAGCTCCGCGCGCCGCTCGGCCGGGAGCGCCGCCAGCTCCGTGACCGCCAAGCCCAATGCCCTGCGGGTCAACTGGCGTGGAACGAAGGGGCCGTAACGCCCCGGCGGCGCCCCGCACAGGCGCGCCAGTTGCGTGAACGTGCGGGACGTGGCCGCCGCCGTCAACGGCCCCTCCCAGCGGATCCGCGCCGCGACGTCCCTGAGCTGGTGCCGTACATGGCGCCGCAATGCCTTGAGCTGCTGCTCCGTCGGTGGCGACCCGTCGGCCGGCAGGTGCTCGCGTGTGAGGCGTCCCGCCCCGAGCGGCAGCGAGATCGCGAACTCGGGGAGTCGGCCGCGCCCGAAGGCGACCTCGAGCGAACCGCCGCCGATGTCGAGGACACCGAGCGGCCCGGCCCGCCAGCCCATCCAGCGCCGCGCCGCGAGGAACGTCAGCTCGGCCTCCACCTCGCCGGGCAGCACCCGGGGCCGCACCCCGCTGCCCGCCTCGATGGCGTCGAGCACCTCGTCCCGGTTCGGCGCGTCCCGCACGATGGCCGTGGCGAACACGAACGGCTCGTCGCTGCCCCAGCGTTCGGCCTCCGCGATCGCCGCCCGCACCGCCTCCACCAGCCGCTCGACGGCCGCAGGACCCAGTCTGCGATCGGCGCCCACCAGCTCCGACAGGCGTAACCGCCGCTTGGCCGTGTGCACGGGCAACGGCGCTCCGTCGCGCGCGTCCGCGATCGCGAGGCGCACGGTGTTCGAACCGACATCCACCACACTGATTCGCATGATCGACCGAGTACCCCTCTCGGAGTGCATCAATGCACGGGTGTGTCCGAGGCCATGGCCGGCGCGTCCAGTGCCGAGAGGATCCAACTCCGCGAATCCGCCGGGTCGATGACCGCGTCGATCTCCAGCGCCGCCGCCGCGTTCACCGCCTTGCCGTGCTCGTACAACTCGGCGACCCGCGCCTCGAACGCCCGCTCCCGCTCGGCGGGGTCGGCGATCGCCTCCAGTTCGCGCCGGTAGCCGAGCCGCACCGCGCCCTCCAGGCCCATCCCGCCGAACTCGCCGCTCGGCCAGGCCGCCGTGCCGAGCGGCGCCCGCGTCGAACCGCCCATCATGGCCATCGCCCCGAGCCCGTACGCCTTGCGCAGCACGAGACACACCAGTGGCACGGTGAGGCGGGCGCCCGCCACGAACAGGTCGGCGAACTGCCGTACTGTAGCGGTGCGTTCGGACTCCGGGCCCACCATGAACCCCGGTGTGTCGCACAGCGAGACGACCGGGAGGCCGAATGCCTCGCACAGCCGCAGGAAGCGTGCCGCCTTGTCCGCGGCGTCCCGGTCGACGGCGCCGCCGAGGTGTGCCGGGTTGTTGGCGACCAGGCCCATCGGGCGGCCCTCGATCCGCACCAGCGCCGTGATGACTCCCGCTCCGAAGCCGCGGCGCAGTTCGAGCACCGAGTCCGTGTCGGCGAGTCCCTCGATCGCGGCGCGGATGCCGTAGGCGCGGCGCCGGTTCTCGGGCACCGCGTGGCGCAGGCGTCGCGGGTCCGGCGCCTCCCAACTCGCCTGCGGGCCCTGGAAGTACGAGAGGTAGGCGCGGGCCACGCGCACCGCCTCCGCCTCGCCGGCGACCGGGAGGTCCACGACCCCGTTCGGCACCTGCACCGACAGCGGGCCGATGTCCTCCGGTCGGTGCACACCGAGGCCGCCGCCCTCGATCATCGCGGGGCCGCCCATGCCGATGTTCGCCTCGGGCGTCGCGATGATGACGTCGCAGCAGCCGAGCAGCGCCGCGTTCCCCGCGAAGCAGCGGCCCGAGGCGATACCGACGAGCGGCACTTTGCCATTGAGGCGGGCCATTTGATGGAACGTCATGACGTCAAGGCCCGCGATCGAGGAGGTGTCCGTGTCGCCGGGGCGGCCTCCGCCGCCCTCCGCGAACAGCACGACGGGCAGGCCGCGTTCCTCTGCCAGGTGCAGCATCCGGTCGGTCTTGCGGTGGTTGTTGTGGCCCTGCGTCCCGGCGAGCACCGTGTAGTCGTACGACATCACGACCGTGGGCGCGCCGCCGATCCGGCCCGTGCCGGTCACCATGCCGTCGGCGGGCGTCGAGCGGATCAGGTCGTCCAGCGAGCGGCGCCGCCGCTGGGCGGCCACCGCGAGCGCGCCGTACTCGGTGAACGTCCCCGGGTCGCACAGGTCATCGATGTTCTCGCGGGCCGTGCGGAGCCCGGTCGCATGCCGCTTGGCGACCGCTTCGGGGCGGTTCTCGTCGAGGCCGAAGGCGTGCCGCTCGACGACCTGCGCGAGGTCGGGGCGTACCGCGTCGAGGTCGAGCTCCTCGGCCGCGTCCTCCGTGGCGCCACCGCTCTCCGTCACGTCAAGCAGTACCAACTCGGCGCCCTCGGCGACCGTTTCGCCGACTCCCGCGCCCACGGCACGTACGACACCCGCGTGCTCGGCACGCACCACGTGCTCCATCTTCATCGCTTCCAGCACGAGCAAGGTGGCGCCCGCCGCGACGAGTTGGCCGGGCTCGGCCTCGACGGTGACGACCGTGCCCGCCATGGGCGCGGTCACCGTGCCCGGTTCCGTGGCACCTTCCGGTGCGGCGTCGGCCGGCGGTACGAGTTCGGCGAGGTGGCGCTGTACGAAGCCGGTGTCGAAGCCGCCCGCCGTGAAGCCGGGGTGGTCGAGCAGCCTGGCCAGGAAGGGGATTCCGGTCCGTACGCCCTCCACCGTGAACTCGTCGAGCGCCCGCCGCGCCCGCGCGCACGCCGCCGCGAAGTCTCCGGCCGGCGCGTACGCGACGACCTTGGCGAGGAGAGAGTCGTAGCGCGTGCCGAGTTCGGTGCCTGTGCGGCCGGCGGTGTCGACGCGCACACCGGGACCCGTCGGCACGTCGAGGCGCGCGAGCCGTCCCGCCGACGGGCGCACCGCGCCATCCGGCCCCGTGACCTCCGCGTTCACTCGCAGCTGCACGGCGAAGCCGCGTGGCTCGGGCGGTTCCCCGGCGAGACCGAGGCCGGCCAGCGGCTCGCCCGCCGCGATCCGCAGCTGCGTCGCGACCAGGTCGACACCCGTCACCTCCTCCGTCACGGTGTGCTCCACCTGGAGGCGCGGATTGGCCTCCATGAACACGAACTCCTCGCCCCGGACGAGGAATTCGACCGTGCCGACGCCTGCGTAACGGGCGGCTCCGGCCAGGTCCAGGGCGGCGTCGAGGAGTCGGCCGCGCACGACGGCGTCGAGGCCGGGCGCCGGGGCGATCTCGACGAGCTTCTGGTGGCGGCGTTGCGCGCTGCAGTCCCGCTCCCACAGGTGACTCACCATGCCACCGTCGCCGACCACCTGCACCTCGATGTGCCGGGCGCCCTCCCACAGCCGCTCCACGTACAACTCACCGCGACCGAAAGCCTGTTGGGCCTCGGACGCGCACCGCTCCCATGCCTCGTCGAGCTCCGCCGCGTCCCGTACGACCCGCATACCGCGCCCGCCGCCCCCGCCCACCGCCTTGACCATCACCGGCCCTTCGGCGAGGAACGCCCGCGCCTCCTCCAGCGTGGTGTCACCCTCCGTACCGGGCAGGACCGGCACCCCGGTCTCGACCGCGAGCGCACGGGCGCGCGCCTTGTCCCCGAACAGGTCGAGCACCTCCGGCGAAGGGCCCACGAAGGTGAGCCCGGCGTCCGCGCACCGCCGGGCGAGCTCCGCGGACTCGCTCAGGAAGCCGTAGCCGGGGTGGAGATACGTGCACCCGGAACGGCGCGCGGCCGCGACCAGTGCCTCGGCGTCCAGATAGCCGCCCGCCGCGAGCGGCACGGCCTCGTCCGCCAGATGCAGGTGCGCCTCGTCGCCCGGCTCGTGCACGGCCACCGTGCGCAGCCCGAGTTCGGCGGCGGCGCGCAGCACCCGTACGGCGATCTCCCCTCGGTTGGCGACGAGTACGGCGGCTGACCCCATGTGCCCCTCCGGGATGTCGAAGTCGGGTCCGGCCCCAAGGTTGCGAGGTCCCGAAGGTCCAAGGTTCCGAGGTGCCGAACGCGGATTCCGTCATGCTCATTGACACTGACGTCAACGTCAATACTCTGGCGCTGTGGCACGCAGTCAGCAGGACAGACCGCCCCGGCGGCAGGAATGGGCGACCCGCACCGCCCGCGACCGGACCGACGCCCCGGCGCGCGGACGGCTGCTCGACGCGGCCGAGCAGGTCTTCACTCGGCTCGGCTACGGCCCGGCGACCATCGCCGACATCACGGCGCGGGCCGAGGTGTCACGGGCCGGCTTCTACGTCTACTTCGCGTCCAAGGAAGAGGTCTTCCGGGTGCTGGCGGGGCGCGTACGGGACGCGTTCCTCGCCGCGCAGGACGTGCCCGGGGTGGACCCCGACGACGTGGCGGCGGTGGCGCGCGCCTCCACGGCCGCGTTCATCGCCGCCTACGCGCGGCACCTGCCGCTGCTCGTCCTGCTCGAGCAGCAGGCGCGGGGCGACGCCGAGGTGCGTGCCCTGTGGGAGGAGATCCGCGAGCGTCCGGTCCGCCGCGCCGCCCGCTACGTACGCCGGGTCGCGGCCGAGGGCAGGGCGCACCCGGTCGTCGACCCGCTCACCCTGTCCCGTGCCGTCGGCGGCATGAGCATCGAGTTCGCGCGGCTCGTCGCCGAGCGACCGGACACGTACGACCGGGCGGTCGCCGACGCGACCGTCATGTACCTGCACCTTCTCGGTATCGGAGCAGCACCGCAGCAGTAGGGAGCCGCACGTTGTCTCACGGCACGTCCACCATCGACACAGAGGCGTATCTGCGCGACCTGCGCGCCCGCCAGGCCAGGTCCAGGGCCGGCCGCCAGCCGTCCGAAACCCGCCACGAGGCAGGGGAGTTGACGCTCCCCGGGCATGTGGCCCGCTGGGCCGTGCGCCATCCGGACCGGCCCGCGATCGTCACGGCGGCCGAGACCCTCAGCTACATGCAACTCGACGACCAGAGCGCCCGGTTGGCGGGGTGGATGACCGAACAGGGCGTGCGGTCGGGCGACCGCGTCGGCGTCTTCCTGCCGAACGGGGCCCGCTTCGTCGTCGCCCTGCTCGCCGTGCTGCGCATCGGGGCGGTGCACGTGCCGGTGAACCCGATGTTCCGCGCGGCGGAACTGCGGCACGAACTGAACGACGCCGGACCGGAGTTGGTCGTCACGCGGGACGCGCTGCTGCCCGCCGTCGACGAGGTGCGCGCCGACACACCCGTACGCGCCGTGCTGGCCGACGCCGACTGGCCGCGGGCCGTCGCGCACGAGCGCCATGAGTCGATCGCCGACGACCTCGATGCGCTCGCCGCCCTCAACTACACCGGAGGCACCACCGGACTCCCCAAGGGCTGCGAGCACACCCAGCGGCACATGGTCTACACGGCCACCGCCATCGACAACGGCCGCACAGCCACGGACGCGGAGCGCGAGCGAGGCATCGTCTCGGTCTGCTACCTGCCCATCTTCTGGATAGCCGGGGAGAACCTCGGCATCCTCGCCCCGCTCGTCTCCGGCGGCACCAGCATCATCCTCAACCGCTGGAACGCGGTCGAGGTCCTCGACGCCATCGAGACCCACGGCGCGACCACCATGGCCGGCACCGTCGAGAACTACCTCGAACTCCTCGACCACCCCGACTTCGCGCGCCGCGACCTGACGAGCCTGTCGAGCCCGCTCACCGTCTCCTTCATCCGCAAGCTCACCCCGGCCCTGCGCGCGCGGTGGAAGAAGGCCGTCGGCGAGCACAGTGTGCTGCGCGAGGCCTCGTACGGGATGACCGAGACACACACCAGTGACACCAACACACTCGGCTTCCAGGACGGCGACCACGATCTGCTGAGCGACCCGGTGTTCTGCGGACTCCCGGTCCCCGGCACGGACTTCATGGTCGTCGACTTCACCACCGGTGTGCCGCTGCCGCTGGGTGAGCGGGGCGAGATCGTGGTGCGCGGCCCGTCCGTGCTCACCCGCTACTGGCGTGCGCCCGAGGCCACCGCGAGCGCGCTGCGCGACGGGTGGCTGCACACCGGGGACATCGGCGCCCTCGACGAAGAGGGGTGTCTGCACTACCTGGGCCGCGACAAGGACATGATCAAGGTGAAGGGCATGAGTGTCTTCCCCACGGAAGTGGAGACACTGCTCGCCCAGCACCCCGATGTGCTCGCCGCCGCGGTCGTCGCCGTCGACGACCCGGACAGCGGTCAGCGCCCGTACGCGTTCGCGCGCACCGTCCCCGGATCGGCGCTCACCGGGGACGCGCTCAAGGAGTGGGCGGCCGGGGCCATGGCGACGTACAAGGTCCCGCACATCGTCGAGATCCTCGACGAGCTGCCGCTCACCCCCACCGGGAAGATCAGGAAGACGGAGCTGAGCGCTCGAGCCACTCGCACGCGGCCCGCGCCGTGAACTCCTCCTGACCGCCCTTGAACAGCAGGTCGGCCGTGGTGAACGCCGGGTCCTCCGCCTGCGCCGCGACGTACGGCAGCGCGATGCAGCGCATGCCGGCCGCGTGCGCGGCGGCGGCCCCCGGCGCCGCGTCCTCCAGGACCACACAGTGCGGGGCCTGCGTGCCGAGCCTGCGCGCCGCCTCGAGGAACACGTCGGGGGCCGGCTTGCCGTGCTCGACCTCGTCCGCCGACACGTACAACGGCAGCTGCGCCATGAGCCCCGTGCCGGTGAGGATCGCGTCGATCGCCTCCGGGGACGAGCCCGACGCGACGATCATCGGCACGCCCGCCGCGTGCAGCCGCTCGACGAACAGCCGCATCTGCGGGAAGACATGGGTGTCGGCACGCGCGAGTTCCAGATAGCGGGCGTTCATCTCCTCCAGCAGCTCGCTGTCCGGCGCCTCGATGCCGTACTTCCGCTTCCAGATGCCGATGGTCTCCAGCGTGGAGATCCCGACGTACGTCTCGTGGTCGGCCCACGTGAAGTCCTTGACGCCCTGGCGGGCGAGGGTGGCCAGGGAGGCCCGGAAGTAGTTCGGCTCGCTGTCCACGAGGGTGCCGTCGAGATCGAAGACGATCGCGGTGTCGCCGAAGTGGTACGAGGGGTGGTTCGCGTCGCTCATGGGAACCAGGATGCAGGACCGGGGTCCACCGATCATCCGCGCGGCTGCCCCGCCGCCTTCCCGATCGCCTCGACCAGCGGCAGCAGCCGGTGCGGGACGCGCTCGCGCAGCGCCACCTCGGTGCGGGTGCGGACCACGCCGGGCAGGCGGTTGAGCTGCTGGATCACATCTTCCAGGTGCTCGGCGTCGCGCGCCGCCACGCGGGCGAGGAGATCCCCGCCGCCCGTGGTGGAGTACGCCTCGATGATCTCCGGCACCCCCGCGAGCTCGTCCCCGACGTCCCCCAGGTGGCCCTGCGTGGTCTCGATGTGCACGAAGGCGAGCACCGGGTGGCCGAGGGCCGCCGGGGAGAGGGACGGCTGCACGCCCGTGATGACACCGTCCCGCTCCATCCGGTCGAGCCTGGCCTGCAACGTGCCGCGGGCCACGCCGAGGATCCGGGCGTACTCGCGCATGCTGGTGCGGGGCTGTTCCAGGAGGAGCCGCAGGATGCGGGTGTCGAGCTGGTCCACTGCCATGGGCGTCGGGCTCCTTCGGTGGCTCGGCGGAACGCGGCCGACTGTACCAATGGCTCAGTGTCGGGCGCCTGTCGTGCCGGTAGCTCCGGGCGGCCCCGGCAGGTCGACGAACGTCCCGTCGTGGTGCACCAGCGGCCCCGCATCCGTGACCCGGCCCGCCCGCACCACGAGCCCGATGAACAGCGCGTGGTCGCCCACCGGCCGGGTGCTGACCGGCGTGAGCACGAAGCGGGCCAGTACGCCGTCCAGGGCGGGCAGGCCCAGCGGGTCGAGATGCCAGGAGGTGTCCGGCCCGAAGCGGGCGTGGCGCGGGCCCGCGAAGACCCGCGCCACCTCCTCCTGACCGGCCGCGAGCAGCTGCACCATCACCCACGTCGCGCCCCGCACCGCCTCCCACGAACCCGACCGCAGGCCCACCGTGAACGACAGGAGCGGCGGGTCCAGGGAGAGCGAGGCGAGCGAGGTGACGCAGAACCCGGCGGGCCGCTCCCCGCCGACCGTGACCACGGCGACCCCCTTGGCGTGCCGTCGCAGCGCGGACCGTACGAGGTCGGGCTCGGCCGCTTCGACGCCCGGCGGACTCGTCGCCTCGGCGGTCATGCCGCGCCCTCCCGCAGCGCGGCCCCGGCGCGGGCGTGGATCTCCTCGGCGTGCGGGGAGGCGCCGCCGCGCTCGTACGCGGCCAGGTGGGCGCGCCAGTCCGTGAGCGCCCCGGACGGGTCGTCGAGGGCGAAGCGGCTGACACCCCGCAGGTACAGCAGCTCCGGGTCGGGCGCGGCGCCGGCCGAGGCCATGGCACGGTCCAGGTCGGCGGCCGCGCGCCGGTGGTCGCCGAGGGACTGGAGCGCCACGGCCCGGTTGGCCCGCAGTTCCGCGTCGTCGTCGAGCGCGAGGGCCGCGTCCAGGTCGGCGACGGCCTCGGCGGGGCGGCCCGCGTCGAAGGCGAGGACGGCCCGGTTCGCCCAGGCGGCGAGGCAGCGCGGATCCGCCTTCAGCGCCGCCGAATAGCTCTCGTAGGCGGCTCCCGTGTCGCCCAGTTCGGAGTGCAACGCCCCCTGTGTAGCGAGGAATTGGGTGTTGTCCGGCGCGATGTCCAGGCCGTGCTCGATGTCCGCGCGGGCCCGGTCGAAGTCGCCGCGCTCCAGGGACAGGTCCGCGCGGTGCAGCAGCGAGTCGAGGTGGTCCGGCTCGATGGAGAGGGCATGGTCCAGATCGCGCAGCGCGCCCGCGTCGTCGCCCAACTCCCGCAATAGATCGGCCCGGTTGAAGTGCGCCTCGTAGAACGGCGGCGTGAGGCGGATCGCGGTCGCGTAGTCGGCGAGCGCCTCGTGGGCCGCGCCGAGCGCGCGGTGCTGGGCGGCCCGCTCGAAGTAGTAGTCGCCGTAGTCCGGGTCGCGGCGGATCACCTCGTCGTAGTCGGCCAGCGAAGCGGTGTGGTCGCCGCGCGCGCCGCGCACCTGCGCCCGGTTGTACAACAGCACGGAACGGTGCAGGAGTTGCTCGTCAGGGCCGAAGTCGGCGTCCGTGATCGCCATCGCCTCCTCGACCAGGGCGAGCGAACCGTCGGCGTTGCCGCGGTGCAGCTCGACCAAGGCCCGTGCGTTGCGCATGAACGCCCGCACCAGGACCCGCTTGTGCGGGTCGGGGTGCACGTCCGCGATCGAGATGGCCGTGTTCACCCAGGCCAGCGCGAGGTCCTCGTCGTGCGCGTCCTTCGGCAGGAACCGGGTGTAGAGCATCGCCATGAGGTACGCGGTCCCCATGTGCGCGTCCTGCGAGGTGGAGCCGCGCCGCATCTCCTCGAAGTACGCGAACGCGTCCGCGCCGCGTCCCAGATAGCACAGGCAGGCGCCGGTCTTGTGCGTCAGGTTCCAGTACGTACGGTCCGGCTCGACGCCGGCCAGCAGTGCCCTGCCGCGTTCGGCGAGGTCCACCACGGCCTCGTAGAACCCCTTGTTGAAGCAGGAGTTGACGGCCCGGACGATCGCCTCGACGCCCGCGCCCCGCGGGTCCGTGCCGTGCTCCAGGTGGTACGGGA
The DNA here is from genome assembly GCF_054871485.1 of Streptomyces sp. UC4497. Classification (NCBI taxonomy): domain Bacteria; kingdom Bacillati; phylum Actinomycetota; class Actinomycetes; order Kitasatosporales; family Streptomycetaceae; genus Streptomyces; species Streptomyces sp. UC4497. The sequence goes on along the minus strand of NZ_JBTYHB010000005.1, from coordinate 2,079 downwards.
TCGCCCCGAGCCGCAGCGTCGGCTCGTCCCGCCCGGCGAGGAGTTCGGCGCGTGCGGTGTGCCGGCGGGCCCGCTCGGCGGCGGGCAGCGATTCGTAGGCGCGGCGCAGGCGGGCGTCGTCACTGGTGCCGTCGCCGTCGATGTAGCGCTGCGCGAGGTCCGTGTCGGGCAGCAGCTCCGCGTCCACGAACGGGAGTCGGGGAATCCGGTGGGTGTGTGCGGCGAGCGCCTTGCCGAGCAGGTCGTCGGCCGCCCCCGCGCCGTCGACGACCACGGTCAGGGTCGCGGGATCGCAGCGCCGCAGCAGCACGGCCACCAGGTCCCGGTCCGTGGGATCGGCCTCGTCCAGGCCGCGGAAGGCGAGGGTGAGGCCGCGCGGGTGGGCCACCCGCGCCCAGTCCATGAGGAGTTCGGCCACGCCGTGCGCGATGCGCAGGGCGCGGGTCGCCGGATAGAAGCGGGTGCGCTCCTTGGCGTCGGCGAGGTTGGTGAGGGTCTGCGGCGGCGTCGGCACGATCTCCATCAGCTCCGGGGCGATGGACTCCACCTCGGCCGCCCGCGCCGATGCCACCAACTCGCGGTCGCGCTCGACCAGTTGGGGTACGGCCCGGTGGAGGAGGAAGTGCGCGGCGGTGAACGGGCCGCGTAACCGGCGGTGGCAGGCGACCTCCAGGGACGGTGACGGTGGTGACTCGGCGGCGGTGGTGTCCGCGGTGGCGTCGAACCACCAGTGGTGCGTCGACAGGTGAGCGGTCATGTCAGGGCTCCTTGAGGTGACTTGGTACGGGACCGGTTCCGCCGGTCCCGCAGGGTGATGTGCACGAGCAGCCCGATCTGCAGGCCGGACAGGAGCAGGAAGCCCGCCGCGTCGACCAGGTCCCAGAACGGGGTGTGCGGATCGCCGAGCCGGTCGGCGACCGTCGTCCAAAAGCGTGTGGCGGTCGGGATCCCGGCCCAGGCCAGCGAGGCCAGCGAGAACCCGTACCCGGCGAAGAGCAGCGGCGCGTACCAGCGGGCCACGGCACGGTCGCGCGGCGACCACTCGGTGTCCGCCGTCGGCGGCGCGAGCCGCAGTGCCTTGCGGAACCCGGTACGCAGCCGGAATCGCGACGCATTCTGCAGATCCGTACATCCGGTGGCGGTCGTCACCACGTAATAGATGTCCGTCTCCAAATAGAACAGGAATTGCCAGATGAGACGCAGGACACAGGTGAAGGCGACAGCAAGACAGAGTTTGTGAATCCACGACGGAATTGCGTTTGTGTCAAGCGCGAGCGAAAGCAGCGTGAACCCGCACAGCAGAACAACATCCGCCAACATGCCCGCGCAGAAGACCAGATAGCGTTTCCTGCGCTCCACGCTGAGCAGCGAATCGAGCCGCGTCTCCGCGACGATGTAGTAGAGCCTGCGCCCGATCCCGAGCGTCGACGGCAGTCCGAGCCGCCGCGCGGCGAGCGCGTGGAACGCCTCGTGCACGACGATGCACGGCAGCGCGAGCGCGAACACGGTCAGCGGAATGAGCGTCAGATAGTGCGTGAAGAACACCTGGTGGTACGAGGGCCGCAGCCCGGGCTCGCGGACCATCATGGCCACCGCGGCCGCCACCAGGGCGGCGTACGCGACCCAGGCCGGCCAGGAGAACAGCGCTCTGCCGAGCCCCTGCCTGCGCACCCGCCGCTGCTCCACGACCGGTTCGCCGGTGTGCAGAAAGCCGAGGTCGGCGAGGGTTTCCAGGAAGTCGTCCATGTCGAGCGGATCGCCGCACGTGCGCTGGTACCAGTCGGCGACCTCGCCGACGGACGCCCCGTCGGCGAACATCCGCAGCGCCTGTGCCCCCTCTTCGGGGAACACCGCGTACGAGTCGATGTCGGGCCGGCCGACCATCACGCCGTCGTCCTCGGCGACCATCGTGAGCCGGTGCAGACGAACGGTGTCGTTCATCCGGCACACCCCCTTGTGGGAGACGGAAGTCAGGTGGCCGGGGCCGGACCCCGAAGGCGGGCCGGCCCCCGCCGCGGCGGGGCCAATTACGCGGCGGCGGCGCCGAGGGAGTAGCAGGCCGGGGGGAGACGGATGGGC